>NZ_AP017898.1:3148333-3522500 GCF_003609835.1 Sphingopyxis sp. FD7
GTCCCCCTCTCCACGGCCTTCGGCCGCAGGGAGGATATTATGTCCGTAATCGGCCGCTTCCCGCCGCCCTATCCTGTCCCAGCCGTTCAGCGACCCTGGCCTTGAGATCGGTCTGCGCGCGCGGCCCGACCTGCGCGATGATTTCGCACGCGCACACCGCGCCCATCGTCAGGCAATCCTTGATCGGGCGCCCGTCGGCGAGGCCCGACAGGAATCCCGCCGCGAACAGGTCGCCCGCTCCCGTCGTATCGACGACCGTTTCGATCGGTTCGGCGGGGACTTCGGTGCGCGCGCCGCCCTGGATCGCGAGCGCGCCGTGCGAGCCGCGCGTGACGACGAGCAAAGGCACCTGCGGGGCGATTTTCGCAACCGCAGCCTCGAAATCCTCGGTTTCGGCGAGCGCGCGGATTTCGACCTCGTTCGCAAAGAGGATGTCGAACAGGCCTTCGGCGATCAGCGCGCGGAAATCGGCGCCGTGGCGGTCGATGATGAAGGCGTCCGAGAGGGTGAAGGCGACCTTGCGCCCCGCCGCGCGCGCGACGTCGATCGCGCGCCGCATCGCCGCGCGCGACAGCGGCGGATCCCACAAATAGCCTTCGAGATAGAGGATTTCGGCATCGGCGATCCACGCCTCGTCGATCATCGCCTGGTCGAGCAGATGGCTCGCGCCCAGAAAGGTGTTCATCGTCCGCTGCCCGTCGGGGGTGACGAGGATCAGGCAGCGCGCGGTCGGCGCGCCTTCCTTGAGCGCGGGCGTTTCATATGCGACGCCCAATGCGCGCAGATCGTGGGTGAATACCGCGCCGAGCTGATCGTCGGCGACCTGTCCGATAAAGGCGCAGCGTTCGCCGAGCGCCGCCATGCCCGCCAGCGTGTTCGCCGCCGACCCCCCCGACATTTCGATCGCCGGGCCCATCGCGGCATAGAGGCGTTCGGCCTCGGCGCCGTCGATCAGCCGCATCGATCCCTTGGTCAGTCCCTCGGCCTCGATCAGCGCGTCGTCGGCGCGGGCGAGGACGTCGACGATCGCATTGCCGATCGCGACGACATCGAAACGGGCGGTGGCGGCCATGAAAAATCCTGTGATGAATGGGAAAAGCTGCGCGCGCCTTTACGGACCGGGGCGCGTCAAGGCAAGCGGAACGCTTGACGCGCCGAGCCGCGCCGACCATCCAGCGGCGATGTCCCGCGCGCTCCACGCTTTCCTGCTCGCGATCCGCGACCTCGCCAGCGCACGCGTGCTTGCCATTCTGGCGCAGAGCCTCGCGCTCACGCTGCTGCTGCTCGGCCTGTCGGGTGCGGCGATCTTTTTCGGCGCGCGCTGGGCGTTGGAACAATGGGGCTGGCTCGATACCGCGACGCGCGACATGGCAAGCGTGCTCGTCGTCCTTGCGCTGATCGCGGGCGGCTGGCTGCTCTTTCGCGCGGTCGCGATCATCGTCATCGGCCTGTTCGCCGACGGACTCGTCGCCGATGTCGAGGGGCGCCATTATCCCGCCGCCGCGACGCACGCGGTCGATGTCGGCTGGGGCCAGAACATCCGCCTCGCGCTCGCCTCGCTCGGCCGACTGATCGGCGGAAATCTACTCGCGCTGCCGCTCTATGTTGCGCTGCTCGTCACGGGCATCGGCACGCCGATCCTCGCGCTGCTCGTCAACGCGTTGCTGCTCGGCCGCGATCTGGAGGCGATGGTGCTCGCGCGCCATCCGGGTCGCCCGCGCCTCGACCGCGGTGCGCGCTGGCCGCTCGGCCTGCTGTCCGCCGCAAGCTTTGTGGTGCCCGTCGCCAATTTATTGGCGCCGCTGCTCAGCGCCGCTATGGCCGTCCACATGCTGCACCTCAGCGACGGGGACAAGAAACATGACCGATAACCGCCGGTTGGCCGCCATCGCCGGCCTGGCCCTGACGCTGGGCGCCTGCGCGGGTCCGGCGATCCCGCACCCTTCTGCGCGCCCGCCCGCGGCGCCGCCGCCAACCGCCGTACGGCCGGTGCAGAACAATGCGCTGATCGGCAGCAGCGTCGATGCGGTCGGACGGATGTTCGGCAAGCCGCGGCTCGACGTCACCGAGGGCGCGGGGCGCAAGCTCCAGTTCGCGGGGTCGCGCTGCGTGCTCGACATTTATTTCTATGCCCCGCGCGCGGGCGCGAATCCGGTCGCGACGCATGTCGACGCGCGCGCGCCCGACGGCCGCAACGCCGAAGTGAACAGCTGCGCCGAGGCGCTACGGCGCTAGAGCATCGTGCGTTAAATAGACATCATCCCCAAATCCGTTCGTGCTGAGCTTGTCGAAGCACCGTCCTTCTTCTTGCAGCGTCAAAAGAAAGAACGGCCCTTCGACAAGTTCAGGGCGAACGGTTCATATTTAAGGCTCGCCGCTCTGGGATCCCAGTTCGGCCAGCGCCCAGCGCGCCGCATCGGCGACCATCGGTGTTTCATCGTCCGCGAGCCTTTGGAGCGCGGGCACGAAGCGCGCATCGCCGCTGTTCCCCGCCGCAATCGCCGCGTTGCGCACCATGCGTCCGCGCCCGATGCGCTTGATCGGCGACCCCGCGAACACCTGTCGAAACCCGGCATCGTCTAGCGCGAGCAGGTCGCCGAGCGACGGCGCCGCCAGCTCGGCGCGCGGCAGGAAGGCGCGGTGCCGGTGGGCGCTATCGGCAAATTTGTTCCATGGGCAGACGGCGAGGCAATCGTCGCAGCCATAGATGCGATTGCCGATCGCGCGGCGGAACTCGGCCGGGATCGGGTCGTCATGCTCGATGGTGAGATAGGAGATGCAGCGCCGCGCATCGAGCCGGTAGGGCGCGGGAAAAGCGTCGGTCGGGCACGCCGACTGGCATGCCGTACAGCTGCCGCAGCGGTCGCGCCCCGGCGCCGACGGCACGAGATCGAGCGTCGTATAGATCGCCCCCAGAAACAGCCAGCTGCCATGGTCGCGGCTGACGAGGTTGCTATGCTTGCCTTGCCAGCCGAGCCCCGCCGCCGCAGCCAGCGGCTTTTCCATCACCGGGGCGGTGTCGACGAAAACCTTGACCTCGGCATCGCCGGCTTCACCGACGAGCCAGCGCGCAGTCGCCTTCAGCGCCTTTTTGACGACGTCATGATAGTCGGCGCCCTGCGCATAGACCGAAATGCGCCCCCGGTCCGCATGATCGGCGAGCGCAAGCGGGTCGAGCGCGGGGGCATAGCTCATGCCGAGCGCGATCACCGACCGAACCGCGGGCCACAACCCCCTGGGCGATCCACGCTGTTCGGCGCGGCTTTCCATCCAGATCATGTCGCCGTGACACCCTTCGGCCAGCCATTGCCGCAGTCGCGCGGCCGTCTGCGGCGCGGCATCGGCGGCGGCGATGCCGAACGCCACGAACCCCTGCGCGCGCGCGGCCGCCTCCAGGCGAGCTTCAAAGGGAGGCAAGGGCTTGGCAACCATTGGCGCTCTATACGCGAGCGGCCTCGCCGTGCCATAGCCTGCCATACGAATGATTGGGGACCAGCATTTGAGCGATTTCAGCGTCGAGGCGACCGGCCTCACCAAATATTTCGGCGATTTCAAGGCGGTCGATGACGTCAGCCTGGCGGTACCGGCGGGCAGCATCTATGGCGTGCTCGGCCCCAATGGCGCGGGCAAGACGACCAGCCTCAGGATGACGCTGGGCATCATTGACCCCGACGCGGGGACGAGCCGCCTGCTCGGCGGGCTGAAGCCGCAGGCCGTGCGCAGCCGCATCGGCTATTTGCCCGAGGAGCGCGGGCTTTATCCGGGCATGAAAGCGCGCGAGGCGATCGCCTTCATGGGCGCGCTGCGCGGGCTCGACTGGTCGGAGGGGCGCCGCCGCGCCGCCGCCTTCATGTCCGAACTGGGGCTCGAGCGCGTGATCGACGAAAAGATCCGCAAGATGTCGAAGGGCATGGCGCAGATGGTCCAGCTGATCGGGTCGATCGTCCACGCCCCCGACCTTATCGTCCTCGACGAACCCTTTTCGGGGCTCGACCCCGTCAACCAGGAACGGCTCGAGATGATCGTGCGGCGCGAACAGGCGCGCGGCGCGACGATCCTGTTTTCGACGCATGTGATGGCGCATGCCGAGCGGCTGTGCGATCGCATCGCGATCATCGCGCGGTCAGCGCGGCGGTTCGAGGGGACGGTTGACGAGGCGCGCGCGCTGCTCCCGATGCAGGTGCGCTATACGCCGCGCGAAGCAGGCGACGCCGCCGCGATCGCCGCCTGCCTGCCGACAGGCGCCGAGCGCCGCGGCGACGACTGGCATTTCGCGATCGAGGACAAGGATGTCGAACCTTTGCTCGCGCGGATCACCGCGAGCGGCCATGGCGTCCGCGGCCTGTCGATCAGCCGCCCCGCGCTGCACGATGCCTTCGTGCATATCGTGCGACAGGTCGATGCCGGTTTCGACGCCGACGCCACCGAGGATGCCATCGAGGAAGCGAGCGCATGACCCCCATTTTCCGAAACATCCTCGTAGTTGCGCGGCGCGACTTTCTGGCGATCGTCGCGACGCCGGCTTTCCTCCTCTTTCTCCTCGCGCCGCTCTTCATGGTTGGCATGGGGCTCGCGGGCGGCGTCGGCGCATCGCAGCTCGCCGACAGCGCGCGCGGCGCCGAGCGGATCGTTGCGATCGTCGATCCCGCCGATGTCGAGGCGCTGCGCGCCGCCGACCGGCGGCTGCGCGACGCTTTCCGCGACCCCGATGCGCCGCCGCTGCTCGAGGTGCGCCTCGCCGGGCCGACCACGGCCGATCCGCGCGCCGTCGCGCGCGAAAAGGGCGCCGATACCTATGCCGTGATGAGCGGACCGCTCGCCGCCCCGCATATCGTCGAGCGCAATGCCGACGGCCGTTCGGGCCGCTATCTCGCGCTGCTGGCGAGCGAAGCATTGCGCGACCGCGCCGCAGGCCCCGTCGCCCCGATCGCGCCGCGCTTTGAAAGCTTGCGAAGCGGCGGAGCCAGTATCGCGGCACAGCAATCCATGGGGTTCGGCGCGGTGTTCGTCATATTCCTGCTGACGCTGCTGCTCGCCGGACAGACAGTGAGCTCGCTCGCCGAGGAAAAGGGCAACAAGGTGATCGAGATCCTCGCCGCCGCGGTGCCGCTCGAAAGCGTTTTTCTGGGCAAGCTGCTCGGTTTCCTGGGCGTCGCGGTGCTGTTCATCGCCTTCTGGCTGGCGATGGCCTTTGGCGCCGGACTGGTCGCCGCGACCCAGCTCGATCCCGCCAGCCTCGCCGCGACGGGCAAGGCCGGCAAGGCCGCAGACGCGCTGGCGTCGATGCCCGCGACCGGCTGGCCCTTTTTCCTCGGCATCGGTTTTGCCTATTTCATCCTGTCCTTCCTGCTGCTCGGCGCCGTCTTTCTCGGCATCGGCGCGCAGGCGGCAACGGTGCGCGAGATTCAGATGCTCAGCCTCCCGATCACCATTTTCCAGGTCGGCATGTTCAGCCTGTCTGCCGCCGCGGCGAGCGCGCCGGACAGCGGCCTTGCCCGCTTTGCGCAAATCTTCCCCTTTTCCTCGCCGCTCGCGATGGCGGCGCGCGCCGCGACCGACAGCGACAAGGCGGTTCACCTGCTCGCGCTCGGCTGGCAGGCGCTGTGGGTCGCGCTGGTGATCTGGATCGCGGTGCGGCTGTTCCGCGCGGGCGTGCTCAGCGGCGGCGGCAACTGGAAGTTCTGGACGCGCGGCAACCGCGCCTGACCCGTCGTCCCGCCGTTGACAAAGTTGTAAATAGTGGCATTCTGCAACTGAATCGGTCGCACCAAGACGGCCGCCAGAGAGGAGCTGCCCGTGGCCACCCAGATTCGCCTTGCGCCTGAAACCCCGAATCCGCTCGATGTCAGCCGCGCCGAGCTATGGAGCGAGGATCGCTGGCAGGAACCGATGCGCCAGTTGCGCGCCGAATCGCCGATCTATTACTGCCCCGAATCGAAATTCGGCCCCTATTGGTCGGTGACCACCTACAAGCCGATCCAGCATATCGAGGCGCTGCCCAAGATTTTCTCGTCCAGCTGGGAATATGGCGGCATCACCGTCGCGGGCGACGGGGTCGAGCATCTGAAAGAGGGCGAGATTCCCATGCCGATGTTCATCGCCATGGACCCGCCGCAGCACACGGCGCAACGCCGCACCGTCGCCCCCGCCTTCGGCCCTTCCGAAATCGAGCGGATGCGCGCCGACACCCAGGCGCGCACCGCCGCGCTGATCGACACGCTGCCGGTCGGCGAGACGTTCGACTGGGTCGAAAAAGTGTCGATCGAACTCACCACCGATATGCTCGCGATCCTGTTCGACTTTCCCTGGGCCGACCGGCACAGGCTGACCGCCTGGTCCGACGCGCTCGGCGACATCGAAAGCTTCAACACGCTCGAAGAGCGGCAGGCACGGCTCGCGATCGCCTTTGAAATGGGCGCGGCGTTCAAGGAGCTGTGGGACCACAAGGCGAAAAATCCCGGCAAGCACGACCTTATTTCGATCATGCTCCAGTCCGACGCGATGAGCCACATGAGCCATGAGGAGTTCATGGGCAACCTCATCCTGCTGATCGTCGGCGGCAACGACACGACGCGCAATTCGATGTCGGCCTATGCCTATGGCCTCCACTGTTTCCCCGAGGAACGCGCCAAGCTCGAGGCGAACCACGACCCCGAACTCGCGGTGAATGCGATGCACGAGATCATTCGCTGGCAAACCCCGCTCGCGCACATGCGCCGCACCGCGATGGAGGACACCGAGCTGTTCGGCCACCCGATCAAGGCGCGCGACAAGATCGCGCTCTGGTACGCCTCGGCGAACCGCGACGAGAGCGTCTTTCCCGACGGCGACCGCATCATCGTCGACCGTGAAAATGCGCGCCGCCACCTCGCCTTCGGTTATGGCATCCACCGCTGCGTCGGCGCGCGGGTCGCCGAGTTGCAGCTTACGACGCTGATTTCGGAGATGCAGAAGCGCCGCCTGCGCGTGAATGTCGTCGGCGCGCCCGAGCGCGTCCATGCAAGCTTCGTCCACGGCTATCGCCGCCTGCCGGTCGAACTCGAACATTATTGACCGCGGCTGAAACCCGGCGCCTGTTTCCGCCGTATAAGGTGGCAGGAGGCAAGACATGATCGCGCGACGTCATCTTCTGGGCGGCCTGGCGCTTGGCAGCGGCATCGTCGCCGCGCCGATGCTGTTCGCCAAGTCGGCGCGGCCCAAGGCCGAGCCGGGCTGGCGCCTGTCCGAAGCCGAATGGAAAAAGCGCCTGTCGCCGCTCGAATATCGCATACTGCGCGAGGCGGCGACCGAACGACCCTTCACCAGCCCGCTCGACAGGGAAAAGCGCGCCGGCACGTTCGTCTGCGCGGGCTGCGCGCTGCCGCTTTATTCGAGCAAGACCAAATATGACAGCGGCACCGGCTGGCCGAGCTTCTGGGCGCCGCTGAAAGGCGCGATCGGCACCGCGACCGACTATGACCTCGGCTATCCGCGTACCGAGGTCCATTGTCGGCGCTGCGGTGGCCACCTCGGCCATGTCTTCAACGACGGGCCGAAACCGACGGGCAAGCGTTATTGCATGAATGGCGCGGCGCTGCGCTTCCGCCCCGCCTAAAATTGAATAGGCTGTGTGCTCCCGCGGTCCTGAGCAATAGGTCTTCTCAATTGAAGCGTCATCCCGGGGAAGGCCGGGATCCCACCATCTCCTCCTGATGCACCGGCGAGATTCCGGCCTTCGCCGGGATGACGGGATATAACAGGCCGTGTTTCAGGCCGGCCCGATCATGCTCTAAAAGCCCTTGACCCGCCACACCGCCAGCCCCGCGCGCGATTCGATCGGCACCGCTTCGAGCCACGACGGCGGATTCCTGGCATGGAGTTGCGCGGCAAGGCTGTCCTTGCGCGCGCGGCGATAGCGCGCAAAATCATTGGCGGTCCGGCAATAGACGATCATCGCCGCCTGCTGACGCCGCACCAGCGCTTCGGCCGCGGCCGGATCGCCCGCAAAGGCGCGGATCGTGTCGGCCATCGCGTGGCTGTTACGGTGATGCGGCGTCGCGACCAGCCGATGCGAGGTCCAGAAGACGAGGGGGGCGCCCAGGTCGATCGGGGTCAGCAACGTCGTCGGCGGCAGCCGATTGAGGTCGGCGATCGCCGCCCCGTCAAGGCAGTTGGTGCGGTAGCGGTTGGTATCGGCGAGCCTGGCCGCAGCGCGCGCCTCTTCCGCTCTCAAGGCGGGCACCGCGAGGCTGAGCAGCGCCGCCACGGCCATGCTCCCAAGCAGCGGCAGGGTCAGCGCCGCCATGGCCGAGGCAAGGATGCGCGGCACGGCCGCGCGGATCGTCCGCGCCCAGGTCCAGGCGCGCAGGCCGAGCCATGCGCAGCCGGGCAGCGCGAAAAGATGCGCGGTCGAGACGCTCCGAAAAACCAGCAGCGACAGCGCAGCGGCGCCCAGCAGCGCGGCAATGACCGTCGCCCAGTTTCGCCGGTCGGCCGCGACCGAGGCGCCGCGCCACGCGAGCAGGGCGCCGACCAGTCCGATGAACGAAGGCACCAGCACATGGATCATGTCTTGCGCCTTTGCGGCCCAGAGCGGCTGGCCCTCGATGACGTTGCGATACCAGAAATCGACGACGATGGGGTCGAGCGTGGCGAAGGGCCCCTTTGCACACAGGGGTTCGGTCCACACCAGCGCCCCCGCGGCGGCTGCACCGCCCAGGATCAGCAGCAGGAAACGCGTCGACATGCGCGCCGGATTGGCGCTGGCCGCGGCGAAAACCACCGCCGCAGCCGCGACCAATGCCGCTATATAGGGCGCCGACAGCGAATCGCACCAGGCGCCGACGAGACCGGCGGGCCCACGCGTCGCAAACTGCAACAGGATCGCCCCGCTGGCGAGCGCCCCCATATAACCGCAAAGCCGCGCGCGATCGTCGCCGCGGCCGTTGAGCGCCCAGCGCAGCGCGGCAAGGCCCCCGAACAGCGCCGACATCGGCAGCCCTTCGATCGACACCGCGAGCAACGCCGCGGCGAACAGCCCGCCGAACAGCCCCGCGCCCCATGATGCCGGGCGCAGCGCCTGGGCCATCACCAGCATCGCGAGCAGGATTTGCCAGCCATGATGATCGACGCGCAGCGGCCTGAACTGGACCAATATATA
This sequence comes from Sphingopyxis sp. FD7, assembly GCF_003609835.1. NCBI lineage: Bacteria > Pseudomonadati > Pseudomonadota > Alphaproteobacteria > Sphingomonadales > Sphingopyxidaceae > Sphingopyxis > Sphingopyxis sp. FD7. The sequence goes on from NZ_AP017898.1 coordinate 3,157,473, forward strand.
ACCCGACATGATGAGGAACAGCGGAACGACATAGGCGATGCGGCGATCCGACAGGTTGCGGTAGCCGAGCGCGCAAGCGACGCTGAGCGCCGCGCCGAGCAATGGCGGCCAGGCCGCCATCACAATGCGTTCGGCCATGGTCTGACCGAACAGCGGTTGCAGCATCAGAATGCCGATCGCCAGCGGCGCGTCGACGATGCGTGACCAGTGCATCAGCACACCGCCGCCCGCCGGGTTGACGCGATATTGCGTGAGATCCCACCAGCCCTGCCCCGCAAGCAGATCGCGCACCTGCGCCATGCGCATCGCGTCGTCGGTGTCGCCGAGATCGAGCGCTCCGATCGCCCCCCAGTTCGCGGCGATCGCGATCAGGCTCATCAGACCCCAGACGACCAAAGCGATCCGCGTCGGGGTGAACCAGGGGCCGAGCCGGATGCCGCCCGGCGGCATTGCCGCCGCCTCGCTCATCCCGCAGCAGCCCGGAACACGATATGGCGGCGCAGCAAATAGGTCGTCTGGAAACTGACGATGATCGCCACGAGCTTCGCCAGCCGGGGGTCGAGCCCCAGCGCGCTGCCGCCGCCGACGATCGCGGTGGTGACCGCAAGCCCGACGACCGCCGATCCGACGAAGAGCAGCTTCTGGCGATGCCGCTCACCCGTGCCGCGCGCCGCGGCGCCGTCGGCAAAGACGAGGCGGCTGGAGATCAGCCAGTGGACGAGGATGCCGGCGCAATAGCCGGTAGCCGACGCCGGAACCGGAGCCAGTCCGGCATCGAGCAGGAGCAGGAACAGCCCGGCGTCGCTGCCGAGCGCAAGCGCGCTCGCGAGCAGATAATTGACCCAGCGGACCTCGCCGCGGCGCACCGATGCGATGAGTCTGAGCGCGGATTGCATCGCGCCTTTCCCCCCGGCCGAACGCTCAGGCGGCCCTGGCGACGCGCGCGGGCACGTCACGCACCGACGCCAGCGCCGCGCGTTCGCCCTCGGTGCCGCTTTCATGATATTCGGCGTCCTCGTTGACGCCCCAGATATCGTAAAGCCTCTCGCCCGCGACGATGTTGCGCACGGTCAGCATCGCGGTCATCATCGCATGATCCTGGTTGTTATAGCGGTGCATCCCGTTGCGCCCGACCATGTGCAGCGTCGGGTAACGCGCCTCGAGCTCGCTGCGCATCGTCTCGACATGCGCGGCATAATCATCGTCATAGACGGGATAGGCCTTTTCCTGCCGCACCACCGCGCCGCCGACGACGTCCTCGGCCCTGCAAAGACCAAGGATCGCCATTTCCCTGGTCGCGAGTGCAATGAGATCGGCGTCGCTCGACGACCACAGCCCGTCACCCTCGAAACAGAAATACTCAAGGCCGACGCACGCTATCGCCGGGTCGGGGACCATTTCGGGCGACCAGCTGCGGAAGTTCTGCACGCGGCCGACCTGCACCTGGCTGTCGTGGATATAGATCCAGTTGTCGGGGAAAAGCTCTTCCGAGCGGACCTTGAGCGCGACGGTCAGAAAGTCGCGATACTTGAGCCTGGGCGCCGCGGTGAGCGCGCACGCCGGAAGCGGATGGATGCGCGCGGCGAGCTCGCGCATCGGCGCCGAGCTGATGACGCGCGCCGCGTCGATGACGACATCGCCGTCGGGTCCGGTCGCGGTCATCCGCCACCGCCCCGTCGTCTGATCCTGCGTCAGCTGCTTGAAGCTGTGACCCATCAGCACATGGTTGCCACCCGCCAACACCTTGTCGCGTGCGGCCTCCCACATCATGCCGGGGCCGAGCCGCGGATAGCGGAAGGTTTCGAGCAGGGTTTTGGTCGCCATGCCGTCATTCGGCTTCTTGTTCAGCCCCAGGCTGCGCTTCAGCCCGTCGATCACCGCGCCGCCGAGGCTCAGCCCCTTGATGCGCTGCGCCGCCCAGTCGGCCGACATTTCGTCGCACGGCATCCCCCACACCTTTTCGGTATAGGTCTTGAAAAAGATCGAATAGAGCTTCCGCCCGAACTGGCCCACCGTCCAGTCCTCGAAACTGCGCACCTTTTTCCTGGGCAGCAGCTTCGCCTTGGCATAGCTCATCATGCACAGGGTCGAGCGGATCACGCCGAGGTTCCACAGCGCCTCGAACGCGCGCAGGGGATAGCTGTAGAACTTGCCTTCATAATAGATGCGGCTCATCCGCGGCCGCTCGATGAAGTCGTCGGGCAAAATCTCGTTCCACAGCTCGACGACTTCGCGGCTTTTCGAGAAAAAGCGGTGCCCGCCGATGTCGAAACGAAAGCCTTCATGCTCGACCGTGCGGCTGATCCCGCCGACGTAGACGGGATCCTTTTCGATCACCGTGACCGAATAGCCTTGCTTGGTCAGCAGATAGGCGGCGGTGAGTCCCGCCGGCCCCGCGCCGATGATCGCCACATCGACGCTCGTCGGGCGGTTTTGCGAACCAATGGCTTCGGACATTCGATTGTTCCCCACAGACAAATCACATTCGCCTCCGCTGTGGCCAAACATGGATAAAAACTGGTTAACACGGCGCCCGATTCTTGGCTTTCGGCCCGTCTCGCGCCTTGGGAAGCCACCGGATATGCGATAGCATTGGCCATTCGCAGGAGGCACGCGTCATGGCAGGCGGACTGGCGATCGTTTTGAGCGGCGGCGGCGCCAAGGGCGCCTTTCAGGTGGGCGTCGTCCACGAACTCGTCGTGAACCGCGGCGTCCGGCTCGACATCGTCGCCGGCGTTTCGACCGGCGCGATCCAGGCGCTCGGCGTCGCGCAGGACGATGTGCCCGCGCTGCTCGACGCCTGGCTCGGAATCAGGGGAAACAGCTCGATCTACAAGCCCCGCCCGCTCGGCGTCGTCGGCGGGCTGCTCGGCGAGGATGCGCTCTACGACACCGCGCCGCTCAAACGGCTGCTCAAACGTTTCGCCAATGAGGAAAGGTTGCGCGCGAGCGGGCGCAAGCTGTTGCTCGGCGTCGTCAATCTCGGCACCGGCCGCTATCGCACGATCGACGAGCGTGTGCCCGGCATCCACAATTGGGTCTATGCAAGCTGCGCGATGCCGGTCTTCTTCGATCCCTTGAAGACGCGCGCCGCCGACGGGACCGAGGAACAATGGGTCGACGGCGGCGTGCGCGACGTGACGCCGCTCAGCTCCGCCTTGCAGCTGAATCCGCGCGGGGTGATCGCGGTACGCGCCTCGCCCGCGCCGCAGCCGGGGGCGGTGCGCACCTTTCCCAACCTCATCAAGATCGGGCTGCGCGCGGTCGACATCCTCCAGTCGGAGGTGTCGGCGAACGACCTTGCCGGCGCCGCGCTCATCAACGACCTGATCGCCGCGCGCGAGGGCCAGCTCCGCGCGCTTCAGGCCGCGGGCATCGGCGGCGCCGAGGCCGCGCGCATCCTGCATCCGCTCGACGTCCAGATCGCGCGCTACCGCTTCGCACCGATCCGCATCATCGAGCCCGACGAAGAGGTCGCCGAAACGCTCGAGTTCGATCCCCAAAAGATCCGCGCCGCCATCGACGCCGGCCGCCGCGCGGTCGACCGCGAATGGGACGCGCTGGAGCCGTTGCTGAGTTGAGGTCGGCGGGCGACCCGAAGCCGCTATGGCCGCCGAGGCGGCCTCCGTCCGAATTATCGAGAAGGCGGCATTCGACCGGTAGTTGCCCTCAACTTTATCGTCATCCCGGCGCAGGCCGGGATCTCACCCTATCGGTTTACCGCACCGGCGAGATCCCGGCCTGCGCCGGGATGACGAATATGGGAAAGGCAGGAATCCACCCCAAAGCCGTCATCGCTACAACCCACCATTCCCCGGCGGGGCGCGCGCGCCGTTGGACCCCGGCGACGCATCGTCGCCCGCCAGGACATCGCGACGCACCGGCTTCAGCATCAGCGTGCCCAGCCGCACGCGCGGGCTTGCCTTGCCCGGCGCCGCGGCCATCGTGAAACGGCTGTCGAGCCGCAACGCCGCCGCCGACGCCTTGCCCGGCCGCACCGTATAACGCCCGTAAGCGACGCCCTCGAACAGAAAATAGCCATCGAACTCGGTGACCGTCGCCGCGCGCACGCGCCCTTCGGCGTCGACCAGCTCGACGAGCAGCCCCTCGACCGGGTTGCCGCCGTCGCGGCGCACGATACCCTCGATCTCGCCCGCGGCGGTCATCGGTATGGCGATGCGGGTCGCGACGCCCGGCCGCGGCGTAACCACCACCCCCGGCACCGCAGGCTGGACATAGGGGTCGGGCAGGCTGCCCGCATCAACGCCGATCAGCACCGGACGAAAGGGTTCGAGCCCGTCGATCGTCCCACGCCCCGCCGCGTCGGTCGCCGCGTCGGCATGGCCGTGGCCCGCGGTCAGCGGCACGCCCGGCAGCGCCGCTTCCTCCGACTGCCGCAGGCCGTCTCCATTTTCGTCCATCCACACTTCGGCGACCACCTGCCCGCGGCTCGCGAGCTTCTCGCTCGACACGCGCCAGCCGCCGCCGCTATCCGGTCCGAAGCTGAAAGCAAGGGAAAGCGACGCCGCCACCGACCCGTCGCTCGCCACCTCGCCAAAACCACTGAGCTGCAACGCCTTGAAACGGCGCGTATATCCAGCGCCGATGCGCGCGCGATCGAGCCCGCGATCATAGCCGAGCTCGGCGCGCCATTCGGCGTCACCCTTCCCGGCCCATTCGCCGATCAGCGTCATGCGGGTGTCGCCGCCCTCGCCGGCCAGCGCAAAGCGCGCCTCGCCGCGGAGACGCACGCGCCCGATGCGCGCGTTGGCGAGCAGGCTGGCGGTCAGATTGTCGGGCGGGTCGGGCCCCACCGGCGCCTTCGTCCGGCTCCAGTCGAGCTGGCCCGTAAAGGTCAGCGCGCGGAAATTCGCCGACGCGCGCGCACTCGCCTCGATGCTGTCGAACCCCGACCCGCGCTCGACGTGCCGCAGATCGAAATGCAGCGGCAGCATCGTCCGCCCGAGCTTGACCGACTGGTCGAGCGAAACCGAGGTTATAGCATTGACATTGTTCACGAATCTGTCCGACACAAACCCGCCCCAGCCGCGCATCGCGTCGGCGCGAATATGGGTCTCGCCAAAGGCGGCGAGCCAGCTCGCGCGTGCCGCGCCACCGCCATCGTCGGCCTGCGCCACGCCGACTTCGAGCAAGGTCGGGCCGATCGAACGCCGCAGCGCGACCTCGCCATAGTTACGGCGGACATTCTCGATCAGCAGGCTGTGCGCATGAGCGGCGATCGACGTGCGCGTGTCCAGCCCGCGTTCGATCCCCAGCGTGCCGCGCCAGCCGCGACGAAACGCTCCACGCCGCCGGTTTCCGAAGCTGAAAAGGTCGGTATCCTCCTGCGCGATGCCCGCCCAATACCAGGTTTGCTGCGGGGGAATCGAATCCATGCCGACCTGCACCTGCCGGATCTCGCGGCGGATCTGCCCCTGCGGGCCATAAAGCACGATCTCGAACCGATTGGCGCCATATTGCAGCGGCACGTCGATAAACTCGTAACGGCCGTCGCCCGTCGGCGTGGTGAAGGCGAGCAACTGCCCGTTGCGATACAGTTCGGCATCCCAGCCCGCGGGCAGGTCGCCGCGAAAATCGGTCTTGTCGAAGGCGTCGGGCCGCTCGACGGGGCGGTTGGTCACCACCGCGCCGCGGCCGGCCGCCGAAGCGGCGACGATTCCCGTCGACAGCAGGCTGACATCCCCCGCCGCGTAATGCGTCGCCCGCAGCGGCCCCAGCAGCCGTCCGTCGGGATCTGTGCGGTAGAGGCGCATCCTGAGGCTGTCGGGCACGCCCTCATTGTCCGACGACAGCCGCGCATCGAAGCTCTGCCCGGCGAGTTCGCCCGCCGCAAAAATCTCGTAGCGCGCCTGCACATGGGAACCGCCGCGCTTGTCCGATACTGCGCCCGCCGAGGCGACGACATCGACCGACGGCGTCGCCCACGCCCGGTACGGCCGCGCCGCCTGCGGCAGGCTGGCGAGGTCGAAGTGCGCCGGTGGGCGGATCGCGGCGGCGCGCGCGCGGCGTTCGGCGGCGAGCTGAAAGGGCAGCTTGTCCTTCGTATCGACGCGCAGCACCGCATTCGACAAATCGGCGGCGAGCGGCACGCCGAGCCACTGGTTCAGGCTGTCGAGATCGACGCACCAGCCCGCCGCGGTATCGCGGATCGTCGTCGCGTCGAGGCGATAGCGGGCGCTTCCCGCGCGCACCTCGCCCGCGTCGCGATCGATCGACAGGCTGCGCCGCTCGTCAAACACCCAGCCGGTTGCGCGGCGCAACTTCCGGTCGACGCGCACCGCAAGGTCGAGCGCGAGCACGACATCGCCGAGGTCGACGCAGATCCCCTGCGGCGTCTGATAGCCGCGCACCCCGTCGCCGAGGCGGTACGGCCCCGACCGCACGTCGAACAACCAGCTGTCGTCCTCATTCGGTGCCCAGCTGTCGGCCCGAATGGAGAGCGACGAGCGTTCAAGCGCCTGGGTGCCGGTCGGGACCATTGCCCCCACCAGCGCCAGCACCGCCAGCGCGCCCCTCCGCCATCGGCCAAGCGCCGCGCGGATCATCGCCCTGCCTGCGCCGGTCCGCCCTTAGCGCCTCACCTCACCACCCGCTCGGCTTCGTCGATCGTTCCGCCGCCGAGCTCGCGGTCTTCGGTATAGCGAATGCGCACCGACCCCTTGAGCTTCGCCGCGACCTCCTGCGGCACGCGCAGCGACACCTGGCGCTCGGCGATTTCGGGATAGACCGCGATGCCGCGTGCGACGAGCAGCGGCTCGGCTACCCCCGGCCGCGTCACCTCAATGTCGCCATAGACCGAGCGATTGCCCGTACGCGTCAGATCGAAATTGAACGCTGCGCCCTCATCGCTCTCGCTCACCCAGGCCTCGCCGATCGCCGCCTCGGCGTCCAGGTCACCGACGCGCACGATCACCGGGATGGTGATGCCATAGATCGGCGTCAGCGCGATCGACACGCCCGTGCTCGCGGGCCTGGGCTCGGCGGTCGCCGCAACCGCATCGGGGACCGCGCGGAACAGCATGTGCGCGCGATATTCGCCCGGCGGCGTCCCTTCGGGCACGCGCACGCCGACGCGCACGACCTGGGGCTGATTCGGCGGCAGGGTGACGCGGCGCGGGCTGAAGACGATCATGTTCAGCGCCGCCCTTTCGGCATCATTCGCATCGGCTTCGGCGATCTCGTCGAGCCCGCCCGCTGCGGTCATCCGCTTGACTTCAAGGCTGACGCGATAAGTCGCGGGCTCGGCACCGATATTGTTGAGCACGACTTCGGTCCCGCGCGACCCGTCGAGAATGACGCGCGTCGGCGCGACGAGCAGGTCGCCCGCGGCGTGCGCGGGCACCGACAGCAAGGCGAGCGCGCCCGCGGCAAGCAGGCGAAAGGCTTTGAAAAGGCGCAGCATGGATACGATCCCCACAATCGTTGGCGAGTCGGGGGCTGGCTGGTCCTTGCCCCCTTCGGTTGGTCGCCCCCTGCCTGGCGCAACATGGTTGATATTTCGCTAACCACGCCGTTGCCTGTCCGACAAATGAAAGCGGCCGCCGGGTCCATCCCGACGGCCGCCCAGACCCTGTTTCAGTGAAATTGAAGCGACGAGATCGTGCAGCGAGCTGTGCCGGGGAGGAGCGTTGCGCCGTGCGGGCCGGTGGGCCCGTGCAAGCGACGCGGCGCGCCCGGCGCGGCTCGGTGGACGACCGCCTGTGGCGGCGGGCGGATTTGCCGCGAGGACGTCGTTGCTCGTCGGTCACGATGGAAAACCATCGCTCCCTCCTCGCGCCTCGCCTCGCGACAAATCTGCTCCGTCCCGCGCTTCAATCTCACTGAAACAGAGCCTAGCGCTTCGGCGCGCGCGGCCCTCCGGCCCCCCGCGCTCTGTTACTGGTAGTTCGCGGTGACGTTGAACGTGCCGCTGTAATCGCCCGCGGTCTGGTTGGCGCCGACGTTCAGCGTGCCGCCGACCTGGAAGCTGCCCCCGCTCGCGCCGAGCGTGATCGTCGTATCCGAATAGGTCAGCGACGAGCTCATCGTGCCGCCAAGCGAGCCATTGAGCGTGACGTTCGCATCGCCGCCAACCACGACGACCGCGCCTTCGGTGCCTTCGACATCGAAGTTCGCGGCAGTGGTCGTGCCGGTGCAGGTCAGCCCCGCGCCACAGCTGACCGCGCCAGCGGTCGAGACGCTGACGGTCGAAGCGGTCGCGCCGCTGATGATCGTCGCGAACTGCAGGTCGCTGGTGTTGGTGAGCGTGATCTGGCGCAGGATCTTGGCGGTCGCCGTGCTCGTCGCGGTCGCCGCGTGCGCCGCCGAGGCGTTGAAGGCGAAAGCAGCAATCGCGGCGCCCAGCAGGGCGCGCTTCATTCCAGTGGTGCGCATATGATTGGTCCCTTGATTCGATAAATGGTCAAAATCCGAATGGAAATCCCACCCCATTCGCCAACCTCTTTAGGCGCCCAGCCGTTCAGGCTTTGCCAGCAATCATGGTTAACGATACATTAGGGGTTGCAGCCGGTTCCAGAGTATAATCCTTGAAAAACATCTAATTGCATCGAATCCGCCCGCGGCATCGACATCGGGTTTCGGATCTTTCCGGCCCGGCATGATACAGTTCGGGCATTGCTCGCAGCGATTCGCGACCCGGTGGATCGCGCCGCGTTGCCGAATCGGCCGAAATCCAGGGCGCCCACCCTATCATGGTGGAATCGACGTTCGTTTCATCATCGTCATCCCGGGCTTGATCCGGGATCCCGCTTTTCTTCTGTCCGCGCGCGAAAGAAGGCGGGACCCCGGGTCAAGCCCGGGGTGACGACATCAATGTGGTGAACTTTGGTTCAGGTGAATAGAGTGCGCCCGGTTTTGATCGAATCAGAACCGAGCGCACTCCAGATTCTTGTTTTGCCGTGTTTTCCGAGTCGTCAGATGATCCCACCTGACTTGAAAACTCGCTAGATACCCTCGCCCGACAATCGCTGGCAGATCATGTCGAGCTGGTCGAGCGACGCGAATTTCAGCGTCAGCGCACCCTTGCCGCCGCCCGCATATTGGATCGCCACCCCGATACCGAGCAGTTCGGACAGATGGCGCTCGACCGCGACGATGTCGGGGTCGCGCCCGCCGGGGCCGTCCATGCTCTTATATTCGAGCGGCGCCTTGCGCCCGCCGCCGCGCCCCGCGCGCACCAGCGCCTCGACCGCGCGCACCGACAAGCCTTCCTTGACCACCTTGCGCGCGATCGCTTCGGCATCGTCGGCGCCGATCAGCGCGCGCGCGTGGCCCATCGCGAGCGACCCGTCGCCGACGAGCGCCTGCACGGCGTCGGGCAGGTCGAGCAGGCGCATCAGATTTGCGACATGGCTGCGCGACTTGCCGACCAGTTTCGCGAGTGCTTCCTGATTATGCCCGAAATCCTCGATCAGGCGGCGATAGGCGCTCGCCTCCTCGATCGCGTTCAGATCCTGCCGCTGGATATTCTCGACGAGCGCGATCTCATAGGTCGCGGCATCGTTCAGCTCGCGCACGAGCGCCGGAATCTGGTGCAGCCCCGCGCGCTGCGCCGCACGCCAGCGGCGCTCACCCGCAACCAGCTGAAAACCATCGCCATCGGGCGACCGGCGCACGATGATCGGTTGCAACAAGCCGCGCAGGCCAATCGAATCGGCGAGTTCGGCGATCGCCGCCTCGTCGAAATGGCGGCGCGGCTGACCGGGCAGCGGGCGGATCGCGCCGACGGGCACATGCTGCACGGAATCGCCCGCCACCGGCGCGGCGCGCGCCGCGCCGCCCGGCGTTGCCAGAACCGGCGCCTCGACCGCGACGTCGCCGAACAGCGCGTTCAGCCCGCGCCCCAGGCCGGACGGGCGTTTGCGCGGCGAGGATACGCTATTTTCTTCTTTTTTATCAGTCATTTATGCTGCCTTGCGAATCTCGGGAAGCCGGTCGATCAGCTCGCGCGCGAGCGCAATATAGGCCGCCGACCCGGCGCAGCGATGGTCATAGATGAGCGCGGGGAGCCCGTGGCTCGGCGCTTCGGACAAGCGAACGTTGCGCGGGATCACCGTGTCGAACACCACCGGCCCCAGCACCTCGCGCACATCGTCGGACACCTGGTCGGTCAGCCGGTTGCGCCGGTCGAACATGGTGAGCGCGACCCCGAGGATCGACAATTTCTGGTTGAAACGCTCGCGCACGCGCTCGACCGTCGTGAGCAGCTGACTCAATCCCTCGAGCGCAAAAAATTCGCATTGCAGCGGCACGAGCAGCGATTCGGCGGCGATCAGCGCATTGAGCGTCAGCATCCCCAGTGACGGCGGGCAATCGATCAGGCAAATGTCCCATTGCCCCGCTTCGGCGCCCGACAGGGCTTTTTGCAGCCGGTGGAGGCGGTCCTGAAACTCGATCAGCTCGATCTCGGCGCCCGACAGATCGACCGTCGCGCTGACGATGTCGAGCCGCGGTACGGCGGTCGCGATCGCGCATTCGGCCACCGTCGCATCCCCGCGCAGCAACTCATAGCTTGAGCATTCGCGTTGCGCCTGCTTGATCCCCAGCCCCGTCGAGGCATTGCCCTGCGGATCGAGGTCGATGATCAGCGTGCGCCAGCCCGTCGCCGCGAGTGCGGTCGCCAGATTGATCGCTGTCGTTGTCTTGCCGACCCCACCCTTCTGGTTCGCCACGGCAATGCGGATCATGCTTTCCCTCGCTTTTTCGGCGCGATACGCCCCGTTCCGACCAATATGCCGCTTTCGGCATCGGTACGGCTCTGTTCCACGTGGAACATTCTCTGCCACGCCTCGGGCAGCGATGCCAGTTCCTTAACCCCGTTTCGCCCTTTTGGCAGCAGCCAGCGCGTCGATTCGGTGGAAAAACGCGCGGATAAGTCGATGAGCCGGTCGAGCGGCGCAAAGGCGCGCGCGCTGATCGTCGCCGCGGGGCGCGTTTCGATGCGCTCAAGCGGCGCTTCGGCGACCTCCACATGGCCAAGACCCAGATCGGCCACGACCGCGCGCAGGAAATCGCAGCGGCGGCGGCGCGATTCGATGAGCAGCATCGGCCGCGCGCTCAGAATCGCGACGACCAGCCCCGGCAATCCTGGCCCGCTCCCCAGGTCGACCCAAAGCCCCTTGCCTCCGGTATCGAGTCCGAGCAACTGCGCGCTGTCGGCAATATGCCGCACCCAAATCGTCGGGATCGTGGACGCGGCGATCAGGTTCTGCCGGTCATTCTCGGCCACCAGCATCGCCGCGAACCGCTCGAGCTGCGTCCATTGTTCGGTCGAAGGCGCGAACGCCTGCGTCAGCCAGCCGCGCGCAGCGTGTTCATCCTTCAATAGTTCGGCAGCGCTCACGTCGTTCCTTCACCAGCCGCGCGATGCGGGATTATCATCCGTCTTCGCGCCTTTGCGCCTTTGCGTGAGATTTTGAAAGCCTCACGCAAAGACGCAAAGGCGCGAAGAGAGGGGCCAGCTCTTCCGGCGCTGCAGAATCTTCTCACACAAAGATGTCGCGCCGACCCTCATACCACGGCTCATGATCCGCTCACCGCCGGTTTTTGCTCGAGTCGAGATTTCGCGGTACGGGAGCCTCCCGCCAGAACCAACGCGGCCGTCTTCGTGTCCTTGTGTGAGATTCCCAAACCTGCCTTCGCAGATTCAAGCCGCGCGCCGCCGGCTATGCACCATGATCGCGGTGAGCGCCGCGGGCGTCACCCCGTCGATTCGCGACGCCTGCCCCAGCGTTTCGGGACGTGCCTTGGTCAGCCGTTCGACCATCTCGCGCGACAGCCCGCCGATCGCGCCATAGTCGAGCGCGGGGTCGAGACTGATCGCCTCGTTCGCCGCGAGCGCGCGGAGTTCGGCTTCGTGGCGCGCGATATAGGGCGCATAATGTGCGTCTTCGACGACTTCGGCCAGGATCGTCCGATCGATCGATTCGATCGCGGGCGCCAGAATCATCAACTGCTCGACCGTCACGTCGCGAAAGCGCAACAGGTCGATTCGCCGCCGCGCGATGCCGTCGCCGGGCAGCGGCAATCCGATCGCCGCATAATCGGCGGTCGCCACCGGCGCTTCGAGCAGTGCCTCGGCGCGCGCCCGCTCGGCCATCCGCGCATCGAACAGCGCCGCGGTCGCGGGCCGCACCAGCCCCAGCGCCTTCCCCTTCGGGGTCAGCCGCGTCGCCGCATTGTCGGCGCGCAGCCGCAAGCGATATTCGGCGCGCGCGGTGAGCATCCGATACGGCTCGGTCACCCCCTGCAACACCAGGTCGTCGACCATCACCCCGATATAGGATTCGGACCGTTCAAGGATCAACGGGTCGCGGCCCTGAACGGCGAGCGCGGCATTGGCGCCCGCGACCAGCCCCTGCGCCGCGGCTTCCTCATATCCGGTCGTGCCGTTGATCTGCCCCGCGCACCACAGCCCGGCGATAGCGCGCACCTGCAAGGTCCGGTCGAGCGCACGCGGATCGATATGGTCATATTCGACCGCATAGCCCGGAACGACCATTTCGACCGTCTCAAGCCCCTCCATCGTGCGCAGCATCGCGAGCTGCACATCGGCGGGGAGCGAGGTCGAAATGCCGTTCGGATAGACAAGATGCGTGTCGAGCCCTTCCGGTTCGAGGAACACCTGATGCCCGTCGCGGTCGGCGAAGCGATGGATCTTGTCCTCGATCGACGGGCAGTAGCGCGGTCCCGCCGCGCCGATCGCGCCGGTAAACAGCGGCGAGCGGTGCAGATTATTGGCGATGATCCGATGCGATTCGGCGTTGGTGCGCGTGATCGCGCAGAAAATCTGCGGCACGCTCCGCCCATTGTTCCACGTGGAACAGGTCCAGGTCGCGCCCTCAGCGCTATCCGACGGCTGTTCGGCAAGCCGCGCCCAATCGATCGTCCGGCCGTCGAGTCGCGGCGGGGTTCCCGTCTTGAGCCTAGCCATCGGCAGATCGGCGGCGCGAAGCTGCGCGGCGAGCCGGTGTGCCCCCGCTTCGCCGATACGCCCGCCCGCCATCCGCTCCTCGCCGCGAAACAGTCGCCCGCCGAGAAAGGTGCCCGTCGCGAGCACGACGGCCGACGCTTTCAGCCCCGACCCGTCGCCGAGTTCGAGACCTTCGACCCGTGCGCCGTCGGCCGAAAGCGTCAGCGCGGCGGCTTCGCCTGCGACGACGGTAATGCGATCTTCCGCCGCGAGCAAAGTCTGGATCGCGTCGCGATACAGCTTGCGGTCGGCCTGGATGCGCGGCCCCTGCACCGCGGCGCCCTTCGACGCATTGAGCATCCGGTAATGGATCGCCGCGGCGTCGGCGGCGCGCGCCATCCAGCCGTCGAGCGCATCGACCTCGCGCATCAGATGGCCCTTGCCCAGCCCGCCGATCGCCGGGTTGCACGACATCGTCCCGATCAGCGCCGGGTCGAAACTGACCAGCGCAACCCGCGCACCCAGCCGCGCCGCGGCCGCGGCGGCCTCGGTCCCGGCATGTCCACCGCCGACGACGATGACATCGAAAATTGCGCTGCTGGTCATGATCGTGCGGCGCATAGCCGAAAGCGGTCGCGAAATCCATCGCGCGAAGCGTCTTCAAAATCTTACACAAAGACGGGCTTACGCCCACTCCGCCAAAGTCGCTGTTCCACGTGGAACATCATTTTCCGATGCAGAATCGCCCAAACAGCGTGTCGAGCATATCCTCGACCCCGGCGCGCCCCGTGATGCGGTCGAGCGAAGTCGCGGCGAGCCGGAGGCGCTCGGCGAGCAGGATCAGGTCGCTGGCCTCGCGCGACTCGGGATCGATCGCAAGCCATTGCTTTGCGTCGGCAAGTGCGGCGCGCTGGCGTTGGCGCAGTGCCGCTTCGCCCTCGCGCGGCAACAGCGTCCGTGCCATTTCGACGATCATGTGATGCAGCCTGTCCATCCCTTCGCCTGTCGCCGCCGACAGGATAAGGTCGCAGCGCGCAGCCTCGGCTTCGGCCGCCGCGTCGCCGCGCCAGCGGTCGGCCTGCGCCGCGATCAGGATCGTGCGCGGGTGGTGAGGCGCTTCCTTCGGCGGCCCGAGCCACAGCAATATATCGGCCGCCTCGACCGCCGCCTTCGCGCGATCGATCCCGATCGCCTCGATAGCGTCGGCCTCACCGCGCAGTCCTGCGGTATCCGAAAAGCGCATCGCGATCCCATCCAGCGCCAGCGGCGTTTCGATCACGTCGCGCGTCGTCCCCGCGACCGGCGACACGATCGCCAGCTCCCTTTTTGCCAAGACATTGATAAGAGTAGATTTACCGGCATTTGGCGGTCCTGCGATCACCACCGACAGCCCCTCCGATATCACCTCGGCCGCCGGCCGCGCCAGCCACTTCCCCAGCTCCTCCGCCAGCGCTGCCATCCCCCCCCGCACCCGCTGCGCCACAACTTCGCCAACTTCGACGTCGTCTTCGTCGGCGAAATTGAGCTCGGCCTCGGCGCCCGCCATCAATCCGAGCAGCCGCTCCTGCCAGTCCGCCACCGCGCGCGATACATGCCCGCTCGCATGGCCCAGCGCCTGCACCCGCTGGCTTTCGGTTTCGGCCGCGAGCAGGTCAGCCAGTCCTTCGGCCTCGGCAAGGTCGATCCGTCCATTCTCGAACGCCCGCCGCGTAAACTCGCCCGGCGCAGCGCGCCTTAATCCCGGCATGGCCGCCAGCACCGCCTCCACCGCCGCGACCACCGCGCGCCCGCCGTGCAGGTGCAGTTCGGCGAGGTCTTCGCCGGTCGCGGTCGCCGGCCCCGGAAACCAGAGGATCAGCGCATGATCGAGCGCCCCGCCGTCGGGGTCCGTCAACCTGGCGAGTGAAGCTTGTCGGGGCACCGGCAGTCGCCCTGCCAACGCCTGCAACGCCTTGGCGGCATCGACCCCGCTGATCCGCACGACCGCGATCGCGGCGGGCGGCATCCCGCTCGACAGCGCGAAAATCGTATCGCTTGCTGGCGCCTGGTTCAGCTTTTGCGCCCCTTGGCGGGTTTGCCGTCATTCGCGTCGCCATTTTTCGCCACGCCGCCCATCAGGCCGCCGCCGAACTGGCCGAGCAGCGACTGGACGAGCCCAAGCCCGCTTTCGCCCATCGGCACCCAGCTCCTGACCATCGCCTGGACCATCTCGGGCGTAATGCCTTTGGCCATCAGTTCCTTGACGCGATCGAGATAGATGTCGTGGAGCGGTTCGAGGTCGGGAAGGCCGAACAGCCGCCGCGCCTCTTCGGGGGTGCAATCGATCTCGATATGGAATTTCATCGCCTGTCTCCGCCCCCGTCATGGTAAGCCGCTTGAGCCATAGCCGCGGCGCCGCTAGCTTCGCGCTTTCACCGCCAAGAAGCAAGAGTCAGGAGAGCCCCCGCCATGTCCGCGACGAACATCAGCATACCCGCGCTCGACGGGACGAACCAGATTCCCGCCTATGTCGCGCGCCCCGACGCCGACAGCTCGCGCGCGGTCATCGTCATCCCCGAAATCTTCGGGGTGAACGCGGGCATCCGCCAGAAATGCGACGATTGGGCGGCCGAGGGCTATCTGGCGATCGCGCCCGACATCTTCTGGCGTTTCGCCCCCGGAGTCGAGCTTGACCCCGACATCGAGGCCGAACTCAACGAGGCTTTCGGCTATTTCGGTCGATATGACGCCGACGACGGGGTGAAAGACATCGAAGCGGCGATCCGCTGGCTCCGCAGCCAGGGCGCGAGCAAGGTCGGATGCGTCGGCTTCTGCCTTGGCGGTCGCCTTGCTTATATGGCCGCCGCACGCACCGACATCGATGCGTCGGTCGGCTATTATGGCGTGATGATCGACCAGATGCTGAACGAAAGCCATGCGATCGCCAACCCGCTGATGCTCCATATCCCGACCGCGGATCATCTGGTCGACGATGCCGCGCAAAAGCGGATCCACGACGAGCTCGATCCGCATCCGAAGGTGACGCTCCACGATTATCCGGGCCTCGATCACGGCTTCGCCGCGACGACGGGCAATCGCCGCAACGACGAGGGGGCGAAGCTCGCCGATAGCCGCACCAGGGCTTTTTTCGCCGAGCATCTGGCATGAGCGCGCATCGGGGGCTCGCCGCCTGGCACGCCTATATGGCGGGCGGCGGCGACCCGCAGACCTTGCGGAGCCTGATCGCCGACGATGCAGTGTTCCACTCACCCGTCGTCCACACCCCGCAGGAGGGGCAAGACAAGGTCTTTGCCTATCTCCACGCGGCGAGCCACGTCCTCGGCGGTGAGCATTTCCGCTATTTGCGCGAGATCGTCGACGGCGATCAGGCCATGCTGGAGTTCCAGACCGAGCTCGACGGCATCCAGATCAACGGCGTCGACATCATCCGCTGGAATGACGAAGGAAAAATAAGTGATTTCAAGGTGATGGTTCGTCCGCTCAAGGCCATCAACAAGGTCTGGGAAAGAATGGCCGCGATGCTTGCGGCGCAGGCGGGCTAGATCAGGCTGAGCCCGGCGAGTTCGCGATAGAGTTCGGGCGGCAGCTCGTCGATGCCGCTTCCATCCTCCAGCCCCTTGGGCGCGTCGGCGTCGGCCAGATAGCGCCACCCCTGATGCGCGCGCTTTGGCTGCGGATACACGCGCTCCAGATCGGCAGCGCAAACGATATCGACCCGCCCGTCGCTGCGATCCTCGAAACGCAGGATCCGGGCACGGGCGACAAGCATATGCTTGACGATGAAATGCAGCTTGCCGCCGATCAGCTCGTCGGCGCGCTTTGGCCTGAACCGCGTCGTAAAGCGGACTTCGCCGTCGCACGCATAGGTAGCGATCCGCGCCTGCAGTGCCGGATAATCGGAACAACCGACGGCAACGCGGGTCATGTGGAGAGCTGACATGTCCGAGAGATGGGAAATCGACGGGAGGCTTCAAGCATCCCATAACTCTATTGTCAGAACTCGATCGACCAAAAATTGCGATCGACTGTAAACCGACATTTTCCGAGGACATCCATTCCGATAATGACGTCAAAATGACGCGCCATCGGCCAGCCGAACCCGTCACACTCACCTATAACATAAGGAAATGCGTGTGTTTCGATCATTCCATTTGCGTCGCGATACCCAAGGAAACCCAACCGAAAAAAATAATAAGGCATCATGCGTTCGTCGGTCGCAGACCCGAGCGGCCTCTTTCCGTAGCTCCGCAAACCAAGTTGCGTGACGATAGTTGGTCCGACCCCGCTGCTTGTGGCACCGGTATCGATCAGCGCTCGACCAATCACATGGCTGAGGTCCGCCGGATTCTCCGCAGCTAACACCGCAACATCGGTGACGATGCGTCGCCCGTCGTGTCGGCCCTCAATCGACGGCAAGCGATAGAAATCCTAGATCGAGAGGTTCGTCGACGACTTGCTGAATCGAAAAAATTCGATCGGGAAACTGAGCGAGTGCAGTCCGCAATGCCTCGCCGGGCGATTGATAAAATCCGTGCACCGCTTCGCCACGCAACACTGCATAATCCCCGTCATGATCGACAAGGAAAGTTTTCAAGTTACGCTGAAACCAATCGTAATTGCGATCAACCTCGGCTTGTAGCTGGTCCATGAACCGACCTCCTCCGATTGGAGGATACTCTCACAAAACTGCCGAAAGAGAATCCCCCAATCGGTGAACCGAATCCATTTTGAGTCAAACTGTGACCGAAAAGACTCGACTCACCGAAGAGATTCAGCCGAAGAGCGTACCGATGCCGACGCTGGGGTCGATCCAGCCTTCGTAGATCATCTTGAATGCGACATAGACGATCACGGCAAGGCCGAGATAGGCGATCCAGCGATAACGCTCGATATATTTGGCGATGATGTTCGCCGCGACACCCATCAGCGCCACCGCGAAGATCAGGCCGACGATCAGGATGCCGGGATGGTCGCGCGCCGCACCGGCGACCGCGAGCACATTGTCGAGGCTCATGCTGACGTCGGCGACGGCAACCGCCCAGGCGGCGCCGGCAAAGCTCTTGGCGGGCCGGAGACCCGAATGTTCGTCGCCGACAATTTCCGGAGACCCCGCCGAATGGCCGCCGTCGCGCAGTTCGCGCCACATTTTCCAAGCCACCCAGATGAGCAGCAGGCCGCCGACAAAGATCAGCCCGACGATCTGCATCAGCTGCGTGACGACGAGCGCGAAGGCGATGCGCAGCACCAGCGCAGCGAGCACGCCGATGACGATCACCTTGCGGCGCTGGTCGGCGGGAAGTCCCGCCGCGAGCGCGCCGACGACGATGGCATTGTCGCCCGCCAGCACGATGTCGATCATCAGCACTTGCAGAAAGGCAGCGAAGGCCGCGGGCTCCGTAATGTTCGAGAAATCGTGAACGATCGCGTCCCACATGCCCGCGGGCCCGCCAAATCCGCCGGCGTGCGCGCCGACCTGCATCAAGATATCCAGCATCTTTGCTTAACCCGCCCTTTGCCTATTGGTTCATCGAATCGAAGAAATCTTCGTTCGTTTTGGAATCCTTGATCTTGTCGAGCAGGAACTCCATCGCATCGACGGTGCCCATCTGCATGAGGATGCGGCGCAGCACCCACATTTTGCTGAGCTTGTCCTTCTCGACGAGCAGTTCTTCCTTGCGCGTGCCCGATTTTCCGACGTCGAGCGCGGGGAAGATGCGCTTGTCGGCGACCTTGCGGTCGAGCACGATTTCCGAGTTGCCCGTGCCCTTGAACTCTTCGAAAATGACTTCGTCCATGCGGCTGCCGGTGTCGATCAGCGCGGTCGCGATGATCGAAAGCGAACCACCTTCTTCGATGTTGCGCGCCGCGCCGAAGAAGCGCTTGGGACGCTGGAGCGCGTTGGCGTCGACACCGCCGGTCAGCACCTTGCCCGACGAAGGGACGACGGTGTTGTAGGCGCGGCCAAGGCGGGTGATCGAATCGAGCAGGATGACCACGTCCTTCTTGTGCTCGACGAGCCGTTTGGCCTTTTCGATCACCATTTCGGCGACCTGGACGTGGCGCGTCGCGGGTTCGTCGAAGGTCGAGGAAACGACCTCGCCCTTCACGCTGCGCTGCATGTCGGTGACTTCCTCGGGCCGTTCGTCGACGAGCAGGACGATCAGATACACCTCGGGGTGATTGTCGGTGATCGCCTTGGCGATATTCTGGAGCAGGACGGTTTTACCCGTACGCGGTGGCGCGACGATCAGCGCGCGCTGGCCCTTGCCCTGCGGGCTGACGAGGTCGATGACGCGCGCCGACTTGTCCTTGACGGTCGGATCGACGGTGTCGAGCGACAGCTTCTGGTTCGGATAGAGCGGCGTGAGGTTGTCGAAATTGACACGGTGGCGCACGACATCGGGATCATCGAAATTGACGCTGATCAGCCTGGTGAGCGCGAAATAGCGCTCGCCGTCGCGCGGCGCGCGAATCTCGCCCTCAACCGTGTCGCCGGTGCGCAGCCCATATTTGCGAACCTGGTTCGGCGAGACGTAGATGTCGTCGGGACCGGCGAGATAATTGGCGTCGGACGAGCGCAGGAAACCGAAGCTGTCGGGCAGGACCTCGATCGTGCCCGACCCGATGATCTCCTCACCCTCTTCGGCGAGTTCCTTCAGGATCGAGAACATCAGATCCTGCTTGCGCATCGTCGATGCGCCCTCGACGCCCAGTTCCTCGGCCATCTCGACGAGTTGCGCGGGCGATTTTGTCTTGAGTTCTTTCAGATGCATGGATGGATTCCGGACAGATATTCGGGAGAAAATCAGACTAAAGTTCGTTGCACCGCCGGGTGCCTATCCGGCCGGGGGACGGCCGCCGATGATAGCTTCGGCGCGGGGGACGCACCGCCCGCCTGGGATGCGGGATTGACCGGCCCCTATAACCCGCCGCGCGCCAAGTCAATCGCGGCTGCGATGGGTCGGGATGGACCGGGCCCGTCGCTAAAGCCTCAAAAGTCCCGCACGGGCGATTCGATTCTGTGTCCTTTGTGGCTTTAAGGCGAGACGCGGCGGCGCGATATGCGTCCTAAAGCGACAAAATATACGGACGGATGCGACGAATCTGTCTCCTTTGTCGCTTTAGGACGGGGCTTGCGGTGGAGGGAAAGCCGACGCGGACGGTGACACGAACCCGTGCAGGCTGGCACGGCACACCAAGGTAGGAAAGCGGTTTTTCCGGGGGATCGATGACGGCGGCTTCGGGGTGGATTCCGGGCCTTCCCTTTTCCGTCATCCCGGCGCAGGCCGGGATCTCGCCGGTGCGACAAACCGAAAGGGTGAGATCCCGGCCTTCGCCGGGATGACGATAAAGTTGAGGGCAACTACCGGTCGTCAGCCGCCAATCCTCAAAAACGTCGGAGGCTTCAAGGCCGGACGACCGCAAGGATGACAATGATCGCCGCGGCGACGCCGGGAACCTCGTTGAGCATCCGCAGCTGCTTTTCGGTGAGCGGCCGCTCCCCCTTGCTGAGCCTCTTGAAATAGCCGATCAGCCAGCCGTGATAGCCCGACAGCGCGAGCACGAGGATGAATTTGGCGATGAACCAGGTCTCGCCCCAATAATTGCCGTTGAAGGCGAGCGTCAGCCCGAAGATCCAGACGATGATCAGCGACGGATTGAGGATGATCCGCCGCAGCCGGTCCTCGCGCTCGATCCACTTCTTGTCCTCGTCGGACCCGACGGCCGCCTGCTGGTGATAGACGAAGAAGCGCGGCATCATGAACAGGCCGGCCATCAGGAAAATCACGAAAATGACATGCGCGGCTTTGACCCAAAGCATGGTTGCTCCCAGAAATCCCGCCCAGTCTGCCATATTATCCGCCGCGGACGCGCTTGATGAGATGTTCGACATGGGCGATCGGGGTGTCGGGAACGATCCCATGGCCCAGGTTGAAGATATGGGGGCGCGACGGAAAAGCCGCAAGGATATGGTCGATCGCGCTGTCGAGCGCGGCGCCGCCCGCGACGAGCGCGAGCGGATCGAGATTGCCCTGCACCGGCAGATGTGGCGGCAAGGCGGCATCGGCCCAGGCGGGATCGACCGTCTCGTCGAGCCCGATCGCGTCGACACGCGTTTCGTCGGCATAGGCGCGAAGCTTGCCCCCGGCCCCCTTGGGAAAGCCGATGATCGGTGTATCGGGGTGCAGCGCCTTCAATCGCCGGACGATTTCGGCGTTGGGCGCGATCACCCATTGTTCATATTGGGCGGGGCTGAGGCTGCCCGCCCAGCTGTCGAAGAGCTGCACGGCGTCAACGCCATGTTCGATCTGGCCCGCCAGATAGACGACCGTAAGCTCGACGATCGCGTCGATGATCGTCTGGAAAGCCGTGGGATCGGCGAACGCCATCCGCCGTGCCGCCGCCTGGTCCTTCGACCCCTGTCCCGCGACCATATAGGTGGCGACGGTCCACGGGCTTCCCGCAAAGCCGAGAAAGGTCGTTTCGCCCGGCAGCGATCCTGCGACGCGCGCGACCGTCGCATAGACCGGGTCGAGCCGCTGCGGCGCGGCTTCGAGTGACGTCAAGGCGCTGTCGACGAGCGGAGGCGCGAGCCGCGGCCCCTCACCCGCCTCGAACCACAGATGCTGGCCGAGCGCGTGCGGAATGACAAGAATGTCGGAGAAGAGGATCGCGCCGTCGAACCCGAAACGCCGGATCGGCTGCAGCGTCACGTCCGCGGCGGCATCGGGGTCGTAGCAAAGCTCGAGAAATCCGCCCTTGGTTTCGCGAAGGGCACGATATTCGGGCAGATAACGCCCGGCCTGGCGCATCAGCCAGAGCGGCGGGCGCTCCTGCCGCACTCCGCGCAGCGTCGCGAGCAGCTTCTTCGGTGACGCCTTCACGCGGCCCCTCTTTCTCTCTTCATATATAATCTTGAATAAAATTGTTGTGGTTTGTTGGTCGGCGGACAAGGGCGGCTTTAGGCCGGGACGCCCGTTTTGCCAACAGCTTGACTCCCGGTTCACGGGCATCACTCAGAGAGTCGCGGCTCGCTTTGCCCCTTATTCACAGCATGTGGATAAGATTCATCCCATGTGGATAAGCGATGGAGCGGAATCGGTGCGCCTGGGGATCAATTGCGCGTGCCGAAATCATCCCGGCGCTTTTGCCAAACTTATCCACAGCCCAAACCGTCGCCCCGCGAAGACGGGGACCGCTGGAGAGATTGAGCAAGGCCGAGAACACCCCTGGCTTCGCCGGGACGACGGTTGCTATTGCCTTTTTCCCCCCTGCGCCCGAAAGCGGGGCGATGAGCCGCCTTCACCTGCACCTCATATCCGATTCCACCGGCGAAACGCTCGAAAATATCGCCAAGGCGGCGATCGCGCAGTTCGACGATGTCGAGGTGGTGCGCCATTTCTGGCCGATGGTGCGATCCGAATCGCATCTCGACCGCATCATGGCCGAAGTGCAGGCGAGCCCCGGCATGATCCTCTTCACGCTCGTCAACGGCGAGCTGCGCAGCAGCCTCGAGCGCCGCGCGGGAATGCTCAACCTGCCCACCGTGGCCGCGCTCGACGCGGTAACCGACGCCTTGTCGCGGATGCTGGGACAGGAAGCCAAGGCGCGGCCCGGACGCCAGCATGTTCTCGACGCCGCCTATTTTGCGCGCGTCGAGGCGATCCAGTTCACCGTCGCGCACGACGACGGCATCGGCTGGGAAAATTGGGAACAGGCCGACATCGTCCTTGCCGGTGTATCGCGCACCTCGAAGACCCCGACAAGCATCTACCTCGCCAACCGCGGGTTCAAGACCGCGAATATCCCGATCGTCCCCGAATCGCCGCCGCCGAGCGCGCTGTTCAACCTGAAGCGCCCGATGGTCGTCGGGCTCACGACGGGACTCGACCGGCTGGTTCAGGTGCGGCGCAACCGGCTGCTCTCGCTGAACCAGACGCCCGAGACGAGCTATGTCGACGATGAGCGCGTCAAGGCCGAACTGGCCTTTGCGCGGCGCATGTTCGCCGACAACGGCTGGCCGGTGATCGACGTCACGCGCCGCTCGATCGAGGAAACCGCGGCGGCGGTGATCAAGCTGGTCGAGGACCGCGCCAGCGCATGAGCGGGCTCGTTCTCGCCTCGCAAAGCAGCGGCCGTGCCGCGATGCTGCGCGCCGCCGGGCTGGCGTTCGAGACGACGGCCGCGCATATCGACGAAGAAGCGCTCACCGCTTCGCTGCGCGCGGCGGGGCAGACGCCGCGCAACATTGCCGACGCGCTGGCCGAAGCGAAGGCGGTCAAGATCGCGTCGCGGCTTTCGGGCGTTACGGTGATCGGCGCCGATTCGACGCTCGCGCTCGACGATGGGACGATGCTTACGAAACCGGCAAGCCCCGAAGAGGCCGCCGACCATCTCCGCCGGATGGCGGGAAGCCGCCACCGGCTGTTCAGCGCCGCGGTCGCGGCGCGCGACGGGGCGCCCGTCTGGCGCGCGATCGGCGAGGCAAGGCTGTGGATGCGCCCCTTGTCGGACGCCTTCATCGCCGACTATGTCGCGCGGAACTGGGACGGCATCCGCCGGACCGTCGGCTGTTACGAGATCGAGGGAGCGGGCGTGCAATTGTTCGACCGGGTCGAAGGCGACCCCTGGACCATCATCGGCATGCCGATGCTTCCCTTGCTGGCGTGGCTGCGTGCCACCGGGCACGCCCCGCAATGAGCAAGCCCTACGCCGAGGTCATTGGCGACCCTATCGCCCAGTCGAAATCGCCGCTGATTCATAATTTCTGGCTCGATGCGCTCGGAATCGCAGGCGATTACCGGCGCTTCCACGTGCCGGTTGATGCGCTTGCGGATTATATCGCGGGGGCCCGCGCCGACGCCGATTGGCGCGGTTGCAACGTGACCATGCCCCATAAGCAGGCGATCATGGATCTCGTCGACGATCCGGGCGACATTCGCGGCACCATCGGGGCGATGAACACGGTTGTGCGCCAGCCCGACGGGTCGGTCATCGGCACCAACACCGACGCTGCGGGCTTCTATGCGCCGCTCGCCGAGCTTGACCTTGAAGGAGCGCCGGTCGCGGTTGTCGGGGCGGGCGGCGCGGCGCGTGCCGTGCTGTTCGCGCTTGCGCGGGCGAAGGTCGGGCCGGTAACGATCCTCAACCGCAGCCCGCTCAAGGCGATGGGCCTGCTCGCCACCTTCGGCCTCAAGGGCGAGGTCGCCGGGCTCGATGCGCAGCTTCCGCCGGTGTCGCTGCTTGTCAATTCGAGCAGCCTTGGCATGACCGGAAACCCGCCGCTCGACCTCGACCTGTCGCCATTGCCGGGCGATGCGATCGTGTACGACCTCGTCTATTCGCCGCTTCGGACCGGCCTCCTCAACGCGGCCGAAGCGCGAGGGCTCGCCACGGTCGACGGGCTCGACATGCTGATCGGCCAGGCGGCGCTTGCCTTCGAGCTGTTTTTCGGGGCGCCGCCGCCTGAAGGCCGCGACGACGAGCTGCGCGCGCTCCTGGTCGCGTAAGATATTTCGCATGAGCCATTTCAAGCGCCCGCACCTGCCGCTCCGCCGCCCCTTCCTGCTCGGCCTCACCGGCTCGATCGGCATGGGCAAATCGACCGCGGCGGCGATGTTCGAGCGCGAGGGCGTCCCCGTCTTCGATGCCGATGCCGAGGTGCATCGGCTGCAAGGCCCCGGTGGCGCGCTGGTTGCGGCGATCGAGGCGCGCTTTCCGGGGACGACCGGCCCCGGCGGCGTCGACCGGCAGAAGCTGGGCGCGCGCGTGCTCGGCAATACACACGAACTCGCGGCGCTCGAAGCCATCGTCCATCCGGCCGTGTTCCGCGCGCAGAAACGCTTTCTCGCCAGGCACCGTGCGCGCGACGTGGTGGTGCTCGACATCCCGCTGCTGTTCGAAAAAGGCGGCTGGCGGCGCGTCGGCGCGATCGCCGTCGTCTCCGCGCCCGCCTGGATGCAGCGTCGGCGCGTGATGCGTCGCCCCGGCATGACCGCCGCGAAGCTGAAGGCGATCCGCCGCCTGCAGGTGCCCGACCGCGTCAAACGCGCGCGCGCCGATTTCATCATCGAGACGGGCCGACCGAAAAGCGAAACGCACCGTCAGATTCGCTTCATCGCCTCTTGTTTCCACGCGCGATAGGGTCCAGATTATTGCTTCGATGCGCGAGATTATTTTCGATACCGAAACCACGGGTTTCGATCCCAGGACGGGGGACCGGCTGGTCGAAATCGGATGTGTCGAACTGGTCGATCGACGCGAAACGGGCGTTACCTTCCACGCCTATTTCAACCCCGAGCGCGACATGCCCGCCGCGGCCGAAGCGGTGCATGGCCTGTCGAGCCAGTTCCTGTCGGACAAGCCGCTCTTTGCGGCGCGGGTCGACGAACTGCTCGACTTTTTCGGTGACGCGCCGCTGATCGCGCATAATGCGGCGTTCGATTTCGGCTTTGTGAACGCCGAGCTCGAGCGGATCGGGCGGCCCGCGCTCGACATGGCGCGCATGTGCTGCACGGTGCAGATGGCGCGGCGACTGCATCCTGGCGCCAAGCACAGTCTCGATGCGCTCTGCACCCGCTACGGCATCGACCGCAGCCACCGCATCAAGCATGGCGCGCTGCTCGACGCCGAGCTGCTCGCGCATCTCTATATCGAAATGACGGGCGGGCGGCAGATCGGCCTTGGCCTCGCATCCGCGGCCGCGCCGACGGCCGCGTCGACAGCGGGCCCGGTCGCGCCGCGCGGTCCGGCGCGACCCTTTCGCGAACCGAGACCGCATATGGCGTCGGCTGCCGAACTCGCGCGCCACGCCGATTTCGTCGCAGGGCTCAACCAGCCGCTGTGGCTCGATACGGTGTGACGACTCCCCCATTGTCGTCGCGCCGGCCATAGAAGGAGAAGAAAAATGGAAATCCGCGTCTCTGGCCATCAGATCGAAACCGGCGAAGCGCTGCAGGCGCATGTCGCGGACCGGATGAACGCGATTGCCGACAAATATTTCTCGCGCGCGATCAGCGCTCACGCGACCTTCGGCAAGGGTCCGCACGACAGTTTCCAGTGCGACATTGTCGCGCATGTCATGCAGGGGCTGGTGCTGAAGGGCCATGGCCAGGCGCAGGACGCGCATGTCGCGTTCGAGGGCGCGGCCGACCGCATCGAAAAGCAGCTCAGGCGCTATATGCGACGCTTGAAGGATCGCAACAACGGACCGGCCGAACCCTCGCCGACCATCGACGAGATCGAGGAAAATGCCAGCTACACTGTTTTCGATCCCGGCGCCGAAGAGGAAGAGGCGGGCGACGCGCCGGCGATCATCGCCGAAACGCGCGTCGACATCCCCAACAGCAGCGTCTCCGACGCGGTGATGATGCTCGACTTGCGCAACACCAATGCGCTGTTGTTCGTCAACAGCAAGACGGGCGCACACAATATGGTCTATCGCCGCGATGACGGCACCATCGGGTGGGTCGAACCACGATAGGACTGGATTTTATCCGCCATCCGGCTTAAGGGCCGCGCCCAACGATGCCCGAAGCCCGGATGGCGGCGGGCCTGCCACGACAGATCCGCGATCGCTAGCCAGCCCCTGTTTCTGGCGGTGTCCGGCGTTTTACAAGATTTGATCCGACGATGAATCTTTCTTCTCTTCTCTATCCGGCGACGGTGCGCGCGCACGTCCAGATCGATTCGAAAAAGGCGCTTTTCCCCTTCATCGGCGATCTCGCCAGCCGATCGCTCGGCCTCGATGCCGGCGAAGTGAGCGAAGCCTTGCTCGAACGCGAACGGTTGGGATCGACAGGATTCGGCCGGGGTATCGCGCTGCCGCACGCCAAGCTGGCCGATCTTGGCGGTGTGCGCGGCCTGTTCCTCCAGCTTGCACGACCAATCGATTTCAACGCGGTCGACGGCCTGCCGGTCGATCTGCTTTTCGTGCTGCTTTCGCCGCTCGATGCCGGCGCTGACCATTTGAAGGCGCTCGCCGGCGTGTCGCGGATGCTGCGCAACGACGCGATCGCCGAACGGCTGCGCGGCGCCAAGAATGACGAAGCGCTTTACGCGCTGCTCGTCGACACCGAAGCGCGTGACGCGGCCTGACGAGCGATCGGTCGGGCCTCCGCGAAGGCGGGGGCCCATCGCGCGCCGCCACGATTTCGGTCTCCCTCGCTTCAGGACGAGATATTCGGCGATGAACCTCCGCCTTCGCATTGGCGGGGGCTGACATGCGGCTCAAAAGCCGTTTCCTTGTCGATCTGTTGCTGCGCCGCACCGAAGCGGCGGGCGGCTTCGCGGCCGTGCTGGCCAGAGGCGACGACACCGCGGGTGTCATTCTGGTCCAGTGCAGCGACCGCGGCGAGCCTGGCCCGCTGCTCGAACGGCGATTTTCGGCCGACGGCAAATATATATGGGAGGAAGTCGGCCCCGCGGACGCCCAGGATCGTGAATCCCGCGCCAATTATCGCGAGCGGCGGCGAAAGGCCGATCCCGATCTGTGGGTCGTCGAACTGGACATCGCAGATGCGGCACGACTCGTCGCGGAGTGGGGCGCGTTAACTTGACTCTGTTGCGGTGCACAATAGCTGGCGCCCATTCGATAACGCGAAGGTCGGTCCGCGGGTTGCATCGCCATGCCATGCTCCCGAGAAAACGGACTGGACACGCAGTCGGACGATGACCGCAGGCGGCGATACAGGATCAAAGTCCCCCGTCTGTTCTTGAGAGGCTCGGTTCATCGGCCGCACTTTTGACGGACAATATGAGTCGCATTCTGAACGTGGCCAGCGTGGCCGCCGTCGGCATGACTGCCGCCACCATGCTGCTTCTGGCGGAACCCGGCTTTGCAAGCGACCTTGCTGCCGACGCCAATCTTCCCGCCATCACCCTGCCCGGCGCCGCGGCGCCCGAGGCGCAAAAGGCGGATTTGCCGACCGAGGCCGAGTTGCCCGTCGAGGAACAAGGCGATCCCGAGCGCGACGCCGCCCCCGAAAGTGAAAACACGCCGCCGGTAACCGCGGCGTCGCTCGCGGCGCTTGTCGCCGCGACGCCAAAGCCCGCCACGATCGACGGCGAGCTGCGCTGCCTGGCCGGGGCGGTCTATTTCGAATCGCGCGGCGAATCGCTCCCCGGCCAGCTCGCGGTCGCGCATGTCGTGATCAATCGCGCGCGGTCGGGACGCTTCCCTGCCAGCCTGTGCGGCGTCGTTCACCAGAAGCGCCAGTTCAGTTTCGTGCGCGGCGGCCGGATGCCCGCGATCCGCGAAGGCGCGCAGTGGGACACGGCGGTGGCGATCGCGCAGATCGCGCTCGACGGCAGTTGGAAGAATCACGCGCCGGGCGCGCTTTTCTTTCACGCGCGCTATGTCTCGCCTGGCTGGCGCAAGACGCGCATCGCGCAGATCGACAATCACATCTTCTACCGGTGATTCGATAGCGGCCGTTGCCGCACCGCCAATTCGTCATCCCGGCGAAGGCCGGGATCTCATCGTCGCGATATGACGCACCGTCGAGATCCCGGCCGTCGCCGGGATGACGATTCGGGTTGGGCGTGTCCTTTGGACGCCGATATCCTGTTCATTGCCAAGCCATGAATGCTGGCGCATGATACAGGCATGATGCGTCATCTTTCCGTCGCCCTGCCCTTCGCAGCGGCGCTTGCGCTCGGCGGCTGCGCCACCGCCGTTCCGCCGGTCGAGGTCACCCGTTTTCACAGCAATGCCGTGGCGGGCTGGGCGCCGGGGACGCGCTACACCGTCGATACCGCGCCGCTGGGCGACGCCGCGGCGATGCCGGGCGCCGCCGCGCCCTCGCTGGAATGGTCCAGCTATCGCGGCGCGGTCGAACGCCAGCTTCAATTGCAGGGCCTCGTTGCCGCGCCCGACGGCGCGCGTGCGCCGCTCAAGGTCCGCATCGGTTTCGACCGTGCGACGCACGAAAGCGTGGGCAAGCGATCGCCGGTGTCGGTCGGCGTCGGCGGTTCGACGGGCAGCTATGGTTCGGGTGTCGGGCTCGGCGTGGGGATCAACCTTGGCGGCGGCTCCAGACGCATGGTCGATCTCCAGCTTTCGGTGCGCATCGACGATGCCGCGACGGGTCAGGCGCTGTGGGAGGGCCGCGCGCTGACCGCGGTTCCGGTGAAGGCGCCCGCCAGCCAGCCGAGCCTTGCCGCGGCGAAATTGGCCGAAGCCCTATTCAAGGACTTCCCCGGCGAATCGGGACGCACTATCAGCGTCCCATGACCATCACCATCAACGCCGCTTTCGACAGCGGCAACATCGTCGTGGACGCCATCGACGGGACGTCCGCCCGCCTGTCGATCCGCAAGGATCGCGAATCGGACTTTTTCCAGTGGTTCCATTTTCGCGTCGCCTGCTCCGTCGGCGACCCGCTCGACCTTGCGATCACCGGTCTCGAAGCCTCGGCCTACCCCGACGGCTGGCCCGGCTATGCGGCGTGCGCGAGCTATGATCGCGAAAGCTGGTTCCGCCTCGACACGGCCTATGATGCCAAAGTGGACGGGGGCCGTTTGACCATCCGGCACACGGCCGAGGGCCCGCTGCTCTGGATCGCCTATTTCGCGCCCTATTCGCTGGAGCGGCACCACGACCTGATCGCATCGGTCGCCGAATGCGAGGGCGTGACCTATCGCTGCCTTGGCACCAGCCTTGAAGGCCAGCCGATCGACTGCCTCGAAATGGGCAGCGGCGATATTCAGGTCTGGCTCTATGCGCGCCAGCATCCGGGCGAGAGCATGGCCGAATGGTGGATGGAGGGTGCGCTCGAAATGCTCACCGACCCCGCCGACCCGCACGCGCGCTCGCTCCGGCAGAAATGCCGTATTCATATCGTGCCGAACATGAATCCCGACGGTTCGCGCCGTGGCCACCTGCGCACCAATTATGCGGGGGTGAACCTCAACCGCGAATGGCACGAGCCGACCGCCGAACGCAGCCCCGAAGTGCTGTGCGTGCGGAATGCGATGGACGAAAGCGGCGTCGACTGGGCGATGGACGTTCATGGCGACGAAGCGATCCCGGCGGTCTTTCTGGCGGGATTCGAGGGCATTCCGTCGCTGAAAGCCGAGCAGATGGAGAAATATAAGGCGTTCGAGGCCGCGCTCGCGGCGAACACCCCCGATTTCCAGCTCGATCTCGGCTATGCCGAATCGGCGCCGGGGCAGGCAAATCTGTCGATGTCGACGACGCAGCTCGCCGAACGCTTCGGCGCGGTGTCGATGACGCTCGAAATGCCGTTCAAGGACAATCGCGACCTGCCCGATCCCGTTCAGGGCTGGTCGCCCGAACGGTCGAAGCGGCTCGCGCACGCCTGCCTCCAGACGCTGGACCATATTTTGTGAGCGACGCCTGGCGGATCGTCGAGGATGATCTGTCGGGCGCCGCGATCCGTGCGCTGCTCGAGCTGCATTTTGCAGGGATGCTCGCGAACTCGCCCGCGGGAAGCTGTCACTTCCTCGATTTCGACGGGCTGCGCGCGGGCGATGTCACCTTCTGGTCGATCCACAAGGACGGCGCGCTCGCGGGCTGCGGCGCGCTCAAGATGCTCGATGCAAAGCATGGCGAGATCAAGTCGATGCGCACCGCCGCGGCCTTTCTGCGCCAGGGCGTCGCTGCGCGGATGCTCGGCCATATCATCGCCGAAGCCCGGCGCCGCGGCCTCGAACGGCTCAGCCTCGAAACGGGGTCGGGCGCAGCCTTCGAGCCCGCGATCGCGCTCTATCGCCGCTATGGGTTCGAGGATTGTGAGCCCTTTGCCGACTATCGGCCCGACCCCTTCAGCCGCTTTATGACGCGCGCTTTGTAATAGGGACTTGCACAAAGCGACGAAGCCACAAAGAAGCGCGTGCCGCGAAGCGGCTTTTTTCCTGCCCGCGGCGTCCGGGCGCGACGGTGTTGGATAAAGGGCCTGGCGGCCCGAGGCCCCTTTGTGGCTTCGTGGATTTGTGCGAACCGAAACAAAAGCGACACCGACGCCACGCGCGAAAGCAAACCGCCCGATAAAAAGGGGCCCGGAAGGGACTCCGGACCCCATAATGTCGATCGGCACGGGCGACGCTTACGCGGCCTTCTTGTCCTCGATCACCGGCGTGGCGCCGCCGCCGATCGCGATCTTGTGCGGCTTCATCGCCTCGGGGACTTCGCGGACCAGCTCGATCGTCAGCAGTCCGTCGGCAAGGTCGGCGCGTTCCACGCGCACGAAGTCGGCGAGCTGGAAGCGGCGCTCGAACGCGCGCGTCGCAATGCCGCTATAGAGCAGCTGTCGTTCCTCGCCTTCGGCAACCGGTGCCTTGCGGCCGCTCACGGTCAGCATATTTTGCTGCGCGGTGATGTCGATCTCGTCCGCTTTGAAACCGGCAACCGCGACGGTGATGCGGAAATGGTCGTCGGCGACCTTTTCGATATCGAACGGAGGATAATTTTCCGCGCTGGACGCGCCGGTTTCGAGGAAATCGAAGAGCCGGTCGAAACCGACGGTCGAACGGCGATAGGGGGTCCAGTCAAAGCTGTTACGCATGAGGCATTCCTTCCTTGTTCAAAGCGAAGCAAAGGGACCGCGGAACGCGCCCGCGATCACCACCCGACCCCGTTCCGGCGGCCGGATAAGGCCAATCTGGTAGCCGTCGAAACCATTTCAAGAGGGGCGTTGGCCTTTACCGAAAAGCCGCGCTAAAGGGCGGCGAAACCGCTCCATCCAAAGGATATGACATGCCCCAGCTCATCCTCATCCGTCACGGCCAGTCGCAGTGGAATCTCGAGAACCGCTTCACCGGCTGGTGGGATGTCGATGTCACCGAAAAGGGCGCGGCCGAAGCCTGGGCTGCGGGCGAATTGATGAAGGCCAGGGGCGTCGCCCCCGACATCGGCTTCACCTCGGTCCAGACGCGCGCGATCAAGACATTGAACCTCGCGCTCGAGGCGATGGGCCGCCTGTGGCTCCCCGTCACCAAGGACTGGCGCCTCAACGAACGCCACTATGGCGGGCTCACCGGACTCGACAAGGCCGAGACCGCGGCGAAACATGGCGACGATCAGGTCAGGATATGGCGCCGCAGCTTCGACATTCCGCCGCCGCCGCTCGAAGCCGGGTCCGAATGGGATCTGTCGACCGACCCGCGCTACGCCGGCATTGCGATTCCCGCGACCGAAAGCCTGAAAGACACGATCGCGCGGGTGCTTCCCTATTATGAGGCCGCGATCGTCCCCGAACTGGCGGCGGGCAAGACGGTGCTGATCTCGGCGCACGGCAACAGCCTGCGCGCGCTCGTCAAGCATCTGTCGGGCATTTCGGACGCCGACATCACCGGCCTCGAAATCCCGACGGGCCAGCCGATTGTTTATGAGCTGAACGACGATCTGAGCGCGCGCGAGCGCTATTATCTCAGCGAACGGTGAGTGACCCGAATGTCCGTCTTGCGTCCCGGCCAGTTTTCGACATGATGTCAGGAAATTGCGGGGGGAAAAATTGCGCAAGACGGGATGGGCATTGCTGGGGCTGGCGCTGGCGCATGTGTCGGCGAAAGCCGAGGAGACCGGGGTAAAGCGTGGGCCGACTCCAGACTGGGCGGTTCCCTCCGCCCTGATGCCGGTTCCAGAGGGAGCAAGCGGACTGCTCTTCGTCCGCCGTCAAGATATTGTCGCCCATCTCGACGATCGGGGGCAGGCGCAATATCTGGGCTATCGGATGCGGATACTCCATCCCAACGCCCTGCAACTCGGCAATATTTCGATCGCCTGGAACCCCGTCTCGGGTCCGCCGGTCGTGCATATGATCAATGTGCATCGCGACGGCGCGACGATCGACGTGCTCAAAAATGCGTCCTTCGAAATCTTGCGCCGCGAGGGTCAGCTCGAAGCCGCCATGCTCGACGGCATATTGACCGCGGTGCTGCGGGTACCCGATCTGCGCGTCGGCGACGAACTTGAAGTCGGCCTGACCACCCGGTCGAACGACCCCACGCTGGCGAAGAACGATTCGGGGATGCTCTTTCTGTTGCCCAGTCCGCAGCCCGGCCGGTTCCGCCTCGGGCTGAGCTGGGACAAGGGCGCCAAGCCCGCCATAAGGATGACGCCGGATATGGCGGCTGTGGCGCAAACCGGCGAGCAGCGCGTCGATTTCCTGTTCGACAATCCCGCGACCTTGACGCCGCCCAAGGGCACGCCGACGCGCTATCAGTGGCAACGCATTGTCGAGTACAGCGATTTCGCGGATTGGGCGGCCGTGTCGCGGCATTTTGCGCCGCTGTACGTCGAGGCCGCACGCATTTCCGGGAAGTCGCCGCTCAAGGCCGAAGCGCAACGGATCGCATCGGCGCACACCCGTCCGCTCGACCGTGCGGCTGCCGCGCTCAAACTGGTTCAACAGGATGTCCACTATATCTACGTCGGGCTTGGGAACGGGAACCTGACGCCCGCCACGGCCGACGAAACCTGGCAGCGCCGCTATGGCGATTGCAAGGGCAAGACGGCGCTCCTGCTCGGGCTGCTCGCGGAACTGGGCATTCGGGCCGAAGCCGTGGTTGTCAACAATCAGGGCCATGACGACGGTTTCGACGAGCGGTTGCCCAATCCAGGGCTGTTCGACCATGTGCTCGTCCGCGCGCAGATCGACGGCAAGACATATTGGCTCGACGGGACGCTGCCGCCCGTGGCGGCCCCGGCGCTTGATCCGGTGATCGATTATCGCTGGGTCTTGCCGTTGAGCTTGCGGGGCAGTGCGCTTGAAAAGCGGAAGTGGCGACCGGCCGACCGGCCGGACGAAATTACGTTGTTCGAGATCGATGCACGTGCCGGTTTCGACCAGCCGGCACGGATACGGAATACGACGATTACCCGTGGAATCGCGGGACTTCAGCAATATGCGCAACTATCCGGCCTGAGCGCCGACCAGTTGCTGACGGGAATGCGGCAGCAGCTGGTCGGCAGCACGTGGCAGACGGTCGAAGATGTCAAATTGCGTTATGACCCAAAGGCCGGAGCGAGCGTGCTGACGGTTGTCGGCGCGTGGGAGGTCGATTGGGACGACGACGGCGACGGCGGGCGGTCGCTGGCGCTGCCCGGCGGCGGTTTCAGTCCCCCTGAAAAGCGGATGCGACCGGACGATCAGGACCAGACCCTGCCTTTCGCCAACAAGCCCGAATTCTCTTGCGCCGTGACGACGCTCCGCTTTCCGTCGACGACCGATGCTGCGAACTGGACCTATAAGTCGGGCTTCGACACCAGCATCTTCGGGCAGAATTATTATCGCGCGTTCGACGTTCGCGATGGCTCGATACGGATGATACGCGGTTTTCGCGTCGACCAGATCGAGATCGACGCAGCGAGCGCACTGCAGGATAATGACCGGATTGCCGCTTTCGACAACAGCAAGGGCTGGATATTCTACGAACCGACAGGCGGCGCCTCGCCCAGCCCGGTGCGAACGCTTGTCCCGGCCACCTACGACATCGACTGGACCGCCGCCGACGTCCCCTGCCTGTCGCCCGCCGCAATCAATCGCGCAGCAGCTCGTTGATGCCCGTCTTGGCGCGCGTCTGCGCGTCGACGCGCTTGACGATCACCGCGCAATAGAGCGACGGCCCCGGTGTGCCGTCGGGCAGCGGCTTGCCGGGCAGCGATCCCGGGACGACGACCGAATAGGCGGGGACTTCGCCGATGAAGACTTCGCCCGTCGCGCGGTCGATGATCTTGGTCGAGGCGCCGAGGTAAACGCCCATCGACAGCACCGCGCCCTCGCGCACGATCACGCCCTCGGCGACCTCGGCGCGCGCGCCGATGAAGGCGCCGTCCTCGATCACCACCGGTCCGGCCTGCAACGGCTCCAATACGCCGCCGATCCCCGCGCCACCCGACAGGTGGACGTTGGCGCCGATCTGCGCGCAGCTGCCGACGGTGGCCCAGGCGTCGACCATCGATCCCTCGCCGACCCAGGCGCCGATATTGACGAAGCTCGGCATCAGCACCGCGCCCTTGCTGATGAAGGCGCCGCGGCGGACGATCGAGCCGGGCACAGCGCGGAAGCCCGCGTCGCGGAAACGATTTTCGCCCCAGCCGGCGAATTTCGACGGAACCTTGTCCCACCAGGTCGCACCGCCCGCGCCGCCCTCGATGATCGCCATGTCGTTGAGGCGGAATGACAGCAGCACTGCCTTCTTGAGCCACTGGTTGACCTGCCACCTGCCGTCTTCGGCGCGCTCGGCGACGCGAAAGCGGCCGTCGTCGAGCCCGGCAATCGCGGTATCGACCGCCTCGCGCACCACGCCGGTGGTGGTGAGGCCCAGCGTATCGCGCGCTTCCCACGCGGCTTCGATCGTGCTCTGCAGGTCGGTGGTCATGCTATTCCCCAGGGTGAAGGCAGGTTATCGAGCCAGTCGGCAATGTCGGTCGCGCGGAAATCGACATGGTCCGGCAGGTGGCCCCGATGGCCGCTTTCGCTGCCATTGTCCAGCCACACGGTCGTCATGCCGAGCCGCTTCGCCGGCGTCAGGTTGCGCGCCATATCTTCGACGAACAAGCTTTTCGCCGGTTCGACGCCGAGGTGTTCGACCATCATGGCATAGGCCGCCGCGTCGGGCTTGGGCGTATAGCGGGTGATACGAATGTCGCAGATGCCGTCGAACAGGTCGGCGATCCCGCGCGCGTCGAGCACGCGCGCCGCATAATCGGCGTCGGCGTTGGTGAAGACCAGCCGACGGCCGGGCAGCCGTTCGAGCCCGGCGCGCAGCCGCGGGTCGGGGGTCAACCGGTCGAGCGCGATATCATGCACATCGACCAGGAAGTCTTCGGGATTGACACCATGATGCCGCATCAGCCCCGCCATCGTCGTGCCATGGTCGTGGAAATATCGCTTCTGCACGCGCCGCGCCTCGACCGCGTCGACATCGAGCAGCCGCATGATGAAGGCGCCCATGCGTTCGTCGATCAGGTCGAACAGCTTTGCCGAGGGCGGATAGAGCGTGTTGTCGAGATCGAAGATCCAGGCGTCGATATGGTCGAGCGGCGGCGGCATGGCGTGGCGCATAGAGGGTGGGACGGGGAGGGGCAAGGCCGTCCGTTTTACCTTCCGGCAATGTCTATGGCCCAAAGCTGCATGATGTTATCTTGGCCGTCATCCCGACCTTCGCCGGGATGACCTGGATCAGGGGAATCGCGATGGCCGACGCGAAAGGGCGCAAGGATATGCGGGGGATCGCGGTGCGGCCTTTGCCGCTTCTGCTCGGCATCGCCTCGCTGACGCTCGCGGCGTGCGGCGGCGGCGCGGGCCCTTCGCCGACCCCGGCCCCGCCGTCAGCCCCGGCTCCGACGCCAGCTCCGACACCCACACCCACGCCGACTCCGCCACCGACGGGCAATTTCGACACCGCCGAGGTGCGCCGTTCCGACGGCGTCAATTTCCATGGCGCGATCACCGCCTATCGGGCGGGGGCGAGCGGGCAGGGGATATTGGCGGGGGTGATCGACGACGGGATCGATGTGGACAGCCCCGAGTTTGCCGGGCGCATCTCGCCACTCTCGGCCGACCTTGCCG
Organism: Sphingopyxis sp. FD7; assembly: GCF_003609835.1. NCBI lineage: Bacteria > Pseudomonadati > Pseudomonadota > Alphaproteobacteria > Sphingomonadales > Sphingopyxidaceae > Sphingopyxis > Sphingopyxis sp. FD7. The sequence continues at coordinate 3,193,941 of NZ_AP017898.1, forward strand.
GGTCGCGCGGGATCGACGGCGAGGGGAGCCACGGCACCAATGTCGCGCAGGTGCTGCTCGGTGGGAAAAACGATGCGGGCACGATGGGAATCGCCTTCAACGCGAACCTGCTCGTATTGCGCGCCGACCAGCCCGGCAGCTGCGCGACCGAGGATCCGTCGAACGACGAAAGCGGCTGTCGCTATCCCGAAAGCGCGATCGCGGCGGGACTCGACCGTGCGGTGAGCGCGGGTGCGCGCGTCGTCAATATCTCGCTCGGCGGCGACGATCCGCCGGGCGCGACACTCCGCGCGGCGGTGTCGCGCGCGACCGCGGCGGGGATCATCGTCATCCTCTCGGCGGGGAACGAGGGCGATACGACCGTGGGCGGCAACGACCCGAACAACCCCGGCCGCTTTGCGCAGGGGCTGCGCGATGCGGGCGGCGGGCTGGTCATCATCGCCGGATCGGTCGACGAAAATGGCGCGATCTCGGACTTCAGCAATCGCGCGGGGGCCTATGCCGCCTCCTATCTGTCGGCGCTCGGCGAGGGCGTGTGCTGCGTCTATGAAAATGGCGCGCTCAAGACCGAGGGCAATTTCGTGTTCCTGCTCAACGGCACCAGCTTCGCCGCGCCGCAGGTTGCCGGGGCCGTCGCGCTGATCGCGCAGGCTTTCCCCAATCTGACCAGCCAGCAGATCGTCGACCTGCTTTATCAATCGGCGCGCGATGCGGGGGCGGCGGGCGACGACGCCGTCTATGGCCAGGGCATTCTCGATATCGCGCGCGCCTTTCAGCCGATGGGGGCGACGACGCTGGCGGGCACCTCGACCGCGGTGGCGCTGGGCGCGCCGCTCGGCCTGTTGGGCGGGCCGATGGGCGATGCCGGCGGCGGCGCGACGGGACTCGTCACCGATGGCTTCGGCCGCGCTTTCGATGTCGATTTCGGCCAGTCGCTGGCGCAGCGCCGCCCCGATTTCAAGCTGACGGGCGCGATCGGCGGGCTCGTCCGCCAGCAGAGCGCCGCGAATGGGTCGCTGGCGCTGTCGCTCGTCACCGCGCCGGGAGCGGGCGGCAGCGACGCCCTTGCGGGCTTGTCCTTTCACGACGCGCAGGGTGCGCGTGCGCTCGCCGCCTCGGTGATGACGCGGCTCGGCGCGCGCACGCGCCTCGGCTTCGCGGCGGGGCGCGGGACGGGAGGGCTGCTCGCGGGCGAGCGCGGCGAAAGCGGCCATGCGATGCTGATCGGCGACGCCGCGCACGAAGGGCTCGGCTTTGCCGCAAACCCCGGAATCGGGACGCTGGTTCGGCATAATATCAAGAAAAATCAATATATTAACATATATGGCGAGAGTGGTTTCGTGTCGGGTTCGCGCTGGCATGACGACCCGCTGCTCCGCTATCGTTTCCACCGCGACAGTCGTTATCAGCGCTTCGGCGCGTCATGGGACGGCCGCTTCGGTCCGGTGGGCGCAGCATTGGGTGCGAGCTGGCTACGCGAATCGGACAGCCTGCTCGGCGCGCGGCTCGGCCCGCTTTTCGGTGCGGGCGGCGCGACCAGCCTGGTCGGCGATGCACGGCTGGCGTTCGATGCACCGCGCGGCTGGCAAATCGCCGCTGCCTGGCGCCAGATGTGGACGCGCCCTGACGCGCGCGGACTCGTCGCGGGGGGTGCGCTCTGGTCGAGCGCCTTTTCGCTCGACGTCGCGAGGGCGGGACTGGTGCGGCCGGGCGACCGCGCCGCGCTGCGGTTCGCGCAGCCGCTGCGCGTCGCGCGCGGCGGCATCGACCTGATGCTCCCGGTCGCTTACGACTATGCCAGCGGCCGCGCCGATTTCGGCCGCCGCGCCTATAACCTTGCCCCCACCGGCCGCGAACTGGTGGTCGAGGCGAGCTATTCGCTGCCGCTGTTCGGCGGCGACGTCGTCGCCAACGGCTGGTGGCGCCGCGATCCGGGGCATATCGCCGCCATGCCCGACGACAAAGGGGTCGCGCTGCGCTTTACGATGGGCTTCTGATCGGCTTTAACTGCCCGCGACACCGAATAGGGGACGCAGGATGAAGCCTTTCCATCTGATTTTGCTCGCGCTGGTCGGCGCGGCGCTCGCCACGCCGCTCGCTGCCCAGGCGCCCGCGCGCACCGTGATCCACGCCGGGCATTTGCTCACCGAGCCGGGCAAGCCCGCGCGCGGCGCCGCGACGATCGTGGTCGAGGGCGGCAGGATCGTCAGTATCGCCGACGGCCACCAACCCGCCGGGGCGGGCGCGACGCTGATCGACCTCAGCGATAAATATGTCCTCCCCGGCCTCATCGACAGCCATGTCCATCTGACCAGCGACACGGGCGGTCTCGCGGGCCAGCTCGAGGAGATCACGCTCAGCCCCGCGGCGCAGGCGTTCAATGCCGAGGTCAACGGGATGAAGACGCTCCGCGCGGGCTTCACCACCGTGCGCAACCTCGGCGATGGCGACGGGGTGACGCTGGCGCTCAGGGATGCGATTCGCGCGGGCAAGGTGCAGGGGCCGCGCATCGTCGATGCGGGGGCGAGCATTTCGGGCAGCGCGGGGCATATGGACGGGTCGCTCGGCTATCGCGACGAGCTTCGCCCTTTCTTTGCAGGGGCAGGCAATACGTGCAACGGCGCCGACGATTGCCGCCGCGCGGTGCGGCTCCAGATCGGGCGCGGCGCCGACGTCATCAAATTCGCCTCGACCGGCGGGGTCAACAGCCGGATCGGGGCGGGCCTGGGCAAGCAGATGTTCGACGACGAGGCGCAGGCGATCGTCGACACCGCGCATATGTTCGGCAAGAAGGTCGCGGTCCACGCGCACGGCGCCGACGGCATCCGCCTCGCGCTCGCCGCGGGGGCCGATTCGATCGAACATGGCACGATCCTCGACGAGGCGACGATCGCCGCCTGGGCGAAATCCAAGACCTATTATGTTCCGACGCTCTCGACCGTGAACGGGTACAAGGAACGGCTGGCCGCCAATCCGGACGCCTATGAACCCGATGTGCTCGCCAAGATCCAGTGGCGCATCGCGATCACCGGCAAGAGCCTGGAGCAACTTGTGCCGCGCGGCGTGCGCATCGCCTTCGGCACCGATGCCGGCGTGTCGAAGCACGGCCGCAACGGCGACGAGTTCGAGCTGATGGTCCAGCACGGCATGACCCCGGTTGAGGCGCTGAAGGCCGCGACGGTGAACGCCGCCGACCTGCTCGGTCTCGCCGACCAGATCGGCACGATCGCGCCGGGCAAGAGCGCCGACATCATCGCGGTCGCAAGCGATCCGCTCGCCGATGTGCGTGTGCTCAAGAAGGTCGATTTCGTGATGGCGCGGGGCCGGGTGGTCGATTGAACCGCATGCTTCGCTTCTCTCCCGCTTGGCCAAGGAATGAACGATGATCCTTTCGCTTGTCGCCGCCGCGCTCGCCGCCGCACAGGCCGCCGCACCGCAGCCCTTTGCCGATGCGGTGGCGCCGCCGCCCGGCGAAACGCGCGCCGACACGGCCGGGACTCCGGCGACGACCGGCGGTTGGACGCTCCTCGTTCACGGCGGCGCGGGCACCATCCGCCGCGACCGTATCACGGCGGAGCAGGACGCCGCCTATCGAGCGGCGATCGACGCGGCGCTGATGGCGGGGCAGGCGGTGCTGGCAAAAGGCGGCAGCGCGCTCGACGCGGTGCAGGCGGCGGTCGAGTTGATGGAGGACGACCCGCTGTTCAACGCGGGGCGCGGTGCAGTCTTCACCCATGACCGCACCAACGAACTCGACGCTGCGATCATGGACGGCCGCACGCGCGCGGCGGGTGCGGTCGCGCGGTTGACGACGAGCCGCCATCCGGTCGCGGTGGCGCGCGCGGTGCTGCGCGACGGGCGGCATGTCATGCTGACCGGTGCCGACGCCGACCGCTTCGGCGCCGACCGCGGGGTCGAGCAGATGGATCCCGCCTGGTTCGCGACGCCGCATCGCCGCGAGCAGATCGACGAGTTTCTGCGCCGCGAGGCGGGCGCGAAGGCCGTTTCTTCCTATGACATCGACCAGAAGTTCGGGACCGTCGGCGCGGTGGCGCGCGACGCGCGCGGCCATCTCGCCGCGGCCACGTCGACGGGCGGCCTGACGGGCAAAAGATGGGGACGGATCGGCGATGCGCCGATCGTCGGCGCGGGCACCTATGCCGACGATCGCGCCTGTGCGGTGTCGGCGACGGGGGCGGGCGAGTATTTCATCCGCGTCGGCGTTGCGCACGAAATCTGCGCGCGCGTTCGGCTGGCGGGGGAATCGCTGCAAGAGGCGGCCGACGCGGTGATGGCCGAGGTGCTGGCGCTCGGCGGATCGGGCGGGGTGATCGTCGCGGGGCCGGACGGCCGTTCGGCGTTCAGCTTCAATACCGAAGGCATGTATCGCGGCCGACTGACCAGCGACGGCGTGCATGAGGTGGCGATCTATGATGATGAATAGGTCGCCGAGCGCGCACCCCATTGACCGGGGGGCCGTTCGCGGCTAGAGGGCCGCCAGTTCGGGAATGGCGCTTTGTCGCGGTTTTCGAGTCACAACAGCGCTTGAACATTGCTGGCGCGGATGGAGCCTCCGGAAGATCATGCGATCGGCCGGGGTCTTTTGCTGTTATCAGGTCGGCCGTTTTCCGCCATTTCCGGCGGGGCGGGGCCGGAGCTTCATCCCCCGCGGCAGAGTAACCGTTCGCTTTGATGGGCGGACACAAAAAGGTGAAGCATTCATGCCCACGATCAACCAGCTGGTCCGCAAGGGCCGGACTCCCCAGAAGGTGAAGTCCAAGGTTCCGGCGATGGACGCAAACCCGCAAAAGCGCGGCGTTTGCACCCGTGTCTATACGACGACCCCGAAAAAGCCGAACTCGGCGCTCCGCAAGGTGGCCAAGGTCCGCCTGACCAATGCCCGCGAAGTCATCACCTACATCCCCGGCGAAGGCCACAACCTCCAGGAACACAGCGTCGTGCTGATCCGCGGCGGTCGTGTCCGCGACCTTCCCGGTGTGCGTTACCACGTCCTGCGCGGCGTGCTCGATACGCAGGGTGTGAAGGACCGCAAGCAGAGCCGTTCGAAATACGGCGCGAAGCGTCCGAAATAAGGACCGTTTTTTCGGCTATTTGGTCATCCCGAGGTCGCTCTTGCGCCGGGATGCTGTTGTAAAAGGAATTACCCATGGCTCGTCGTCGTCGTCCTGAGCGCCGCGAAATCCTGCCCGATCCCCGTTTCGGGGACGTCGTGCTCTCGAAATTCATGAACAGCGTCATGCTGGACGGGAAGAAGTCGGTCGCCGAAAGCATCGTTTACGGTGCGCTCGAGGCGGTCGAGGCCCGCGCCAAGAAGGAACCGCTGGGCGTGTTCCACGAAGCGCTGGCGAATATCCGCCCGAACATCGAAGTGCGCAGCCGCCGTGTCGGCGGCGCGACCTATCAGGTTCCGGTCGAGGTCCGCCCCGACCGCGCGCAGGCGCTCGCGATCCGCTGGCTGATCACCGCGGCGCGCAACCGCAGCGAAACCACGATGGCCGCGCGCCTGTCGGGCGAGTTGCTCGATGCCTCGAACAATCGCGGCAACGCGGTGAAGAAGCGCGAAGACACGCACCGCATGGCCGAAGCGAACCGCGCTTTCAGCCACTACCGCTGGTAAAGGGCGGCGGGTCTTTGGCCCGTCGCGCAATCGCAACAAAACTTCCTATATCGGGGGCGGCGCCAAAGGCCTCCCCCCAAATCCAAGGAAAAGATCATGGCACGCAGCCATCCGCTCGAACGCTATCGCAATTTCGGTATCATGGCGCACATCGACGCCGGCAAGACCACGACGACCGAGCGCATCCTCTATTACACCGGCAAGTCCTACAAGATCGGCGAAGTCCATGACGGCGCCGCGACGATGGACTGGATGGAGCAGGAGCAGGAACGCGGCATCACCATCACGTCGGCCGCGACGACCTGCCTGTGGAAGGCCGATGAGGGCAAGGGCCCCGAACATCGCCTGAACATCATCGACACGCCCGGACACGTCGACTTCACGATCGAGGTCGAACGTTCGCTTCGCGTCCTCGACGGCGCGGTTGCGGCGTTCGACGGCGTGGCGGGTGTCGAGCCGCAGTCCGAAACCGTGTGGCGCCAGGCGGACAAGTACAAGGTTCCGCGGATGTGCTTCATCAACAAGCTCGACCGCACCGGCGCCAATTTCTATTATTGCGTCCAGACGATCATCGATCGCCTGGGTGCGACGCCGGCCGTCCTCTATCTGCCCATCGGCGCGGAATCGGACTTCAAGGGTCTCGTCGACCTCGTCAACGAGCGCGCGATCATCTGGAAGGACGAAAGCCTCGGCGCCGAATTCTTCTATGAAGAGATTCCCGCCGACCTCGTCGACAAGGCTGCCGAATATCGCGAAAAGCTCGTCGAGCTTGCCGTCGAACAGGACGACGATGCGATGGAAGCCTATCTCGAAGGCAATCTTCCCGACGTTGCGACGCTGAAGGCGCTGATCCGCAAGGGCACGCTGAGTCAGGCGTTCGTCCCGGTGCTGTGCGGTTCGGCGTTCAAGAACAAGGGCGTTCAGCCGCTGCTCGACGCGGTCGTCGATTATCTGCCTTCGCCGCTCGACATCCCCGACGTTCAGGGCATCAACCCGACCACTGAACAACCCGATTCGCGCGCGACGTCGGACTCGGCGCCGCTGTCGATGCTCGCGTTCAAGATCATGAACGACCCGTTTGTCGGTTCGCTCACCTTCGCCCGCATCTATTCGGGCACCCTCACCAAGGGCAGCTATCTGAACTCGGTGAAGGACAAGAAGGAAAAGATCGGCCGTATGCTGTTGATGCATGCGAATAGTCGCGAGGACATCGAGGAAGCGTTCGCCGGCGACATCGTCGCGCTCGCGGGCCTCAAGGAAACCACCACCGGGGACACGCTCTGCGCCGCCAACGCGCCGATCATCCTCGAACGGATGGAGTTCCCCGAGCCGGTGATCGAGCTGTCGGTCGAACCCAAGACCAAGGCCGACCAGGAAAAGATGGGCATCGCCCTCAGCCGTCTCGCGGCCGAGGATCCGTCGTTCCGCGTGTCGACCGACCATGAATCGGGCCAGACGATCATCAAGGGCATGGGCGAGCTTCACCTCGACATCCTCGTCGATCGCATGAAGCGCGAGTTCAAGGTCGAAGCGAATGTCGGCGCGCCGCAGGTGGCGTATCGCGAATCGCTCGCGAAGCCGGTCGATGTCGACTATACCCACAAGAAGCAGTCGGGCGGCTCGGGCCAGTTCGGCCGCGTCAAGGTCAGCGTCGCCCCCGGCGAACGCGGCTCGGGCATCACCTTCATCGACGAGATCAAGGGCGGCAACATTCCGCGCGAATATATCCCGTCGGTCGAAAAGGGGATGCGCGAGGCCGCCGAAAACGGCCACATGATCGGCTTTCCGATCATCGACTTCGAAATCCGGCTGACCGACGGCGCCTATCACGACGTCGACTCGTCGGCGCTGGCGTTCGAAATCGCGGGGCGCGCGGCGATGCGCGAAGTCGCGGCAAAGGCGGGCATCAAGCTGCTCGAACCGGTGATGAAGGTCGAAGTCGTCACCCCCGAGGAGTTCATGGGCGACGTCATCGGCGACCTCAACAGCCGCCGCGGACAGATCCAGGGCACCGACAGCCGCGGCAACGCCCAGGTGGTTGAAGCGATGGTCCCGCTTGCCAATATGTTCGGCTACGTCAACCAGCTGCGGTCCTTTACCCAGGGGCGCGCGCAATACACGATGCAGTTCTCGCACTATGAAGAAGTGCCGAACAACGTCGCGGAAGAAGTGAAGGCCAAAATGGCCTGACAGGTCTGGGCCGCGCGGGCTTGCACCGCGCGGCAAAGCCTACTAAGGGCGGCGCCTGATTCAGCGGGCTCGTCCGGACTGATCAACGGAAACACATCGAACAAGAAGGTTCAATATCATGGCCAAGGCTAAATTTGAGCGGACGAAGCCGCACTGCAACATCGGCACCATCGGTCACGTCGACCATGGCAAGACCTCGCTGACCGCCGCGATCACCAAGGTGCTCGCCGAAGAGGGGCTGTCGCAGAAGGTCGATTTCGAAAACATCGACAAGGCGCCCGAAGAGCGCGAGCGCGGCATCACCATCTCGACCGCGCACGTCGAATATGAAACCAAGAACCGCCACTATGCGCACGTCGACTGCCCGGGCCACGCCGACTATGTGAAGAACATGATCACCGGCGCCGCGCAGATGGACGGCGCGATCCTCGTCGTGTCGGCTGCCGACGGCCCGATGCCGCAGACCAAGGAGCACATCCTGCTCGCGAAGCAGGTCGGCGTTCCGACGATGGTTGTCTTCCTCAACAAGGTCGACCAGCTCGACGATCCCGAACTGCTCGAACTCGTCGAACTCGAAATCCGCGAAGAATTGTCGAAGCGCGATTTCGACGGCGACAATATTCCGATCATCGCAGGTTCGGCGCTCGCGGCGCTCGAAAGCCGCGACGACAATATCGGCAAGGAAGCGATTCTGAAGCTGATGGAAGCCGTCGACAGCTGGATCCCGCAGCCGGAACGTCCGCTCGACAAGCCCTTCCTGATGCCGATCGAAGACGTGTTCTCGATCTCGGGTCGCGGCACCGTCGTCACCGGTCGTGTCGAAACCGGCGTCGTCAAGGTTGGCGAAGAAGTCGAAATCGTCGGCATCAAGGACACCAAGAAGACGGTCGTTACGGGCGTCGAAATGTTCCGCAAGCTGCTCGACCAGGGCCAGGCCGGCGACAACATCGGCGCGCTGATCCGCGGCGTCGGCCGTGAAGAAGTCGAGCGTGGCCAGGTTCTGGCGAAGCCCGGCTCGATCACGCCGCACACCGAGTTCACCTCGGAGGTCTATGTCCTGTCGAAGGACGAAGGCGGCCGTCACACGCCCTTCTTTGCGAACTATCGTCCGCAGTTCTATTTCCGCACCACCGACGTCACCGGCGAGGTCATCCTCCCCGAGGGCACCGAGATGGTCATGCCGGGCGACAACGTCCAGCTGTCGGTCAAGCTGATCGCTCCGATCGCCATGGACCCGGGCCTGCGCTTCGCGATTCGCGAAGGCGGCCGCACGGTCGGCGCAGGGGTTGTGGCGACCGTCACAAAGTAATATAGGGCCGCGAGCCGCGCGATTCGGACCGATTCGCGCGGCTCGTAGCTTAAAGGTTTTTGATGGCCGATCCGGCTTCCGGCACGGAAGTCGGAGCAGGCCATTTCGGCTCTTTCGCATCGTTAGACGGGATTCGACTGGAACAGTCATGGAAACGCAGAATATACGCATTCGCCTGAAGGCCTTTGATCACCGCGTGCTCGATCAGGCCACCACCGACATCGCCGACACGGCACGTCGTACGGGCGCGCTCATTCGTGGTCCGATCCCGCTTCCGACGCGCATCGAAAAATTCACCGTGAACCGCGGTCCGCACATCGACAAGAAGTCGCGCGAGCAGTTCGAGGTGCGCACCCACAAGCGGCTGCTCGACATCGTGCAGCCCACCCCGCAGACGGTCGACGCGCTGATGAAGCTCGATCTTGCCGCGGGCGTGAATGTTGAAATCAAGCTGGCCTGATTGGGCCAGCGTGCTCCGGACTTGATCCGGAGCCCAGGGTATAAGCGGCCGCCGGGCCGCGCTGAAACCGCCCTGGGTTCCTGTTTTCGCAGGAACATATTCAGGTTTCGGTGGATACCGCCGGTCGCTTCCATCGGAAGCATCTACGACCGGGCTGCGTCCCCCGTCTCGCCGCCAACTCCTTCGGGACCGGCGGCACCTCAGCCCGGACGGGGCGACGCATCGAAATTATGGGCTGGGAGGGTGGCCGTCGGGTTTCGACCCGTGGCTTCCCGCAAGCCGTGCGGAATGGTCCGCCCGGCCTCTGTTTAGGAGTATGGATCATGCGGACTGGCGTGATCGCGAAAAAAATGGGGATGACCCGCCTGTTTCAGGACGACGGCCGCCATGTGCCCGTCACCGTCCTGAGCCTCGAAGGCTGCCAGGTCGTCTCCGTGCGCGATAAGGAACGCGACGGCTATGTGGCCGTGCAACTCGGTGCCGGCTCGGCGAAGGCGAAGAATGTCGCCAAGCCGCAGCGCGGCGCCTATGGCAAGGCCGAAGTCGAGCCCAAGGCGAAGCTCGTAGAGTTCCGCGTCGCCGACGACGCGACGCTCGACGTGGGCGCCGAACTGTCGGCCGATCATTTCGTCGCCGGCCAGATGGTCGACATCCAGGGCGTGACGCAGGGCAAGGGCTTTGCCGGCGCGATGAAGCGCTGGGGTTTCGGCGGTATGCGCGCGACCCACGGCGTTTCGATCAGCCACCGCGCGCATGGTTCGACGGGCAACCGCCAGGATCCTGGCCGCGTCTTCAAGAACAAGAAGATGGCGGGCCACATGGGCGCGCGCAATCGCACCCAGCAGAATCTCGAAATCGTCCGCACCGACGTCGAGCGCGGCCTTCTCTTCGTCAAGGGCTCGGTTCCCGGATCGAAGGGCGGTTGGCTGCTCGTCCGCGATGCGGTGAAGCTGCCGCGTCACCCCGATGCTCCTTATCCGGCGAGCATCAAGAGCGCGGCCAACACCAACACTGCCCCGGCTGACGCGCCGGTCGAAACGCCGGCCGAAGCGGTCGTCGTCGACACCGCGGCCACCGACGGCGCACAGGAGTCCTGATCATGAAGGTCAAGGTTCAGACCCTCGATGGCAAGGCTGGCGCCGACATCGACCTTAACGACGACGTTTTCGGCGTCGATGCGCGTGCCGACATCCTGCACCGCGTCGTTGCCTGGCAGCTCGAAAAGCGGCGCGCTCCGGCGCGCGCCGCGCGCGAGCGCAGCGACGTTGCCCGCACCGGCAAGAAATTCGGTCGGCAGAAGGGCGGCGGCACCGCGCGTCACGGCGACCGCAAGGCGCCGGTCTTCATCGGCGGCGGCAAGGCGCACGGCCCGCGGGCGCGCACCTTCGGCCATTCGCTGAACAAGAAGATTCGCACGCTTGGCCTCAAGATGGCGCTGAGCGACAAGGCGAAAGGCGGCAAGCTCGTCGTTCTCGACTCGCTCGAGCTCAAGGACGCGAAGACCAAGGTGCTCGCCGGCAAGCTGGGCAAGCTCGACCTCGGCAATCGCGCGCTCTTCATCGACGGGGACGCGGTGCATGAAAGCTTCGCCATGGCTTCGGCCAACCTGATCGGTGTCGATGCGCTTCCCGCCATCGGGGCCAATGTCTATGACATCGTCCGTGCCGACACGCTGGTCCTGACCCGCGCGGCGGTCGAAAAGCTGGAGGCACGCTGCAATGGCTAAGGCAAAAACAGTCGACGCGCGTCACTATGACGTGATCCTCGCTCCGGTGATCACCGAAAAGTCGACGCTGCTCAGCGAAAACAACGCCGTGGTGTTCAAGGTCGCACGTGACGCGACCAAGCCCGCGATCAAGGCCGCCGTCGAGGCGCTGTTCGATGTCAAGGTGGTGGGCGTGAACACGCTCGTCACCAAGGGCAAGACGAAGCGCTGGAAGGGCAAGCCCTACACCCGCAGCGACGTGAAGAAGGCGATCGTCCGCCTGGCCGAAGGCCAGTCGATCGACGTCACCACCGGCGTCTGACGGATAGGGGAAGGCAGAGAAAATGGCACTCAAATCCTATAATCCGACCAGCCCCGGACAGCGCGGCCTGATCCTCGTCGACAAGTCGGCGCTGTGGAAGGGCAAGCCCGTCAAGGCGCTGACCGAAGGCAAGCGCAAGACCGGCGGCCGCAACAACAAGGGGCATGTGACCTCGCGCGGCATCGCCGGTGGCCACAAGCAGAAATACCGCTTCATCGACTTCAAGCGTCGCAAGTGGGACATGCCGGCGACGGTCGAGCGGCTGGAATATGACCCCAACCGCACGGCGTTCATCGCGCTCGTCAAATATGAAGACGGAACGCAGGCCTACATCCTCGCGCCGCAGCGTCTGGCGGTCGGCGACACGATCGTCGCGGGCAAGAAGACCGACGTGAAGCCGGGCAATGCGATGGAACTTGCGCAGATGCCGGTCGGCACGATCGTCCACAATATCGAGATGAAGCCGGGCAAGGGCGGCCAGATCGCCCGTTCGGCGGGCACCTATGCGCAGGTCGTGGGTCGCGACCGCGGACTGGTGATCGTGCGCCTGGGCTCGGGCGAACAGCGCTACATCCGCGGCGAGTGCATGGGCACGGTCGGTGCGGTGTCGAACCCCGACAACCAGAACACCAACCTCGGCAAGGCCGGCCGCAATCGCTGGCTGGGCAAGCGTCCGCTGACGCGCGGTGTCGCGAAGAACCCGGTCGACCACCCGCACGGCGGTGGCGAAGGCCGCACCTCGGGCGGCCGTCATCCGGTCACCCCCTGGGGCAAGCCGACCAAGGGCGCCCGGACCCGTCACAACAAGTCGACCGACAAGATGATCATCCGGTCGCGTCACGCGAAGAAGAAGAGGTAAGCCATGGCTCGCTCGGTCTGGAAGGGTCCGTTCGTGGACCTTCATCTCCTCAAGAAAGCCGAAACGGCCCAGGACGGCGGCAGCACTGCGCCGATCAAGACCTGGTCGCGCCGGTCCACCATCCTGCCGCAGTTCGTCGGGCTGACCTTCAACGTCTACAACGGCCGCAAGTTCGTGCCGGTGTCGGTCAATGAAGACATGGTCGGCATGAAGCTGGGTGAATTTGCGCCGACGCGCTTCTTCCCCGGCCACGCGGCCGACAAGAAGGGCAAACGCTAATGGGCAAGCAAAAGTCCCCCCGCCGCGTTGCGGACAATGAGGCGCTCTCGGTCGGCACGCAGATTCGCGGTTCGGCGCAGAAGCTGAACCTCGTCGCCGCGCTGATCCGTGGCCGCAAGGTCGAAGACGCGATGAACGTCCTCGCCTTCTCGAAGAAGGCGATGGCGGTCGACGTGCGCAAGGTTCTCGCCAGCGCCGTCGCCAACGCGGAGAACAACCACAACCTCGACGTCGACGCGCTCGTCGTCAAGGAAGCGAGCGTCGGCAAGTCGCTCTCGATGAAGCGCTGGCACGCACGCGGCCGCGGCAAGTCGACCCGGATCGTCAAGCCGTTCAGCCGCATCCGCATCGTCGTGCGCGAACAGGAAGAAGAGGCGTAAGATGGGCCAGAAGAGCAATCCGATCGGCCTGCGCCTGCAGGTCAACCGCACCTGGGACAGCCGCTGGTTCGCCGAGGGGCAGGACTATGGCCGCATGCTGGTCGAGGATCTGAAGATCCGCCAATATGTGTTCAAGACCCTGCCGCAGGCAGCGATCTCGAAGGTCGTGATCGAGCGTCCCGCGAAGCTGTGCCGCGTGTCGATCTATGCCGCCCGTCCGGGCGTCATCATCGGCAAGAAGGGCGCCGACATCGAAAAGCTGCGCAAGAAGCTGGGCGAGATGACGGGCAGCGACGTGTCGCTGAACATCGTCGAAATCCGCAAGCCCGAAGTCGACGCCAAGCTCGTCGCGCAGGGCATTGCCGACCAGCTCGAACGCCGTGTCGCCTTCCGCCGCGCGATGAAGCGCGCGGTGCAGTCGGCGATGCGCCTTGGCGCCGAGGGCATCCGAATCAACTGCGCAGGCCGTCTGGGCGGCGCGGAAATCGCGCGCACCGAATGGTATCGCGAAGGCCGGGTGCCGCTGCACACGCTGCGCGCCAATGTCGATTATGCCGAGGCCGAAGCGCACACCGCCTATGGCGTGTGCGGGATCAAGGTGTGGATCTTCAAGGGCGAGATCCTGGGTCACGACCCGATGGCGACCGACCGTCTGATGCTCGACGCGCAGACGACCGGCGTCCGTCCGGCGCGTGACGATCGCCGCTAAGGAACGCTGACATGCTGCAACCGAAAAAAACCAAGTTTCGCAAGGCGTTCAAGGGCCGCATCCATGGCAATGCCAAGGGCGGAACCAGCCTGAACTTCGGCTCCTACGGCCTGAAGGCGATGGAACCTGAGCGCATCACCGCGCGCCAGATCGAAGCGGCGCGCCGCGCGATCAGCCGTGCGATCAAGCGTCAGGGCCGCCTGTGGATCCGCGTGTTCCCCGACGTTCCCGTATCGTCGAAACCCGCCGAAGTCCGCATGGGCAAGGGCAAGGGTTCGCCCGAATACTGGGCGGCCCGCGTCAAGCCCGGCCGCATCCTGTTCGAGCTCGACGGCGTTCCCGGCCCCGTGGCCGCGCTGGCGTTCGAACGTGCGGCGATGAAGCTGCCGATCAAGACGAAGGTTGTCGCCCGCCTCGGCGACACCTCGCACCTGGAGGGTTAAGGACATGGCCAAGACCGAAGATTTCAAGGCCAAGACCGACGATCAGCTCGCCGAACAGCTTGGCGAGTTGAAGCGCGAGGCGTTCAACCTCCGCTTCCAGGCGGCGACCGGCCAGCTCGAAAAAGCCTCGCGCGTCAAGGAAGTGCGGCGCTCCATCGCCCGCATCAAGACCGTGCAGACCGAGCGCGCGCGCTCGGCCGCGAAATAAGGAGACACGTCATGCCGAAGCGCATTCTGACCGGCACGGTGGTGTCCGACAAGGGCGACAAGACCGTCGTGGTCAAGGTCGAACGGAAGGTGAAGCACCCTCTCTATGGCAAGATCATCCGCCGTTCGAAAAAATATCACGCCCATGATGAGGACAACGCCATCAAGGCTGGCGAAACCGTCCGCATCGAGGAAACGAAGCCGATTTCTAAGCTGAAGACCTGGAAGGTTCTCGACAAGGTCGAAACCTCCACCAAGGCGAAAGCGGCCGAGGCCTGAGGGCTTCGTCAGATTTTCACGGAACCGCCGGGACGGCCCGGTAGGCCAAGGAAGAAGGAAATGCATCGATGATCCAGATGCAGTCACAATTGGAAGTCGCCGACAACAGCGGCGCGAAGCGCGTCCAGTGCATCAAGGTGCTGGGCGGGTCGAAGCGCCGCACCGCCGGCGTGGGCGACGTCATCGTCGTGTCGATCAAGGAAGCGCAGCCGCGCGGCAAGGTGAAGAAGGGCGACGTGCATCGCGCCGTCATCGTTCGCACCGCCAAGGATGTGCGCCGCGCCGATGGCTCGGTGATCCGTTTCGACAGCAATGCCGCCGTGCTCGTCAACAAGAATGAAGAGCCGATCGGCACCCGTATCTTCGGCCCCGTCGTCCGCGAACTGCGCAGCCGCGGCTATATGAAGATCATCAGCCTGGCGCCGGAGGTGCTCTGACCATGGCGAACAAGATCAAGAAGGGCGATACGGTCGTCATCCTGTCCGGCAAGGACAAGGGCAAGACCGGCGAAGTCGTGCAGAGCCTGCCGAAGGACGGCAAGGTCGTCGTCGCGGGCGTCAACGTCATCACGCGCCACCGCAAGCCGAGCCAGCAGAATCCGCAGGGCGGTCTCGAGCGCAAGGAAGCGCCGCTGTTCGCGAGCAAGGTCGCGCTTGCCGACCCCAAGACGGGCAAGCCGACGCGCGTGCGCTTTGAAACCAGGGACGGCAAGAAGGTCCGCGTGGCCGTGAAGTCCGGGGAGACGATCAATGGCTGACAATTACACCCCGCGCATGAAGAAGCTGTATGACGACAAGATCGTCAAGGCGATGACCGAGAAATTCGGTTACAAGAATGCGATGGAAGTGCCGAAGATCGAAAAGATCACGCTCAACATGGGCGTCGGCGAAGCGACGCAGGACAAGAAGAAGGTCGAAGCCGCGGCGGCCGAAATGGAGCTGATCGCGGGCCAGAAGCCCGTCGTCACCCGCGCGAAGAAGTCGATCGCGCAGTTCAAGCTGCGCGAAGGCATGCCGATCGGTTGCAAGGTCACCCTGCGCCGCGAACGCATGTATGAGTTCCTCGACCGGCTGATCACCATTGCGATGCCGCGCATCCGCGACTTTCGCGGCGTGTCGGCGAAGAGCTTCGACGGCCGTGGCAATTATGCCATGGGCCTGAAAGAGCAGATCATCTTCCCCGAGATCAACTATGACCGCATCGACCAGGTGCGCGGCATGGACGTGATCGTCACCACCACCGCTCGCACCGACGAAGAGGCCCGCGAACTGCTCAAGCTGTTCGGCTTCCCCTTCCCGATCGAAGCGCAGGAAAAGGAAGCCGCCTGATCCCTTCCACGGGACCAGCCAGGCTCTTTCAAGAAGGAAAGAGAACTTAAGTCATGGCGAAACTGAGTTCGGTAAACAAGAATGAGCGTCGCAAGAAGCTGGTGAAGAAATATGCCGGCCGTTATGCGAAGCTGAAGGCGATGGCCGCGGATAGCTCGCTCGACGATGGCGAGCGCCTGATCGCGCGCCTCAAGATGGCGGAAATCCCGCGCAACGGCAACCCGACCCGCATCCGCAACCGGTGCGAGCTGACGGGCCGTCCGCGCGCCTATTATCGCAAATTCCGGCTGTGCCGCGTGCAGCTCCGCGATCTGGCCAACAAGGGCCTGATCCCGGGCGTTGTGAAGTCGAGCTGGTAAGGGACTAGAAGATGGCAATGACCGATCCCCTGGGTGATATGCTCACCCGCATCCGCAACGGCCAGCAGGCGAAAAAGGACAGCGTCCTGACGCCGGCTTCGACGCTGCGCGTCCGCGTTCTCGATGTCCTCCAGCGCGAAGGCTATATCCGCGGCTACAGCGAAGAAGCGCTGGGCGCCAAAGGCCAGCACAAGGGCATTCGCATCGAGCTCAAATATTTCGAGGGCCAGCCGGCGATCCGCCACGTGGCCCGCGTGTCCAAGCCGGGCCGCCGCGTCTATTCGGGCTCGAAAGAGCTGCCGATCGTGCGCAACGGCCTTGGCATCACCATCGTGTCGACCCCGCGCGGCGTCCTGTCGGACGCCGAAGCCCGCGAACAGAATGTCGGCGGCGAAGTGCTGGCGGAGGTGTTCTGATGTCGCGCATTGGTAAAAAGGCAGTCGAGATTCCGAGCGGCGTCACCGCCGCGATCGACGGCGGCACGCTGTCGGTCAAGGGGCCGAAGGGCACGCTCGCCATGTCGCTGTCCGACAACATCAAATATGAAGTCGGCGACGGCAGCATTTCGGTGCAGCCCGCGAACGACAGCCGCGAAGCCCGCGCCTTCTGGGGTATGCAGCGGACTTTGGTGCAGAATCTTGTCACGGGCGTGACCGAGGGCTTCACCAAGGTGCTCGAGATCACCGGTGTCGGCTATCGCGCCAACGCGCAGGGCAAGAATCTGAAACTGCAGCTCGGTTACAGCCATGACGTCGATTTTCCGGTGCCCGAAGGCATCGAGATCAAGACGCCGGACAATACGACGATCGAGATCAGCGGCATCGACAAGCAGAAGGTCGGCCAGGTCGCGGCGGAAATCCGCCGTTGGCGCAAGCCCGAACCCTATAAGGGCAAGGGTATCAAATATCGCGGCGAGTACATCTTCCGCAAAGAAGGCAAGAAGAAGTAAGCCATGGCACATCTTACCCCTTTCGAAAAACGCCGCCAGCGCGTTCGCACCGCGCTCCGCCAGCGCGCCGCCGGGCGTCCGCGCCTGTCGGTTCACCGTTCGGGCCGCCACATCTATGCCCAGCTCATCGATGACGCCGCGGGCACGACGCTGGCCGCCGCCTCGACGCTCGACAAGGATGTCCGCGGCAAGACCGGCGCGACCACGGCCGCTGCTGCCGATGTCGGCAAGCGCCTTGCCGCCGCCGCCAAGAAGGCGGGCGTGACGCAGGTCGTGTTCGACCGTGGCGGCTTCCTGTTCCACGGGCGCATCAAGGCGCTGGCCGACGCGGCGCGCGAAGGCGGATTGGAGTTCTAATGATGGCTGACGAAGTACAGAACGCCGAAGGCGCTGGTGAAGCGACCGAAAACACCGGCGCCCCCCGCCGTGGCCGGGGCGGCCGCGATGGCGGTCGTGGTGGCCGCGACGGCGGCCGCGGTCGCCGCGATGATCGTCGCCCGCAGGGCGAGGATGGCGGCGAAGAGCTGATCGAAAAGCTCGTCCACATCAACCGCGTGTCGAAGACGGTGAAGGGCGGCAAGCGCTTCGGCTTCGCCGCGCTCGTCGTCGTCGGCGACGGCAAGGGCCGTGTCGGTTTCGGCCATGGCAAGGCGCGCGAAGTGCCCGAAGCCATTTCCAAGGCGACGGCCGCCGCGAAAAAGGCGATGATCCGCGTTCCGCTGCGCGATGGCCGCACGCTGCACCATGACGGCCGCGGCCACTTCGGTGCGGGCAATGTGACGCTGCGCTCGGCGCCCGCCGGGACTGGCATCATCGCCGGTGGTCCGATGCGCGCGGTGTTCGAATCGCTGGGCGTGGCGGATGTGGTGACCAAGTCGGTCGGCACCTCGAACCCCTATAACATGATCCGCGCGACCTTCGAGG
This sequence comes from Sphingopyxis sp. FD7, assembly GCF_003609835.1. Classification (NCBI taxonomy): domain Bacteria; kingdom Pseudomonadati; phylum Pseudomonadota; class Alphaproteobacteria; order Sphingomonadales; family Sphingopyxidaceae; genus Sphingopyxis; species Sphingopyxis sp. FD7. Next base: position 3,212,281 of record NZ_AP017898.1, read on the forward strand.
CGCTCGGCGAACAGACCAGCCCGAAGTCGGTCGCGCAGCGTCGCGGCAAGAAGGTTTCGGACCTGATCAAGCGCGGCGGTGCGTCCGACCGCGCAGCCGAGGCCGAAGCCGCGGCGGTGACGGAGTAAGACGATGGCCGACAAGAAGATCAAGATCCGCCAGATCGGCTCGCCGATCCGTCGACCCAAGGACCAGCGCAAGATCCTGACCGGCCTCGGCCTGGGCAAGATGCACCGCGAGGTCGAACTGGTCGACACGCCCGAAGTGCGCGGCATGATCCGCAAGCTTCCGCATATGGTGGAAGTCGTCGAGGGCTAAAGAGGCCATGAAGCTCTACCGTCTGTTGACCGGCCCCGACGATGCCGCCTTCTGCGCGCGGGTCGAGGGATTGCTCAACCGGGGGTGGCAGCTTCACGGCAGCCCCGCGATCACCAGCGTCGACGGCCGCGCGCATGTCGCGCAGGCCATCGTGATGGAAAAGGCCGGACCTTATCCGGGCTTCCAGCCATCGAGTGAAATCGAACCGGACTGATGCCGGTTCATAGCGCGAACATAGCGAAAGCGAGTGCAAGACATGACGATCAAGCTTAACGAACTTCGTGACAACAACGGCGCCCGCAAGGGCCGGATGCGCGTCGGACGCGGCATCGGCTCGGGCAAGGGCAAGACCGCGGGTCGCGGCCAGAAGGGCCAGAAAGCGCGCAGCGGCGTTGCGATCAACGGCTTCGAGGGCGGCCAGATGCCGCTCCACATGCGTCTGCCCAAGCGCGGCTTCAACAATATCTTCGGCAAGGATTTCGCCATCGTCAATCTGGGCATGATCCAGAAGCTGGTCGATGCGAAGAAGCTCGACGTAAAGAAGACGGTCGATCATGCCGCGCTCAAGGCTGCGGGCGTCGCGCGCGGCGGCAAGGATGGTGTGCGCCTGCTTGCCAAGGGCGAACTGACCGCCAAGCTCAATTTCTCGGTCGCCGGCGCGTCGAAAGGCGCGATCGCCGCGGTCGAAAAGGCCGGCGGCAAGGTCGAACTTCCCGAAGCTCCGGCCGAAGCGAAGGCCGAGTGAAAATAAGGGAGGGGCGGTTCGGAAGAGCCGCCCCTCGCCGCATACGAGATTCAAATACCCGTTCGTGTCGAGCCCTTCGACTGCCTTGCAGGCGCTCAGGATGAACTTCGACCTTTGGTCGAAGTCGAGACACCCCTCGGGACTGCGCAAGGTCGAGGGGCATCTCGACTTCGCTCGATGCGAACGGACAATGAAAGCGGAGTTCGACAGCGGCCTGCCGCTTAAAATAGGCCCTTTCCCCTTGCGTTCCGGCACATGCGAACGCACATAGGCGCCGGGTCGCGGGGGGCGCGGTCCGGACTATCCTCGAGGAAAATACCCATGGCCTCTCGCGCCGACCAGCTTGCTTCCAACCTCAATTTCTCGAAATTCGGTCAGGCGACCGAACTCAAGAACCGCATCTGGTTCACGATCGGCGCGCTGATCGTCTTTCGCTTCCTGTCGTTCGTACCGCTTCCCGGCGTCGACCCCGTCGCGCTGGCGAACCTCTATTCGCAGGCGGCGTCGGGCGGCGTGCTCGACATCTTCAATACCTTCTCCGGCGGCAGCCTGGAGCGCATGAGCATCATCGCGCTCGGCGTCATGCCCTATATCACCGCGTCGATCGTCGTGCAGCTTGCCGCGGCGCTCTCGCCCAGCCTTGCGGCGCTCAAGAAAGAGGGCGAGAGCGGGCGCAAGAAGCTCAACCAATATACGCGCTACGGCACTGTCGTGCTCACCGCGATCCAGGGCTATTTCATTGCCGTCGGGCTCGAAACGCTCGGCGCGTCGCAGGGCATCGCCGCGGTCGTCGATCCCGGCATGATGTTCCGCGTCGGTGCGGTCATCTCGATCGTCGGCGGCACGCTTTTCCTGATGTGGCTCGGCGAACAGATCACCAGCCGCGGCATCGGCAACGGCGTCTCGCTCATCATCATGGCGGGCATCCTCGCGCAGCTGCCGCGCAGCTTTGCGCAGATGTTCACGCAGGTGCGCGAAGGGTCGATGGGCGGCGGCACCGTCGTGGCGGTCATCGCCGGGGGCATCGCGATCATCGCCTTCATCAGCTTCATGGAGCGCGCGCAACGTCGCGTCCTCGTCCAGTATCCGAAACGCGCGACGCAGCGCGGCGTGATGCAGGCCGACCGCAGCCACCTGCCGCTCAAGGTCAATACCGCGGGCGTGATTCCGCCGATCTTCGCGTCGTCGCTGCTGCTCATGCCGCTCACGGTCACGCAGATGATGGGCAATAATGTCCAGGGCGATACCGCGTGGGGCGATTTCCTGATCACGCTCAACCAATATCTCGCGCATGGTCAGCCGCTCTATATGGCGCTCTATGCCGCGGGCATCATCTTCTTCTGCTTCTTCTATGTCGCGGTCGTCTTCAACCCCGAGGAAACCGCCGAAAATCTGAAAAAGCAAAATGGCTTCATTCCCGGCATCCGTCCGGGCAAGAACACCGCCACCTATCTCGATTTCGTGCTGACGCGCATCACGGTGATCGGCGCTGCCTATCTCGCGGTCATCTGCCTCGTTCCGGAGTATTTCATCGCCCAGTCGGGGCTGCCCTTCTACCTCGGCGGCACCAGCCTGCTCATCATCGTCAACGTGACGATCGACACGATCAGCCAGATCCAGAGCCACATGCTCGCGCATCAATATGGCGACCTCATCAAGAAGGCGAAATTGAAGGGCGGCGTTGCGCGGCGCTGACGCCTTCGTTAGGGCAGGCGGCGACACGCACGGGAACAGGGGCTTCCATGACGCTCAATATCATTTTGCTCGGGCCGCCGGGGGCGGGCAAGGGAACGCAGGCTTCGCGGCTCGAGGATGAGCATGGCATGGTGCAGCTGTCGACCGGCGACATGCTGCGCGCCGCGGTCAAGGCGGGCACCCCCATCGGGCTTCAGGCGAAGGCGGTGATGGACGCGGGCGAGCTGGTCTCGGACGACATCGTATCGGGGCTGATCGGCGAGCGGCTCGACGAACTCGGCCCCGATGTTTCGGTGATCTTCGACGGCTATCCACGCACCGCGGCGCAGGCCGATGCGCTCGACGGTATTTTGTCGGCGCGCGGCCGCAAGCTCGACCATGTGATCGAGCTGCGCGTCGAGGAAGACGCGCTCGTCGACCGCATCACGGGTCGCTTCAGCTGCGCCAAATGCGGCGAGGGCTATCACGATCGCTACAAGCTGCCCAGGGTCGCCAATGTCTGCGACATTTGCGGGTCGGAGGAGTTCAAGCGCCGTCCCGACGACAATGAGGAAACGGTGCGCACGCGCATGGTCGAGTATCGCGCCAAGACCGCTCCGATCCTGCCGATCTACGAGGCGCGCGGCATCGTCACCCATGTCGACGGCATGGCGCCGATCGACCAGGTCAACGACGCGATCGAAACGATCCTGAACACCGCTGGCTAGCCAGCCCCGCCGCCGCCCGTTATTGAGGGCGGCAAGGGGGACAGGCTGATGGCGATTTCTGGATATTTTGCCGGTTTTGCGGCTTTTGGCACGCTGGCACTCGCGCCCGCGGCAGACGCCAAGGTTATCGACCAGAGCGAGAGCGGCTTTACCGTCGCGCACACCGCGCAGGTCGCGGCGGCGCCCGCCGACGTGTGGAAGATGCTGCGGATGCCGCAGAACTGGTGGTCAAAGGATCATAGCTGGTCGGGTGATGCGGCGAACTTCTGGCTCGATTCGCAGGCGGGGGGCTGTTTCTGCGAAAAGCTGCCCGATACCGGGTCGGGGCTCGGCAGCGTCCAGCATGCGCGCATCCTTTTCGCCCGGCCCAACGCGCTGCTCCGCCTGTCGGGCGCTTTCGGGCCGCTGCAGGGCGAGGCGCTGACCGGCACGCTGACCATCCAGATCAAGCAAACTCCGACGGGCAGCGCGCTGCGCTTCGACTATGTCGTTGGCGGCTATATGCGCTTCAAGGTCGCCGACATCGCGCCCGCGGTCGACCGCGTGATCGGCGAGCAGCTCAAGGGGCTGGCCGAGGCGCTCGGCGGCGCGCTGCCCCCGGCGCGCGATGAAAAGGCGGCGGAAGAGGCAGCGACGCCTGACGCCGATGCCCCGGCGGCGAAGGATGAATCCGGCCTCGACGCCGCAGTCGCCGATCTGGTCGAGCCAGACGCCAACCCGAAGCCCGACGAGCGCCGCTGAAGCGCAAAGACCAAAATCGGGGTCAAGAGAATCGCGCGCCCCCGCGAAGGCGGGGATCCAGCTCCTGTCGGCGCCGAACATCGCCGTCGGGCGATGGGCCCCCGCCTTCGCGGGGGCACAGGCTATCCCTGTAGCAAAACGCTAACCCCCCGGCTTGCCGCGCAGCCTGGCGAGCGCCGCGAACGGCCCTGCCGCTTCCTCGCTCAGCACACCCTTTTCGGCGAGGATGCGGTCGGCGTCGGGGTGGCGCGGAAAGGGGTCGAGTGCGAGCGACAGCGTTTGCACTGCCGCCTCGCCAATGTCGGCGCGGTCGCCTTCGAGCGGCAGCAGGTCGAGCTCGTCGCGGCCGATCTCGACCTCCTCGTCGGCGTGCGCGGGGGCATCGACATCGCGCAGGAAGCGCAGGTCGAAGGGTTCGGCGATGCGCGTGGCGACGGGCAGGGCGGTGGCGGCGCACGCCTGCACCACCTCTGCCCTGACTTCGCCGGTTGCGGCGAGCCCCCCGGCGACGGCGCGCAGGCTGGCGGCGAGCGCAAAATGATCGAGCGCCATCAGGCCGAGCCGCGCCGCGATCCGCGCGCGCGCCGTCGCGTCGGCCTCGACGGCGATGGCGCGGCCCTGCGCCGCGTCGGCGAGCGTGACGACCAGCGAAAACTCGCTCGCCGCGTTCACCGCTCGGCTCCCGGCAGGCGGTCCGTCGCGACCAGCTCGGCGACCGGCATCGCCGCGAGCGCGCCGCGCAGCGCCGCCACCTTCGCCATCACATGCGCCAGCGCCGCTTCGCCCGGCGCCTTGCCGCGCCACAGGTTGCGCACCAGCGCGGCACGAAGCTCGTCCGACCCGTCGGGCGCGCGATAGGCGCCCAGCCGCCCGCCGAGCGCGCCCATCATCCGCCCGACCTGCTTGCCGACGACCATGTCGCCAAAGCCGATCTGGCGCATCTGCCCGTCCATGTCGCTCACGAACAATTCGGTGAGCTGGACCCCGGCGAGCGCCTGATCGGGATCGTCGTCGATCCGGTGGAGCACCAGCGCCATCACCAGGCTGACCATGTCGAACCGGCCGTCGAGCGTGTCGGGAACGCCGCCCTCGGCATACCAGTGCGGCGCGCGCGCGGTGGCGATCACCGCCTGCCACAGCGGGCGGCGCGCCTCGCGCGGGTCGGGTTGGGATCGGAACAATTTGCGAAAGGAAAACATCGCCGCTGCTTAGGCGCATTCGCGCCGCGCGAAAAGGGGCGCCGGTCAGCTTGTGGCAAGCTTTGCCGCGGCACAAGCGGCTTGTGCGCGCTCACCGCTTGCGGTTAAGAGGCGCGAGAGCCAGCGCCACCGCCCGACGCAGCGGCGGACCGGCGCAATGGAGATAGTTTATGCCGAATGCGAGTCCTGTCCTTTCCACCCCCCGCGCGCGCCTTGTCCTGCTCGGCCTCGCCGCCCTGCTCGCGACCAGCGGCTGCGCGCAGCTCAAGGGGCGGCAGGGCTATGTGGTCGATCCGGCGCTCACTGAGGCGATCACCCCCGGTGTCGACAATCGCGAATCGGTCGAACGCACGCTCGGCCGCCCCACCTTCGTCGGGCAGTTCGGCACCGGCGAATATTATTATGTCTCGCGCGAAACGCGCCAGCTTGCCTTCGCCAAGCCGCGACCGATCGCGCAGCAGGTGCTGCGCGTGCGCTTTGATGCCGCGGGCAACGTCGCCGCGGTCGATCGCACCGGGCTCGAACTGGTGAGCAGGATCAGCCCCGAAGGCGACAAGACGCCGACGCTCGGCCGCGAACGCAGCTTCTTCGAGGATATTTTCGGCAATATCGGCGCGGTCGGCGCGCCCGGTGCCGGTGCGCCGACGGGGCCGTAAAGGATAGAATCCTCCCTGTCGCGTAGCGATGGGGAGGGGGACCGCGTCCGAAGAGCGTGGTGGAGGGGCGTCGACGGCAGTGCCATTGCCCCTCCGTCAGCGCTTCGCGCTGCCACCTCCCCATGGCTTCGCCACAGGGAGGAGCGAAGAATTACTGCGCGATGCCGCCCGCGGCGAGCACCGCCAGCGTGACCAGGTCCGACGCGGTCGACGCCATCGTCGCGACCTGCACCGGATGCTCCATGCCAACCAGCATCGGGCCGATGATGGCGCCGCCACCGAGTTCGCGCAGCAGCTTCGCTGACAGGTTCGCCGATTGCAGCCCCGGCATCACCAGCACATTCGCGGGCCCCGACAGGCGGCAGAAGGGATAGTTTTTCATCACCTTGGCGTTGAGCGCGACGTCGGGTGCCATTTCGCCTTCATATTCGAACGCGGGCTGGCGCCGGTCGAGGATCGCCACCGCCTCGCGGATATTCTCCAGCCAGCTCCCCTCGGGGTTGCCGAAGGTTGAATAGGACAGGAAGGCGACGCGCGGTTCGTGCCCCATGCGCCGCGCGACCTGCGCGGTGCGTTCGGCGATGTCGGCGAGCATTTCGGCCGACGGCCGCTCGTTGACCGTCGTGTCGGCCATGAAGATGGTGTGATGCTGGTCGACCAGCACGTGAATGCCGAACGGCGTCTTGCCCTCGGCATGGTCGATCACGCGGCGGATTTCGCGCATCGTCTGCGAATAGGTGCGCGTCGTGCCGGTGATCATTGCGTCGCCCAGCCCCATCTTCAGCAGCAGCGAGCCAAAGATGTTGCGGTCGCGGTTGACCATCCGCTCGACGTCGCGGCGCAGATATCCGCGGCGCTGGAGCCGCTCATAGAGCATGTCGACCATCGCGGGCACATGCGGCGAATTGACACTGTTGTGGACCTCGAAACTCTCGGCATCGGCGACGCCCATCGCGCGCAGCTTGTCGTGCAGCCCTTCGCGCCCGACGAGCACGGGCGTGCCATAGCCGCCGTCGCGGAACTGGATCGCGGCGCGCAGCACGGTTTCTTCCTCGCCCTCGGCAAAGACGACGCGCTTCGGGTTGGTGCGCGCGGCTTCATAGGCGAGCGTCAGCACCGACGTCGTCGGGTTGAGCCGCGCGCGCAGCCGCGTGCGATATTCATCGAGGTCGGCGATCGGTTTCTGCGCGACGCCGGTGTCCATCGCCGCCTTGGCGACAGCGGCGGGGACGATTTCCATCAGGCGCGGGTCGAAGGGGGAGGGGATGATATATTCGGGGCCAAAGCTCGACGCGCGCCCGCCATAGGCCGCGGCAACCTCCTCGGGCACCTGCTGGCGCGCGAGGTCGGCGATCGCATAGGCCGCGGCGATCTTCATCTCCTCGTTGATCGCGGTCGCATGGACGTCGAGCGCGCCGCGGAAAATGAAGGGGAAGCAGAGGACATTGTTGACCTGGTTCGGATAGTCCGACCGCCCCGTCGCGATGATCGCGTCGGGCCGCGCCGCGCGCGCATCCGGCGGCGAGATTTCGGGATCGGGGTTCGCCATCGCAAAGATGATCGGCGCGGGCGCCATGTCCTTCACCATCTCGGGCTTGAGCGCGCCCGCGGCGGACAGGCCCAGGAACACGTCGGCGCCGACCAGCGCTTCGGTGAGGTCGCGCGCGTCGGTCGGGACCGCGTGCGCCGACTTCCACTGGTCCATGCCATCGGTACGACCCTGATAGATGGTGCCCTTGCGGTCGCACATGATGACATTTTCGTGCCGCACGCCCATCGCCTTGATCAGCGCGGTGCAGGCGATCGCCGCCGCCCCTGCGCCATTGACGACGACCTTGACCGCCCCCAGCTCGCGCCCGGTCAGGTAACAGGCGTTGATCAGCCCCGCGGCGGTGATGATCGCGGTGCCATGCTGGTCGTCATGGAACACCGGAATGTTCATGCGCTCTTTCAGCGCCGCCTCGATGATGAAGCAATTGGGCGCGGCAATATCTTCCAGGTTGATCCCGCCAAAGCTCGGCGCGAGCAGTTCGACCGCCTCGATAAAACGCTGCGGATCTTCGGTATCGACTTCGAGGTCGATCGAATCGACGTCGGCGAAGCGCTTGAACAGCACCGCCTTGCCCTCCATCACCGGCTTCGACGCGAGCGCGCCGAGGTTGCCGAGCCCCAGGATCGCGGTGCCGTTCGAAATGACCGCGACGAGGTTGCCCTTGACCGTATAGTCATAAGCCGCGGCGGGATTTTCGGCGATCGCCTTCACCGGCACCGCGACGCCGGGCGAATAGGCGAGGGACAGGTCGCGCTGCGTCGCCATCGGCTTCGATGCGACGATCTCGATTTTTCCGGGCCGCCCATATTCGTGGTAGAGCAGGGCCTCGCGATCCGAAAACTGCACCTTGCTGCCGCTGTCCATTCGTCATCCTCTCGATAAAGTCACAAGATGCGCGCCCGAGCCTTTCCCCTAGCGCCGCCTCGCGAAAATGTAACCGCCAATGTTGGGTGCGGGGGCGATGGGGATGACGGATAAGGGAAAGGCAGTTCCTCACCCCACACCCTCCATTCCACCCCGCATCCCCCCTCCGACCTTGCCATGCCGCCCCCAATCACTAAGCAGGGGGCGATGGCCGCCACCGCTCCCCGTCCCGCCAACAGCAACGCCGCCGCGCGCGCGGTTCCGTCGGCCTCGACGCCGATGATGGCGCAATATTGGGCGCTGAAGGAAAAGGCCGGCGACTGCCTGCTCTTCTATCGCATGGGCGATTTTTTCGAACTGTTCTTCGACGATGCCAAGGCGGCGGCATCGACGCTCGACATCGCGCTGACCTCGCGCGGCGAACATGACGGAGCGCCTGTGCCGATGTGCGGCGTGCCGGTCCACGCCGCCGAATCCTATCTCGCGCGCCTCATCCGCGCGGGGCACCGCGTCGCGATTGCCGAGCAGGTCGAAACCCCCGCCGAAGCCAAGGCGCGCGGCGGGTCGAAGGCGCTCGTCGCGCGCGACATCGTGCGCTTCGTCACCGCGGGCACGCTGACCGAGGAAAGCCTGCTCGAAGGGCGCAGCGCGAACCGCCTCGCCGCGCTGGCGCAGGTCGGCAGCGAGGGCGAGGTGGCGATTGCCGCCGCCGACATTTCGACCGGACGGTTCGAGGTCGTCGCGGTGCGCGCGGAAGCGGTCGACGCCGAACTCGCCCGGCTGGCGCCCTCCGAACTGCTGCTCAGCGAGAGCGCAGACGCGCTGCCCATCTCGTCGGCGCGGCAGGTGGTGCGCCGGCCGGCGGCGGACTTCGCCAGCACCGGCGCGCAGAAACGGCTCGAATCCTTTTACGGCGTCCGGACACTCGACGGTTTCGGCCCGTTTTCGCGCAGTGAAATCGCCGCGATGGGCGCGCTCCTCGCCTATCTCGATCATGTCGGGACCGGCGGCCCGACCTTCCTCCAGCCGCCGGTGCGCGTGTCGGCGTCGGATCGCATGGCAATCGACGCCGCGACGCGCGAAAGCCTCGAACTCGTCCGCACCATGGCGGGAACGCGCGAGGGCAGCCTGCTCGGCACGATCGACCGCACCGTCACCGCGGCGGGCGCGCGGCTGCTCGCCGACGATCTGGCGAGCCCGCTCACCGACCGCGCCGCGATCCTCGACCGGCTCGACCTCGTCGATGCGTTGGCGCAAGACGCGCTGTGGCGCGGCGATCTCCGCGCGGCGCTCCGCGCGCTGCCCGACGCCGGGCGCGCGCTCGGCCGCCTCGTCGCGGGGCGCGGCGGCCCGCGCGACCTCGCCCAGCTGCGCGATGCGCTCGGCGGCGCGCGGCTCCTGCGCGAACGGCTCGCGCGGCGCGCCGACCTCCCGCCTTTGCTCGCGCGCCTGCTCCCCGGCCTCGACGGCCATGGCGCGCTCGTCGATGAACTGACACGCGCGCTCGTCGAAACGCCGCCGGTCGACGCCGCGCAGGGCGGCTATATCGCCGAAGGCTATGACCATGCGCTCGACGCGCTGCGCGAAACCGCGCGTGACGGGCGCAAGGCGATCGCCGCATTGGAAGCCGGGTATCGCGACCGCACGGGCATCGCCTCGCTCAAGATCCGCCACAATGGCGTGCTCGGCTATCATGTCGAGGTGCCCGCGAAGCATGCCGACGCGCTGATGGCGCCCGATAGCGGCTTCACCCACCGCCAGACGCTCGCGGGGGTGGTGCGGTTCAACTCGGCCGACCTCCACGACGCGGCGAGCCGTGTGACGCAGGCGGGCGTCCACGCGGTCGCGGCCGAGGCCGCCCATCTCGAGGCGCTCACCGACGCCGCGGTGGCGCGGCGCGAGGCGATCGCCGCCTCGTGCGACATACTCGCGCGCCTCGACGTCGCCGCCGCGCTCGCCGATCATGCGATGAGCCACAATTGGTGCCGCCCGGAGCTGGCGGACGAACCGTGCCTTGATGTTGTCGGCGGGCGGCATCCGGTGGTCGAGGCGGCGCTGGCCAGGGCAGGCGAACGCTTCGTGCCCAATGATGTGTCCCTATCGGAACGCGACCGGCTCTGGCTCGTCACCGGCCCCAATATGGGCGGCAAATCGACCTTTCTCCGCCAGAATGCGCTCATCGTCGTGCTCGCGCAGGCGGGCGGCTTTGTCCCCGCCGTCTCGGCAAGGCTCGGCCTCGTCGACCGGCTGTTCAGCCGCGTCGGCGCGAGCGACAATCTCGCGCGCGGGCGCTCGACCTTCATGGTCGAAATGGTCGAAACCGCCGCCATCCTCGCGCAGGCGACCCCCGACAGCTTCGTCATCCTCGACGAGGTCGGGCGCGGCACCTCGACCTACGACGGGCTCGCGCTCGCCTGGTCGGTGGTCGAGGCGGTGCATGAGGTGAACCGTTGCCGTTGCCTCTTCGCGACGCACTACCACGAACTCACGCGGCTCGCCGAAAGCCTGGATGCGCTCTCGCTCCATCATGTTCGCGCGCGCGAGTGGCAGGGCGATCTGGTGCTGCTCCACGAGGTCGCCGACGGCCCCGCCGACCGCAGCTACGGCCTCGCCGTCGCGCGCCTTGCGGGGGTTCCGGCCGCCGTCGTCAAGCGCGCCGAGGCCGTGCTCGCCAAACTCGAAGCCGGGCGCGAAAAAACCGGCGGGCTCGCCGCGGGGCTCGACGACCTGCCGCTCTTCGCCGCGACGCTTGCCGCCGCGCCCGCCGAAAAACCGGACAAGCTGCGCGACGCGCTGGCAAGCATCGACCCCGACGCGCTCGCCCCGCGCGAGGCGCTCGACGCGCTCTATACGCTCAAGCGCCTGATGGCGGACGAGGGTTAGATGACGACATCCTCTCTCCGATTCCCCGAGCGAAGACGAGGGGCTCTGCCGAGCGAAGTCGAGGCGGGGTGTGTTGCCAAGGGTTCTCGCTGCGCTCGAACGGCCCCCTCGTCTTCGCTCGGGGAATCGGCTGTCAGAATCCGCCGGGCTTGTCTCGCATGACCGACCTCTTCGCCCATCTCGACCAGCGCCGCGCGATCATCGACCGCCGCGCGCTCGCGGGGCAGCTCGACGCCATCGCCGCCGAAACGGGCGATGCGAGCCAGCGCCGCCGCGCGATGGTCGCGCTGCTCAAGGCGGCGCTTGAGGATGGCCGTGCGGAGATCGAGCGGCGGCTGCTCGCGCACCCGTCGTCGGGGCGCGTCGCGGCGCAGGCGACTGCTTTCCTGATCGACCAGCTCGTCCGCCTCAGCCATGATTTCACCGTCCAGCATCTTTACCCCGCCAACAACCGTTCGGCGGGCGAGCGCATCACGCTGATCGCGGTCGGCGGCTATGGCCGCGGCGAGATGGCGCCGCACAGCGACATCGACATCGGCTTCCTCACCCCGTTCAAACAGACGAGCTGGACCGAGCAGGTGATCGAGGCGCAGCTCTATACGCTCTGGGATCTGGGGCTGAAGGTCGGCCATTCGTCGCGTTCGCTCGACGAGATGGTGCGCGCGGCAAAGGACGACCTCACCATCCGCACGGCGTTGCTCGAAGGGCGCTTCATCTGGGGCGACCGCGACCTGTACGACCAGGCCGCGGCGCGTTTCGATGCCGAGGTCGTCGCGGGCAATGCGCGCGCCTTCGTCGCCGACAAGCTCGCCGAGCGCGACGAGCGGCACAAAAGAATGGGTGATTCGCGCTATGTCGTCGAACCCAATGTGAAGGAGGGCAAGGGCGGGCTGCGCGACCTGCACACGCTCTTCTGGATCGGCAAGTTCATCCACCGCGTGCGCACCGTGCCCGAGCTGGTTGATGCCGGATTGCTCTCGGCGCGCGAGCTGCGTCAGTTTGCGCGCGCGGAAAACTTTCTGCTCGCGGTCCGCTGTCACCTCCATGTCCTTGCGGGCCGCGCCGAGGACCGGCTGACCTTCGATTTCCAGCGCGAGATCGCCGCCCGCATGAAATTCGCCGACCGTCCGGGCAAGAGCGCGGTCGAACGCTTCATGCAGCTCTATTTCCTTCATGCGAAGAGCGTCGGCGATCTGACCGGCACCTTCCTCGCGCATCTCGACGACCAGATGGCGGCGCGCGGGCGGCGCTTCCTGCCGACCATCCGGCGGCGGCCGGGCAAGCTCAATGGCTTCGTCCTCGATCGCGGCCGCCTCGCGCTGCCTTCGGATGATTTTTTTGCGGCCGACCCGGTGCGGCTGATCGAGATTTTCGCGCTCGCCGACCGGCACGGCCTCGAAATCCACCCGCAGGCGATGCGCCAGGCGCGCCACGATGCCAAGCTGATCGAGACGCAGGGCGTGCGCCGCAATGCCCGCGCCAACGCGCTGTTCCTCGACGTGCTCACCAGCCCGCGCGACCCCGAAACGGTGCTGCGCTGGATGAACGAAGCGGGGGTGTTCGGCCGCTTCGTGCCCGATTTCGGCCGCGTCGTCGCGCAGATGCAGTTCGACATGTATCATCATTATACCGTCGACGAACATACGATCCGCGCGATCGGGCTTCTGTCGGACATCGAACAGGGACGGCTCAAGGAGGATCATCCGCTGTCGACCGCGATCATGGACCAGATCCATTCGCGGCGCGTCGTCTATGTCGCGGTGCTGCTGCACGACATCGCCAAGGGGCGCGGCGGCGACCATAGCGTGCTCGGCGCCGAGCTCGCGCTGCGCGTCTGCCCGCGGCTGGGGCTGAGCGAGGCGGAGACCGAGACCGTGTCGTGGCTCGTGCGCTATCACCTCCTCATGTCGGCGACCGCGTTCAAACGCGACCTCGCCGATTTCAAGACGATCCTCGACTTCGCGCAGATCGTGCAGAGCCCCGAGCGCCTCCGCCTCCTGCTCGTGCTCACTGTCGTCGACATTCGCGCGGTCGGCCCCGGCGTGTGGAACAGCTGGAAACGGCAATTGCTCACCGAACTGTACGACGCCGCCGAAGAAGTGCTGCGCCTCGGCCACAAGCAGAAGGGCCGCGAACAACGCATCGCGAGCAAGAAGGAGGCGGTGGCGGCGCAATTCGGCTTCGACCGCAAGACCTTCGACAAGGTCGCCAGGCGCCTGCCCGAAAGCTACTGGATCGCCGAGCCGGTCGAAGTCATCGCCGCGAACCTCGTCCATATCCGGCAGGCGGGCGACGCGCCGCTGCACATCGCCGCGGTCCCCGACGACGATCGCGGCGCGACGCTCGTGATGGTGCTCGCCGCCGACCATCCGGGGCTTTTCTATCGCATCGCGGGGGGCATCCACCTCGCGGGCGGCAACATCATCGACGCGCGCATCCACACGACGCGCGACGGCCTCGCGCTCGACAATTTCCTCGTCCAGGATCCGATCGGCCGCCCGTTCGACGAGCCGGGGCAGATCGCACGCCTCACCCGTGCGATCGAGGATGCGCTCGCCAACCGGCAGAAACTGCTGCCCAAGCTCGAAGCCCGCGCGCTCCCGCGCACGCGGGCCGAGGCGTTCCGCGTCGCGCCCAACGTTTTCGTCGATAACAAGGCGTCGAACCGCTTCACCGTGATCGAGGTCAACGCGCAGGACCGCCCGGCGCTCCTCAACCAGCTCGCCTACGCGCTTTTCCAGTCAAAGGTCACCGTCCACAGCGCCCACGTCGCGACCTATGGCGAACGCGCGGTCGACACTTTTTACGTGACCGACCTGATCGGCGACAAGATCGACAGCGCCGCGCGGGTGAAATCGCTGGAGAAGAGGTTGCTGGAGGCGGCGACGAGTGCGAGCGAGGAGGCGGTGGCGGCTTAGGGGTTTGAAGAACCGCCGTCAAACCGCGCCGCGCGGCGGATCGGCGAGGCCGATCCGCCGTCGACGTCTATTTGTCAGCCGAACTTCACCAGATTGAGGGCCGGAAGCGGTCCGCCGGGGAACTGGACGAGCCGTCCGCCCACTGCCAGCGAGCCGAGGTCGATCCCGGCAAAACCGAGCCGGTCGATCAGCGAACCAATCTCCGCCTTGGCGCCCGCATCGTCCCCCGAGTAGAAGAGCACACGCTTTCCGCCCTCGCTGGCCGGATTGCCGGAGACGAGATGCGGTTGAAGGTGGTTGAACGCCTTCACCACGCGCGCGCCGGGCACCATGTCGGCGAAGACTTCGGACGAGGCCCGGCCGCCGAGATCGAACGGCTTGAACAGCGGCGCCTCGATCGGGTTGTTCGTGTCGACAACGATGCGACCATCGAAAGCGGGCAGGCCGCCGAGAGCCTGCGGCAGTTTCGACCAGTTCACCGCGACAAAGACGATGTCCTTCGCCGCCGCGTCCTCGCGCGTGCCTGCGGTGATCGCGGGACCGATCGCGCCGACCGCGTCGGCGAGGCTTTCGGGACCACGACTGTTGGCGAGTGTCGCAGCAATATCCTTGCGCGCGAGGGCCGTGGCGATGGCGCGACCGATGTTTCCGGCGCCGATGATGCCGATGCTGGGCATGATGATGCTCCTTTCGTTTCGGGATCAGGCGGTGAGGCCGCCGTCGGCAACGATGTCGGCGCCGGTGACGAAGGCCGCCTCGTCACTGGCGAGAAAGGCGACGATGCTGGCGATTTCCGATGGCTGGCCATAGCGGCCGATCGCCATGCCCGGACCGACGATCGCGGCGACGGGACCATCGGCGGGATTCATGTCGGTGTCGGTCGGGCCGGGGTGGACGGTGTTGACGGTGATGCCCTTGACCCCCAGGTCGCGCGCAAGGCTGCGGTTGAAGCCGGTGATCGCGCCCTTGGTCAGCGTATAGACCGACGCGGTCGGAAAGGCGGCGTAGCGCGTCATCGACGAGCCGATGTGGATGATGCGGCCGCCCGCCTTCATGCGGCGTGCGGCTTCCTGCGTCGCGACGAAGACGCCGGTGACATTGACCGCGAGCATCCGTTCGTAATCCTCGAAACGGAAATCCTCGATCGGCGCATTCACCGCGACCCCGGCATTGTTGACGAGGATGTCGATGCCGCCAAAGGTTTCGGCGGTCCGGGTTACTGCGGCGCGCACCGCATCCGGGTCGCCTGCGTCGGCGGCGATGGCGATCGCCTTGCCGCCCGCCGCTTCGATTTCGGCGACGACGTCGGCGGCGCGATCGGGCGAGGCGCTGTAGGTGATGGCAACCGCAGCACCGTCGGCGGCAAGGCGGCGGGCGATGGCGGCGCCGATCGAGCGCGAACCGCCGGTAACGAGGGCGATCTTGCCCGAAAGGTTCAAATTGGTGTTGGTCATGGTCTTTACTCCTGATTGCTTTGGTGGAGTGAAGATGGCTCATCCATTATGTCTCGATTAGCCGGTAATGATTTGTTATATTTTCAACTATTGATTGAAAATGGAAACGCTCGCCAATCTTGAATCCTTCGTGCGCAGCGCCGAGCTCGGCAGCTTTTCGGAAGCCGCGCGTCGGCTCGCGCTGACCCCCGCAGCGGTCAGCCGCAATGTCGCCATGCTCGAACGCAATCTGGGCGTCCGGCTTTTTCAACGCTCGACGCGCAAATTGACGCTGACCGAGGCAGGAGAGGCTTTCCGGCTCGCGATTGCTGGAAGCCTCGACGATATTCAGGCGGCGATTACCGGGATCGCATCGGACAGCGGCGAGCCCGCCGGGGTGCTGAAGGTCAGCATGGCCCCGACCTTTGGCATTATGCATATCCTGCCGATGTTGCCGGGCTTCATCACGCGCTATCCGCATATCCGCCCCGAATGGCATTTCGAGAACCGGCAGGTCGATATTGTCGCCGAGGGCTATGACGCAGCGATCGGCGGTGGTTTCGACCTGTCGCCCGGGATCGTCGCGCGGACGCTCGCGCCTGCGCACATCGTCGCGGTGGCGTCGCCCGCCTATATGTCCGGCCGCGTGGCGCCCACCGACCCGGCGGCGCTGGCGGCGTTCGACGGCATCGTCATGCGCTCGCTCCAGACCGGCCGGATCAGGCACTGGACGATGCGCGATGCGGCAGGCGTCGAGCGCGCGGCGACGCTAAGCGAAGATATTGTGGTCAACGACCCGGCCGCCATGCGCGAAGCCGCAAGGCTCGGGCTGGGCGTTGCCCTGCTCGCAGTGCCGGACGTGCTGCCGGACCTGGAGAGCGGCGCACTCGTGCGGCTCGTCTCACGCTGGTATGCCGATGCGGGTGCGATCTCGGTCTATTATGCGTCGCGAACGCTGCTGCCGGGGAAGACGCGCGCCTTCGTCGACTGGATCGCCGAGGCGTTCAAGCGCGACAGGCTGGCAGAGCGA
This sequence comes from Sphingopyxis sp. FD7, assembly GCF_003609835.1. Taxonomy (NCBI): domain Bacteria; kingdom Pseudomonadati; phylum Pseudomonadota; class Alphaproteobacteria; order Sphingomonadales; family Sphingopyxidaceae; genus Sphingopyxis; species Sphingopyxis sp. FD7. Next base: position 3,229,022 of record NZ_AP017898.1, read on the forward strand.
TTTGCCGGCAGCTTGGGAACATAGGCCGCGCAGAGCATAATTGGCGAGAAAACCGACGGCATCACCCCCGCAGCACCGCCCCAACCTTCGCCGCCGCGGCGACTACCTTGTCGGCGATCGCCTTCAACTCGGCATCGGTGAAGCTTTTCTCGGCCGGTTGCAGTTCGATCTCGACCGCCAGGCTCACCTGACCTTCGGGCACGCCCTGGCCGGTGAAGCGGTCGAACAGGCGGGCATCGACGATCGCCGCCTTGTCGGCGCCGCGGATCGCGCGGACCAGTTCGGCGGCGGTCAGGCTCGTCGGGGCGAGGAAGGCGAAGTCGCGGCGCACCGATTGCAACGCCGGGGGTGCGAACGCCGCGCGCGCGGGGCCGCTCGCGCGCTTCACGGGGATCGAACCCAGGAATATCTGCGCCGCCATCACCGGGCCATCGACGTCGAAGGCACGGGTGAGCGCGGGATGGAGCGCGCCGAACTCGGCGAGCACCGCCTTGGGGCCGAGGCGCAGCGTCGCCGACTGGCCGGGGTGCCAGATCTGGCCTTCGCTCACCGGCTCCATCACCTGCAGGCGGTCGGCGGGCGCGCCCGCCGCGTCGAGCAATGCCAGCGCCGCGGCCTTCGCATCGAACGCATCGAAGGGCGCGGCCTTGCCCGCCTGCCAGCCGCGCGCGTTCTTGTCGCCCGCCATCAGCACGGCGAGCGTCGGATGCTCGGCATCGGCCAGATAGCGGCGGCCGATCTCGAACAGGCGGATGCTGTCCTGCCCCCGATTCTGGTTGCGCGCCGCCGCGGCGAGCAGGCCGGGCAGCAGCGAGGGGCGCATGACCTTCAGCTCTTCGCTGATCGGGTTGGCGAGCGACCAGTTGCCGCCGCCGAAGGGCGCGGCTTCCTGCTCGGAAATGAAGCTCCACGTCACGGCCTCGTGAAAACCCGCCGCGGCGGCCGCGCGGCGCAGGCGGCGTTCGAGCATCTGCTCGGCGGTCGCGGTCGGTTTCGCGACCCCGTCCGCGCGCGGCAGCGGCACCGACGCGATCGCGTCGAAGCCGTTGATGCGCGTCACTTCCTCGACCAGGTCGGGCGCGCCGTCGATGTCGCGGCGCCAGCTCGGCACCTGGACCTGCCAGCGGGCGCCCTGTTCGATGATCGTGAAGCCCAGCGCGGTCAGGATTTCCTGCTGCCGTTCGGGCGCAATCGCGATGCCGCCGAGGGTCGCCGACAGCGCGGGATCATAATCGACCGTCTTGACCTCGGCGGGCGGCGCGCCCGCGCGCGTCACCGCCGACGGCGTGCCGCCGCAGATGCTCAGGATATGGCCGGTGACGATCGCGGTTGCATCGTCGAGAAACGCCGGATCGACCCCGCGCTCGAAACGGCTGCGCGCGTCGCTGGTCAGGCCCAGCGACTGTCCGGTCAGCGCGATGCGTTCGGGGGTGAAATAGGCGATCTCGATCAGCACGTCGGTCGTCGTCTCGCTGCACCCCGAATGTTCGCCGCCCATGATGCCCGCGATGTCGTGGACCTCGCGGTCGTCGGCGATCACCGTCATACGGTCGGTGAGCCTATACTCCTTGCCGTTCAAGGCGGTGACGGTCTCGCCATCCTTCGCGCGCCGCGCGACGAGCGCGCCGCTGAGCTTGGCGCGGTCATAGATGTGGCTCGGGCGGCCGAGGTCGAACATCACATAATTGCTGATGTCGACGAGCGCCGAGATCGAGCGCTGGCCGACCGCTTCCAGTCGGCGGCGCATCCATTCGGGCGCGCTGCCGTTGGTGACGCCGCGGATCGTGCGGCCGAAAAAGGCCGGGCAGGCTTCGGGGTCGCGCGTTGCGATTTCGGTCGCCGCGGCGCCTTCCCCCTCGATCGTCGGGACGTCGAGCGGCTTCAGCGTGCCGAGCCCCGCGGCGGCGAGGTCGCGCGCGATCCCGCGCACGCCCATGCAATCCTGCCGGTTGGGGGTGATCGAAATGTCGATCACCGGGTCGCCCGCGCCGCTGTAATCGGCGAAGGGGGTGCCCACGGGCGCATCCTCGGGCAGTTCGATGATCCCGTCATGGTCGTCGCCCAGCTCCAGCTCGCGCGACGAGCACATCATGCCGTTCGATTCGACCCCGCGCACCGCGGCGACCTTCAGCGTCATGCCGTTCGCGGGCACCACCGCGCCGGGAAGGCCGAGCACCCCGACCAGCCCCGCGCGCGCGTTGGGCGCGCCGCACACGACGGTCAGCGGCGCGCCGCCGTCGCCCGTATCGACGGTCAGCACCTGCAACTTGTCGGCCTGCGGATGCTTTTCGGCGGTCAGCACCCTGGCGACGCGGAAGCCCGCGAGCTTGTCGGCGGGATTCTCGACGCCTTCGACTTCGTGACCGATGCGGTTGAGCGTGGCGACGACATCCTCGACGGTGAAATCGCCGTCGAGATGCTCGCGGAGCCAGTCGAGAGTGATCTTCATGCCGAAATCCCCCCGCTCAGCGTTGGGACGCTCAGCGCGCCGAATCCGTAATGACTGAGCCAGCGGAGATCGCCGTCAAAAAAGGCGCGCAAATCGTCCATTCCATATTTCAGCATCGCCAGCCGGTCGACCCCCACCCCGAAGGCAAAGCCCTGCCACTCGTCGGGGTCGAGCCCGCAATTGGCGATGACGCGGCGGTTGACCATGCCGCTGCCGAGCAGTTCCATCCACGCATGGCCATCATCGTCGCCATGGCCGCCGACGATCCGGCGGCCTTTCTCTTGCTTATAGCCGACATCGACCTCGGCCGAGGGTTCGGTGAAGGGGAAATAGGAGGGGCGCAGCCGCAGCACGATGTCGTCGCGCTCGAAATAGGCCTTGAGGAAGGTCTCGAGCGTCCATTTGAGATGCCCCATATGGATGCCGCGGTCGATGACGAGGCCTTCGATCTGATGGAACATCGGCGTGTGCGTTGCGTCGCTGTCGCTGCGATAGACGCGGCCGGGGGCGATGATGCGGATCGGCGGCTCCTCGCTCATCATCGTGCGGATCTGCACCGGCGACGTATGTGTACGCAGCAGCATCGCGCGACCCTCGGCATCCTTGTCGGGGAAATAGAAAGTGTCGTGCATCGCGCGCGCGGGGTGCGTCTCGGGAATGTTGAGCGCGGTGAAATTGTGCCAGTCGTCTTCGATCTCCGGCCCCGTCGCCACCGCGAATCCCATGTCCGCAAAGACTTCCGCCAACTCGTCCATCACTTGCGAGACGGGATGAACGCTGCCGCGCGGGGCCGCGTCGGCGGGCAGCGTCATGTCGACCGCTTCGGCGGCCAGCCGTGCCTCCAGCTCCGCGGCGTCGACCGTCGCCTTGCGCGCCGCGATCGCGGCGGTCACGCTTTCGCGCAGCGCGTGGATGACCGGGCCCTTCGCCTGCCGCTCGTCGGGGGTCATGCCGCCGAGCGTCTTCAAAAGCGCGGTGATGCTGCCTGCCTTGCCGAGCGCCGCTATACGCACCGCCTCGATTGCGCTCGCGTCGCTTGCGTTCTCGATGTCGCGCAGGATCTGCGCCTCGATGGCTTCGATTTCGCTCATCATCATTCGTCCCGTTCCGGCGGCGCTGTCGCGGCCGGCCGCATCATAGTGCCGATTGCAAGGATAGGCGGCTGCCCGCGCGTCCGTTGCCAGCCGCTTGCACCGAAGCCCCGGCGCGGGTCAAGCCCGATGGCGGGCACAAGCTATTCCGGCGGCTTGTGCAGCCCCTGCACCGGCGCTCCTGCCGCCGCGGCGCGCGCGAAAGCGGCGGCGCCCAGGATCGGTTTGGGCCGCGCGGCATAGGCGCGCGGACTCATGCCCATGAATCGATGAAAGTCGCGGGTAAACTGCGCCTGATCGTAATAATGGTGATCCATCGTTTCGATCCACGCCATCGACGGGTCGAGCATGAAGCGTCCGAGCGAGCGCAGGAAGCGCTGACGGCGGAGCAGCAATTTGGGTGCGAAGCCGAAGGCGCGCAGGCTCAGCCGCTCGACTGACCGTTCGGACAGATTGAGCCGCGCCGACAGGTCGGCGACGCTCGTCACCTCGTCGTCGATCAGCGCGCGATGCGCGGCGACAATGGTGGGATCGTCGGATGGGGCCGACGCCAGCAGCGCGCAGAAATGCGCGTCGATCAGCGCGGCCGCCGCCTCGATATCATTGATGTGCGCCAGTGCCTCGGCGAGCGGCGCAAAGTTGGCAAAGGCCGTGTGCGCCCGGCCATCGCAATAGGCGTCGGCAAGCGCATGGGCCGTGAGCGGCGCCAGCTTCGCCCAGCCCGCGGGCAGGATACCGACGCCCCACACGCGCATGTCGCCCGCCAGGAAATAGGTTGCGCGGCTGGTCGGCCCGGTTACGACGAAGGATGGCGCGTCGGCCACCGGCTGCCCGCCGATCGCGACCCGCGGCGCGTCGCCTTGAATAAAGCGCATATTGGCCCATTCGGGATGGAGAAAATCCTCGATCCGCGGGGCGCCGTTCAACACAACTTCGGTCAGATAGATGGCGCTGAGATAGGGCGACAGCGCGCGCGATGGCGGGAAGAACCGTGTCGTGACCCGCGCGACGGCGGCAAGGGGTGCGGATGCGTCGCGCGGCGCCATATGTCCCGGCTTAGCGCATAAAAGGCATGAAAAACAGTGTGAGACTGCCGCTTCGTGTCGGTTTCTTACAATTCTATCTATTTCCTCTGCGCCATAATTGCTTTGTCCGATGCCAAAGCGGGCGAATTTGCATAATCGCGGTGCGGCGCCAGCTGGAGGGGGGTGGCGTGGACCTGCAACAGACGAGCGATTTTCGCAAACTTCGTCCCGGCCGTCAGCTTTCTGCGACCCATGGCTATTCGGTACGGACGGGGGGCGATGGTTTCCCACTGGAGCCATTGTCGGGGCGGCGTGATGCGAAAGCTTCGCGCCGCCTCATCCTGCAACGTGCCTGCTTCCGGTGCTCACGTAAAAATGCGCGCTATGCTCCGGGTCACGGAAAACCGCCATTTGCAGACTGCCAGAGCTGAATGTCGATTGGTCCTAATGGAAATCGCGCGATCTGGGCAGGATGCGAACATCGCGCGGATGGCCGTGGCGCGGCGTCCGACCGCGCGGATATTGCGGATGTTTGACCTCGTCGGCGCGCGCGAGATCGGGGTCGAAGACGCGGTTCGTGCCCAGCATATCGAGCATCGCCGTGCGGTCGACGATGCGCGTCGCCATCAGGTGGATCACCCCTTCCTTGCTCCGCTGCACCTCGCCTTCGGCGAGCATCAGCCGCGACGCCATGACGGCGCGGCGATAGCGTTCGAAATGCCGCGCCCACAGCAGCACATTGACGATGCCGCCCTCGTCCTCGAGCGTGATGAAGATCGCATTGCCCTTGCCCGGCCGCTGGCGGATCAGCACGATCCCCGCGGTGCGGACGATCGCGCCATTCTTCGCCGCCGCGACCTCGGTGGTGCTCAGCACGCCTTCGCGCTCGAGATCGCGGCGCAGGAAAGCCATCGGATGCCCTTTCAGCGACAGGCGCGTCGTCTGGTAATCGGTGAGCACATGTTCGACCAGCGGCGTCGGCGGCAGCGCGGCATCCTCCTCATGCCCCAGCTCGTTCGCTTCGGCCGCACCGAACAGCGGCAACACCCCCTGCCGCACGCGCCGCGCGTCCCACAGCGCCGGGCGCCGACCCTGCCCCATCGAGCGGCACGCATCGGCGTCGGCGAGCAGGCGCAGCGCGCGAGGCGGCAGGTTCGCGCGGCGCGCGAGTTCCTCGACCGAGGCGAAGGGCGCGGTGCGCGCCGCGACGATCTGCGCCACCCATTCTTCGTGAAACCCGTCAACCTGCCGGAAACCGAGCCGCAGCGCGAGGCTGCCGTCCGCGCGCCGCTCCAGGCTGTTGTCCCAGTGGCTGGCGTTGACGTCGACCGCGCGCACCTCGACCCCATGTTCCTGCGCATCGCGCACGAGCTGCGCGGGGGCGTAGAATCCCATCGGTTGTGAATTGAGCAGGCCGCAAGCGAAAATGGCGGGATGATAATGCTTGATCCATGACGACACATAGACGAGCCGCGCGAAGGACTGGGCGTGGCTTTCGGGAAAGCCGTAACTGCCGAACCCCTCGATCTGCTTGAAGCAACGCTCGGCGAAATCCTGCTTGTAGCCGCGCGCGACCATGCCGCCGATCATCTTGTCGCGGAAATTGTCGATCGTGCCGACGTTGCGAAAGGTCGCCATCGCGCGGCGCAGGCCGTTGGCTTCTTCGGGCGAGAAATCCGCCGCGACCATCGCGAGCTTCATCGCCTGTTCCTGAAACAGCGGGACGCCATAGGTCTTGCCCAGAACGGCATGCAATTCGCCCGGCGGATGCGGCGGGGCGGGCGCGGGAAACTCGACCGGCTCCTCCCCGTTACGGCGCCGCAGATAGGGGTGGACCATGTCGCCCTCGATCGGCCCCGGGCGCACGATCGCGACCTGCACGACCAGATCGTAAAACTCCTTGGGCCTGAGGCGCGGCAGCATGTTGATCTGCGCGCGGCTTTCGACCTGGAACACGCCGATGCTGTCGCCGCGCTGGAGCATTTCATAGACGTGCGGATCGTCGCAATCGATGTCGACCTCCAGCGTATGATCGCCCAGCCCGTGCGCGCGCATCAGGTCGAAGCATTTGCGGATGCAGGTCAGCATGCCGAGCGCGAGCACATCGACCTTCATCAGCCCCAATGCGTCGATATCGTCCTTGTCCCACTCGATGAAGGTGCGGTCCGCCATCGCGGCATTGTGGATCGGCACCAGCTCGTCGAGCCGCCCCTGCGTCAGCACGAAGCCGCCGACATGCTGCGACAAATGGCGCGGCGCCTTCAATAATTCGCCGACGAAGCGATGCAGCCTTTCGATCTCGCCATTATGCGGGTTGAGCCCGGCTTCGACGAGCCGCTCGACGGGCACCTCGTCGCCCCAGCTTCCCCAGCTCGTGTCGGCGAGCCGCGCAGTGACGTCCTCGCTGAACCCCAGCGCCTTGCCGACCTCGCGGATCGTGCTGCGCGGACGGTAATGGATGATGGTCGCGGCGATCGCGGCGCGGTCGCGGCCATAGCGATCATAGATATACTGGATCACTTCCTCGCGCCGCTCATGCTCGAAATCGACGTCGATGTCGGGCGGCTCGTCGCGTTCGGCCGAGACGAAGCGCGAGAAGAGGAGGTCGTGCTTCATCGGGTCGACCGACGTCACGCCGAGCAGGAAGCAGACGATCGAATTGGCCGCCGACCCGCGCCCCTGGCACAGGATCGGCGGCTCCTGCGCGCGCGCGAAGCGGACGAGGTCGTAAACGGTGAGGAAATAATAGACATAGTTCCGCCGCCGGATCAGGCGGAGCTCGTTGCCGATCAGCTTGCGGACCTTGGGGTTCAGCGGAACGCCATAGCGTTCCTCCGCCGCGCGCTTCACCAGATGGTGCAGATAGTTGAAGGGTTTCCACCCCGGCGGCACCGGCTCGTGCGGATATTCGTAACGCAGATCGTCGAGCCTGAAGCCGATGCGCGCGAGCAGGCCGGTGCTCGCTGCGACCGCCTTTGGATGTTGCCCGAAAAGTCGGCGCATTTCGGCGGGTGACTTCAAGTGGCGTTCGCCATTGGCGGCGAGCAGCCTGCCCGCCTTGTGAACCGTCGTTCCTTCGCGGATGCAGGTGATGATGTCGTGGAGCGGGCGCTGTGCGGCGGTCGCATAAAGCGCGTCACTGGTTGCGAGCAGCGGCACGCCGGTCGCCGCCGACAGGCGCTGGAGTCGGGCGAGCCGCCGCGCATCGGCGCCCGACCGCGGCATGGTGGCCGCCAGCCACAGTGATTTGGGCCGCGCGGCCTTGAGCGTGCGGAGCAGCGCCGCGTCGCCCGCCATCGCGATCAGCAACAGCTCGTCGCAATGCGCGAGCAGATCGCCCAGTTCGAGGATGCAGTCGCCCTTTTCGGCGCGCAGATTGCCGACCGAGAGCAGCCGGGTGAGCCGTCCCCAGCCGTGGCGGCTGACCGGATAGGCGATAATGTCGGGGGTGCCGTCGGCGAAGACGAGCCGTGCGCCGACGACCAGCCGGAACCCCTCCACCATCGCGGGATTCTTGACCTGCTGCTCTTTCAGAAAGGCCCATGCGCGCACCACCCCGGCGACGCTGTTGCGGTCGGCGATGCCGATGCCGGCCATGCCGAGCCTGATCGCCTCGGCGACCATCTCATGCGGGTGCGAAGCGCCGCGCAAGAAGCTGTAGTTGGTCGCGGCGACCAGTTCGGCGAAGGGCGTTCCGAGTGCCTCGCTCATGCGAACAATCCGTGGATATACCAGCGCGGGTTGGGTTTTTCGTGGTAAAGCCCGTGGCGAAAGAGCCAGAAACGGCGGCCCTGTGCATCCTCGACGCGGTAATAGTCGCGCGTCAGCCCGCCATTGTCGCGTCGCCGCCACCATTCGGCGGCGATGCGTTCGGGGCCTTCGTAGCGGCGGATGGCGTGCAAGACGCGGCGCCAGCGAAAGCGTTGCGGCGGGCCGTCGGGCACTTCGGCGATGACCTCGATCGGCTGCGGCGGGTCGAAGAGGTGAAAGGGGCGCGTCGGCGGCTCGCCCGGTTCGCCCGCCTGCCAGGGCAGCGGCGGCGGCGCGTCGATCGCGGGCAGTTCGAGCTGCGCCTGTTCGGGGATATGCGTGTCGGCGGGGCGCAGCCGCCGCACCTGCCTGCGCCCGAGCCGCGTCGCCAGCCGGTCGGCGAGCTCGTCGATCGCGGCGTCCTTGACCGCGCCGCCTTCGAGTTCGAGCTGGCTCGCGCCGAGCGCTTCGAGCCGCGGCACCGCGAAGCGGATCATGTCGAAGCCGAAACCGGGATCGAGCGGATCGGCAAGGCCGTCCATCCGCTCGGCGAACAGGCGCATGACAAGGTCCGTGTCGCGCGTCGGGTGCCCCGTTTCGATGGCGATGCCGCGCGCAAGGCCATCGCTGCGAAAGAAGGTCGCGCGAAAATGGCGCCCGCCCTTGCCGCGTTCAGCGAGGATCCGAACCGTCTCGCCGACCAGTTCGGCCAGTATTCTGACGGCGTGCGCGCTGCTGCCGAGCGGCTCGGCGAAGCGGCGCTCGGCGGCGACGGGGGGCGGGGTGATTTGCGGGTCGAGCGGGCTCGGCGCGTCGCCCAATATCCGCCGCAGCGCCATTACGGCGTCGGCGCCGAAGCGCGCGGCAAGGTTCGCCATCGGACGGCTTGCGAGGTCGCCGATCGTCTTGAGGCCCGCGCGCACAAGCGCGGTCGTCGCCTCGGCATCCAATTCGAGCGCGGCGACGGGCAGGCGGCGGATCGCCTGCGCTTCGTCGGGGGCGGGGCGCGCCTGATGGCGCGCGAGCGCGCGCGCGGCGTCGGCGGTGGGGCCGAGCGCATGGCGGAGCGTCATGCCGAGGCGCGCGAAGCGGTTTTCGACATCGGCGACCAGTCCGGCCTCGCCGCCGAAAAGATGCGCGGCGCCCGCGATGTCGAGGATCAACCCGTCGGGGGCGTCGAGCGCGACGAGCGGGGTATAGCGCGTGCAGCCCTGTGCCAGCCGATCGAGCCAGTCCTGATCGGCCGTCGGATCGTGTCGAACGACGACAAGCTCGCTCATCTGCGCGCGCGCGTCGGCGAGGGGCATATCGGGGCGCAGCCCGGCCGCGCGCGCGGCGGCATCGACGCTGGCGAGGCGCATCGCGCCGCGCTGCTTCGCGGCAAAGACCAGCGGCGCGTCAGGCGGCTTCGGCGCCGTGCGCAGCCAGCGCTCGGCGGGCAGGAAGGGGAAGAAGAGCGCCAGATAGCGCCGCGTCCCCGGCGCCTTGTCCAAAGCCTTGTTCGTCATGGTTCCAGTCCAGTCGCCAGCGCGCGCCCGCGGCGCCGCCGCGCCAGCGCAGCAGTTCGAGGTTGAAGGCGGGCGCGCCGGGGGCATCGGCGTCGAGCGCGTGTGACGCGGCGGCGGCGACGCTCCAGCGCGTTTCGGCGACGCTCGGCGCGGGCGCGGCACCCAGGCGGAGCATCAGCAGCGTGGTGCCCGCGTCGCGCGCGCCCAGCGCGAGCCGCCGCCCGGCGGTGAGGTCGAGCAGCGGAAACCGCCCCCAGCTTTCGACGATCACCGCCGCCGATCCCGCGCAGCGGACCGCGTCGTTGGCGCAGGCGAGCAGCGCCTTGGGATCGGCCGCCTCGACCAGCAGCAGCCGGTCGGGATCGCCGCCGAGTTCGGCGATGCCGGGGGCATAGATATGCCCTGCTCGCCGCGCCGCATCGGCGGTGCGCAGCCAGATCAGCGGCGCCCGACCCGGCGAGCGCAGCGCGAGAAGCGCGGCAAAGGCGGCGGCGCTTGTCGCGTCGAGCGCGTCGGCAGCGAAAAATTCATGGACCCGCCCGGTCGCGAGCCCACCGCCGAGCGCATCGTCAAAGGACGCATGGCCGCTCGCCAGCCAGTCCGCGGCCGGACGGCTTTTGAAATCGCCACTGGCGGCGATCCGGGCGATGCGTTGGCGCAGCCCGACGAGAGGGTGGGACGACTCGCGCATATTTGTTCCCTATATGTTCTATTGATGCTTTTGGAGCGGCGCTTGTCAAGGGAATCGAGCGCGGTTCACGATGCGCCATCTGTATCGCCGGATCGCCACCGCATGTCTGCTGCGCCGCTAGGGCCGATCGACATTCGGAAGCTGGCGAGTCGAAAAGGGTGGTTTTCCGTGATCCGGAGCGCAGCGTGCTTTTTGCACGTGAGCAGCGGAAGCGCGGAAGGCCGCCATTTGCAGACCGCCAGAGCTGAATGTCGATTGGTCCTAGACCGGACCCGCAGCCTGCATCTCGGCGATCAGGGCATTGTCGATCGCCTTGGCGCGCTTGTATGCCGCGCGTTCGCGCAACGGCGCGACATAGGCTTCAAAGGCCGGACGCGACGCGATCGTCCCGAATTGCAGTCCCCAGTCGATCTGGCTGCCGACATAGACGTCGACGGCGCTGAAACGCTCGCCCGCGACAAAGGCCTTGCCCGCAACCGCGCTCTCCAGCGCGTCGAGCGCCGCGGCGAGCGAGCCGAAGCCCGCCATGCGCTGCTGATCGGCGTCGGGTTCGAATCCGAACATCTTTGCGGTGATCGCCTGCTCGACCGGTCCCGCGGTGAAGAAGAGCCAGCGATAATAGTCGGCGCGGTCGGCGGGCGCGGGCGCGAGTCCCTTTTCGGGAAAGGCATCGGCCAGATAGGCGCAGATCGCGGCGCATTCGGTGATGATCCTGCCCTTGTGGACGATTGCCGGAACCTTGCCCATCGGGTTCACCGCCAGATAGGCGGCGTCCTTCATCGTCGTCCCATATTCGAGGATGCGCGGCTCATAGGGGACGCCGACCTCCTCGAGCATCCAGCGGACGATCTGCCCGCGCGACATGGGGTTGGTATAGAAAATCAGCTCGTCGGCCATGATGCCTCTCCGTCGATGTTGCGAGTCGTTCAGGAACATATCAGGAACACATACGCTGCGCCACTGCTCTTGTTTTGTCATGGCGGCGCGGTAAGGCAAGGCGATGACCGACGAACGCATCTGGACCGCCGCCGTGCTGGTGATCGGCGACGAAATCCTTTCGGGCCGCACGCAGGACAAGAATGTGTCGCAGATCGCGACCTGGCTCGACGTGCAGGGGATCCGCCTGCGCGAAGTGCGCATCGTCCCCGATGTCGAGGATGAGATCGTCGATGCGCTCAACGCGCTGCGCGCGCGCTACGACTATGTCTTCACCACCGGCGGCATCGGGCCGACGCACGACGACATCACCGTCGATGCGGTCGCCAAGGCGCTCGGCGTCGGCGTGATCGTCCACCCGCAGGCCCGCGCGATCCTCGAACGTTATTACACCGCGCGCGGCGGCGAGCTCACCGAAGCGCGGCTGCGCATGGCGCGCACCCCCGACGGCGCCGAACTGATCCCCAACCGCATGTCGGGCGCGCCGGGCATCCGCATCGGCAATCTGTTCGTGATGGCGGGGGTGCCGCACATCACCGCGGGAATGCTCGACGCGCTGACCGGCGAGCTTGAGGGCGGGGCGCCGCTGGTGGCGCATACGATCGGCGCCTGGGCGGCCGAAAGCGAGGTCGCCGACCTGCTTCGCCGCGGCGAAAAGGAGCATCCGGGGGTCGCGATCGGCAGCTATCCCTTTTTCCGCGAGGGCAAGGTCGGCGCCAATTTCGTCATCCGCTCGGTCGACGCCGCGGCGGTCGCGGCGTGCACCGCGATGCTCACCGCGGGGCTCGAGGCGCTGGGCTATGCGGTGACCGACGGCGGCATCTGATCCACGGTCTGCGTCGCGCGCGGCAGGCGGCGCAGCATCGCGATCGCCAGCAGCCCGAAAATCGCGGCGACGATGAACGCGGCGCCGGGGAAATGCACCGGGGCGGCGTCGGCCGTGAAATAGGCCATGGTCCCGGTGAGCAGCATCGGCGCGGCCAGCTGCCCCAGCCCCATCGCCATCGCCGAAATCCCCTGCACTTCGCCCTGCGCATCGGCGCTGGCGCGGCGCGACATCATCGCCATCAGCGAGGGCTGCACCGGCGCCTGCAACGCGATGGGGATCAGCAGCAGGAAGGCGCCGATCGTCGAGGTGGTGAAAGCATAGCCGATATAAACCGCGACCGCGACGAGGATGCCGAGCGTCGCGGCGTCGCGCTCGCCAAAGCGCGCGACCGCGGGGCCGACAACGAACATCTGGCCCAATGCGATCATCACCCCCACGGCGGCGAGGCTCGCGCCGATCATTCCCGGCGACCAGCCAAGCTGCGCGATGCAGTAAAAACTCCACGTCATCGGATAGACGAGGCTGGCGATCTGCCACAGCACGAGCACCCCGGCGACGCCGTCCATTCCGGGCAGCGCGCGCATCGTCTTCCACGCGCCGAGCGGGTTGGCGCGGCGCCAGTCGAAGGCGCGGCGACGTTCCTTCGGCAGCGTTTCGGGGAAGATGAAATAGCCATAGAGCATGTTCGCCGCCGCAAGGATCGCGGCGGCCAGGAACGGCGCGCGCGGGCTCATCTCGCCCAGGAAGCCGCCGATCGCCGGCCCGGCGACGAAGCCGACGCCGAACGCCGCACCGACGAAGCCGAAATTGCGCGCGCGTTCCGTCGGCGGGGTGATGTCCGCGATCGCCGCCTGCGCGGCGGCATAGCTGCCGCCGAAGATGCCCGACAGCGCGCGCGCGACGAACAGCCACGGCAATGTTTCAACCACGGTGAGCAGCGCATAATCGACCGCGAGCCCGCCGAGCGCGAGGAGCAGGATGCGCCGCCGCCCGAACCGATCGGACAGATTGCCGAGCACCGGCGAGGCGAGGAAGGTCGCGACCGCCATCACCAGCCCGATCCACGCGCCGACCTCGATCGCGCGGGGCAGGTCGATCCGCCCGACCTCCATCACCAGCTGGGGCAGCACGGGCATGATGATGCCGAACCCGACCGCGTCGATGAAGATGGTGACGACGATGAAGGGAATGGTGCGCCTTGCCGTCACTTGTGCTTTGCCCTGGCTGTCATTAGGCCGTAACCCCATAAATTGGCCTGGCGCGACCGATCCCTGCCTCATGGTTGCCGATAGATGAAACGGACCGTTTCCGCCTCCCTAAATTGCAGCCTTCCCGAACCCGCCCACCTGATGCTCCCGATCGAGGCGGCAGACGGCGGCGGCGATCCGCGTCCCGGACATTGAGGCCCCCGGCACGGGCAAGGCGCGCGTGGGCGGTTGCGATGACCCGTTGAACCCGCCACCCGAAACCGGACATTGCGACATCGTGGGGCATTGATCTCAAAGCGGCCGTTCAGCTGTTATCGTCCCGCTCCAATTCTGTTCAGCCTGGAATTGAGAACTCCGTTGTTGTCCCAAGCCGTGGTTTCGCGCGATGATCGGGTAACCAGTTGTCCATCGGCCCAATGACGTGCGGGCTCTTCGGAGGAGGGATCATGAAGATTGTTGCTTTCGGTCTCGCCGTTACGCTCGCGGGCATGAGCGTGGCTGCATGGGGTGAGACGCCTCGTAATGCGGGAATCTTTGTCGATCCGAACAGCACGACGAAACAGGCTGCCGAACGGCTGGATGGCCAATCGCGGCGTGACGCCCTGCTTTTGTCCCGCATCGCATCGGCGTCGTGGTTTGCCAATGGCACGCCGGAAATGGTCGAGGCCAAGGTCCGCGAGATCGTAGATCGCGCAACGGCCGCGGGGCAGGTTCCCGTCCTTGTAGCCTATAACATTCCGTTCCGGGACTGCGCGCTCTATTCGGCCGGCGGCGCATCTGATGGCGCGGCTTATCTTGCGTGGATCAAGGGTTTCGCGGCGGGCATCGGGGAGCGAAAGGCGATCGTCATTCTCGAACCCGACGGCCTTGGCATCATTCCCTGGCACCGGACGCTCGATGGATCGGTCGAAAATTGCCGGCCTGAGGGGCAGGATGGCCGTGCGTCCGAAGCGAGATACGCGCAATTGCGCGGCGCGGTCGCGATCCTTGCCGCCCTGCCCAATTCGCGCGTGTATCTCGATGGAACCGGCAGCAGCTGGCTTGCGCCGGGGGAAACCGCGAATCGCCTGATCAAGGCCGACGTTGCCCGCACCGCGGGCTTCTTTCTCAACGTCTCGAACTTCGAGAGCGACGTGCGCGTGCTTCCCTACGCGCGCTGGGTCAGCGATTGTATCGCGCTGGTGACGCGCGGCGGGATCGACCCGCGCGACTGCCCAAGCCAGTATGGCCCGGCGCTATTCGGCGATACGTCGACATGGTCGGCAACGGACGACGCATACGACAGGCTGTTCGAGATCGCCAACCTACGGCGCGATCCGGCATCGCAAAAGCATGCGGTGATCGATACCAGCCGCAACGGCAGGGGATCGTGGGAACCGCCGACAGGCAAATATCGGGACGCCGAAATCTGGTGCAACCCACCTGGTCGCGGGTTGGGGCGCCGACCGACGTTGGAGAGCGGCAATCCCTATGTCGATGGCTTTCTGTGGATCAAGGTTCCGGGTGAATCCGACGGGCAATGTTTTCGCGGGACGGCCGGGCCGGCCGATCCCGAACGGGGCATGATTGCGCCGTCGGCGGGGCAATGGTTTCCCGCGCAGGCCCGCGAACTGATCGAACTGGCCGATCCGCCGCTGGCGTCCGAATGAATGATATTTGCAGCCGCGCCGCGTCAGCTGCCGTGCGGCCGGGCAGTCGAAGCCCGCACGAGCAGGTCGTGCGAATGGTCGCGTCGCTGTGATGTCGGCGCGGCTTCCTCTCCGTCGAGCCGCGCGATCAAGCGGTCGGCGGCATCCCAGGCCATCTGGCGCACCGGCTGGTTCACGGTCGTAAGCTGCGGCCATGTCGTTCGCGACACTTCCGAATTGTCGAATCCTGCGACCGACAGATCACCGGGAACCGACAGGCCAAGGTCGCGCGCTGCGGCGATTGTAGCCACCGCCATGTCGTCGTTCTGGGCAAGGATGGCGGAGGGACGAGGGTTGCGATCGAGGAGTTCGCGCGCAACCCGGTAACCGACCTCGTAAGTGAAATCGCCCGTCACGACGCGCGATTCGGCGATGGATACACCCGCTGCCGCAAAGGCCCGGCGATAGCCCTCCAGCCGACTCCGGCTGGCGGCGTGCGAAGGGTCGCCCAGGATGATGCCGACGTCGCGGTGTCCCAGAGCCAGTATATGTTCGGCGATGCTGAAGGCGGCGGCGACCTCGTCCATCGCGACGACGATGCCGCGATCGAGATCGCTGTGCGGGGTGATCCGCGCATAGGGAAATTTCTGCCGGTCGAGAATGTCGAGCAGTTCGGGCTGGTCGCACGCGGGCGGAGCGAGCAGCGCGCCGTCCAGCCCGGCGCGCAGAAGCAGCCGCCCGAGTTCGTCGGGTCGGCTGGCAACATGGTTGAAGGGAAGGACGACGAGCCGGTAGCGCCCGCTTTCCAGACGGCCGAGCGCGCCGTTCTGCAATTCGACGACATAGCTGGGACTCGGACGCTCGTAGGTGAGGCCGATGAGAAAGGAGCGGCGTGCGATCAGGCTCTGCGCGGCAAGGTTGGGGTGATAGTCGAGCGCGGCCGCGGCTTCCTTGACCTTGCGGCGCACGGTGTCGCTGACATGCGGGGCGTCGTTGAGCGCGCGCGATACGGTCTTGGGCGTGACGCCCGCCACGCGCGCGATGTCGACGATCGTGGTTCGCTTTGAAATTATCCCCTCCGATCAGCTGGATAGCGATCGATTTCCGATGACATCCCGTGATGTCGACCATCGTCTTAGCGGCTCTGTTGACTTCTGTCGATGAGTAGCAGTAAACGTTGACCGAGAATCGGTAAACGTTGACATAAACGGGGGAGAGGAAATGAGCGTGCCGCGCGGGGCCTTGATGGCGCTTGGAGTGACGTCGTTGGTGGCGCTCGCTTCGCCTTTTGGTGTTCGCGCTGCGACGGCCGGGAGTTCGACCGGGATCGGCGCCGAGGCGCAGCCGGCGAACTGGCCGGCGCGCACTGCCACCGTTCCCCGCGACCCTGCGGTCGAGCGGCGCGTCGATGAACTGATCGCCGCCATGTCGCTCGAGCAGAAGGTGGGTCAAGTCATCCAGGCCGATATCGCCACCGTCACCCCCGACGACGTCTATCGCTATCATCTGGGTTCGGTGCTCAACGGCGGCAATTCGGATCCGGGGGGGCGCTACAATGCGCCCGCGAAAGACTGGCTCGCCGCGGCCGACGCCTTTTACGCCGCCTCGATGAAGCCGAACGGCGCGTTGCCCCGGATTCCGGTGATCTGGGGAAGCGACGCCGTCCACGGCCACAATAATGTCGTCGGAGCGACGCTGTTCCCGCACAATATCGGCCTTGGCGCCGCGCGAAACCCCGACCTTATCCGCCGGATCGGCGCGGCAACCGCGATCGAGATGCGCGTGACCGGGCTCGACTGGACCTTTGCGCCGACGCTCGCGGTGGTGCGCGACGATCGCTGGGGCCGCACCTATGAAGGCTTTGGCGAGACTCCTGAGATTGCAGCGAGCTACGCCGCGCCGCTGATCGAGGGGCTTCAGGGCAGAATCGGCGACAGGGACTGGCTGCGCGGCCCGCATATCATCGCGACCGCCAAGCATTTTCTTGGCGACGGGGGCACGACGGGCGGGCGTGACCAGGGCGATGCCCAGATGTCCGAGGCCGCGCTGCGCGACCTGTTCAGCCCGCCCTATCTTCCGGCGCTCGACGCGGGCGTCCAGTCGGTAATGGTGAGCTTTTCAAGCTGGAACGGCGACAAGATGCACGGCAATCGCTCGCTGCTCACCGGCGTGATGAAGGAGCGCTGGAACTTCGACGGCTTCCTCGTCGGCGACTGGAACGGCCATGGCCAGGTCGCGGGCTGCACACCGACCGACTGTCCGCAATCGCTGATCGCCGGGCTCGACATGTATATGGCGCCCGACAGTTGGAAAGAACTTTACCGGACGACGCTCGATCACGCGCGAAACGGAACATTGCCGTCAGCGCGGCTCGACGAGGCGGTGCGCCGCATCCTGCGCGTCAAGGTCCGCGCCGGGCTGTTCGAGGCCGGAAAGCCATCGTCGCGGCCCTATGCCGGTCGGTTCGAGCTGTTGGGCAGCAAGGAGCATCGTGTGCTCGCGCGCGAAGCGGTTCGCGAATCGCTCGTGCTCCTGAAGAACGCGGGCGGGGTTCTGCCGCTCAAGGCCAAAGCGAATATCCTTGTCGCGGGCGACGGCGCCGACAATCTGACCAAGCAGACGGGCGGCTGGACGCTGAGCTGGCAGGGGACGGGAACCAGGCGCAGCGACTTTCCGAACGCCCAGACGATCTGGGAAGGGATCGAGGCCGAGGTGAAAGCGGCGGGCGGGACCGCGACGCTGGCGATCGACGGACGTTATTCGGTGAAGCCCGACGCGGCGATCGTGGTGTTCGGCGAGGATCCCTATGCCGAGTTTCAGGGCGATCGCCCCGACGTCGGCTATGACGATGCCAGGAATCTGGCGATCATGCGGCGGCTGAAAGCCGAAGGCGTGCCCGTCGTTGCGGTATTCCTGTCGGGCCGCGCCATGTGGGTCAATCCCTTCCTCAATGCGTCGGATGCCTTCGTCGCGGCCTGGCTGCCGGGGTCCGAAGGCGGCGGGGTGGCCGACCTGCTGTTCGGCAAGGCCGACTTCAAGGGGAAGCTGCCCTATAGCTGGCCCAGATCGAGCGACCAGACGGCGGTCAATGTCGGCGATGCCGATTATGATCCGCTCTTTCCTTATGGTTTCGGGCTGACCTTCGCCGACAAGGGCGAGCTTGCCCCGCTGCCCGAAGCGCGCGCCACCAGCGCCGCCCCCGATCCCGGCATCCTTTTCGCCGCCGGAAAGCCTGGCAGCGGCCGACGCCTGCTGCTCGGTCCGCCCGGTGCGCTGTCGACCAATCCCGGCCCCGACCGTATCGAGGCGCGTGCCGCCGATCGCGTGGCGCAGGAGGATTCGGTGCGCCTTCGCTGGACCGGCGCTGGGCTTGCGGTCGCCGCGATCGTCGAAGACGCGCCCGTCGACCTCATGCGCGAGGCGAACGGCGAGCTTGCGCTTGAGGTCGAACTTCGCGTCAACGCGGCGCCGTCCGCCGATGTCAGCCTGCTGATGGGTTGCGGGACGAATTGCACGGGTGGTTTTCCGCTGCGCAGAGTGCTGACCGAGGCCGCCGCGACGGGCAAATGGACGCGGATCGCCGTGCCGCTGCGCTGTTTTGCACGGGCGGGGGTCGACATGAGCCGCGTCGAGACGCCGCTCAGCTTCGCAACATCGGGAACGCTCGACATCACCATGTCCGCGGCGCGCATCGCCTCGCCGTCCGGGCCGCAGCTTGCATGCAATTGAAAGTCAGAACAGGGAGGATGAGATGACAAGGGGTAAATTGACGCGTGCGGCGCTTTTCGCGTTGCTTTCGACGGCCGCGACGATTCCGGCGCACGCACAGACCGCCACGGCGACCGATGGCGCAAGCAAGGATCGCGACGAAATCATCGTCACCGCCAACCGCCGCGAGGAAAATTCGCAGGATGTCTCCGGCGTGGTCCAGGCACTGGGCGCCGATCAGCTGCGCCAGGACGGCATCGCCGAACTGCGCCAGTTGCAGGTCGCCGTGCCGGGGCTCAGCATCGCCAACCAGGAAGGCAATGTCGAAATCTTCATTCGCGGCGTCGGTTCGGCGAACAATACCGAACTCGGCGATCCGGGCGCCGCGCCGCACCTCAACGGCACCTATATCCCGCGTCCGCGCGGGCTGGGCCTGATGTTCTATGACCTTGAGCGGGTCGAGGTGAACAAGGGGCCGCAGGGCACGCTTTACGGACGCAATGCGCTCGCGGGTACGCTCAACATCATCACCGCCAAGCCGCGCTTCGGCGAGTTCAGCGGCTATGCGCAGGCCGAGATCGCCAACCGCTCCTCCTATGGCGCCGAAGGCGCGCTCAACATTCCGCTCGGCGAGACGCTCGCGCTGCGCGCGGCGGGTTACTATATCAACCGCGACTATGGTTTCAAAAATGTCTCGACCGGCGCCCCGGCGAGCGGCCTCAAACCCGCGGGCCTCGAAGAAAATTACGCGGGCCGCCTGTCGCTGCTCTGGGAACCCGACGACCGGCTCAGCATTTCGATCGTCGGCGATTATGGCAAGGAGACGGGCACCGGCTATCCGGGCGCGAACATCTTCAGCGCCGTCGTCGCGAGCGGCCTCCGCCCCGACAAGCTCAATCTCAAACATGTCGTCTATCGCGGACTGCAGGGCGACATGGAGAATGAGCTCTGGGGCATCCAGGGCAAGATCAACTATGATTTCGGCGGTTTCGGCGCCGAACTGACCGGCAGCTACCGCTCGGTCGATTTCTATCAGGTCAATGCGTCGAGCGACGGCATCGACTATCCGGGCCGCGATCTCTCGGCGGTCCAGTATGACAATTTCTCGGGCAATTTCTGGCAGACCAAATCGAAAAGCCAGGTTTACGAAGCGCGCATCTTTGCGAACGACGATCAGCGTTTTCGCTGGAACCTTGGAGGCTTCTATTTCAACGAAGACCAGGCGGTCGGCTACCTCGCGCTCGCCGATCGCGGCTATTGCTGTTATTCGGCGACCGAGTTCACGATGCCCGACGTGAAGGGTGAAAGCTATGCCTTCTATGCCGATGGCACGTTCGACGTCACCGACCGGCTGCGCTTCCTCGCCGGCATTCGTTACACCGAGGAAAAGAAATCGCGTTACGGCATCGGCGGCAACTGGGCGCTGACGCTTGGCGGCGAGAATTTCGACTGCTGCTTTGCAACGCGCGTCGGCACCGAAGGCTTCCGCCCGGCGCTGCTCGACCGGCCCAATTTCGATGTCAGCAATATCACGACGCCGCAGGGCATGGCGCAATTCCTGATCGAAGGGATCAAGACACCGGGCCTTCGCGACACGCTGATCGCACAGATCGGCTCGATCGCCGACGGCACCAATCCCAACGGCACCTGCATCGACCGGCCCGACATCGACAATGGGTTCGTCAATTGCCCTGCGCTCAATCCGTCGAATACGAACGGCGGGTTCAGCTATGCGAACCTGACGATTCCCGGCCAGCAGATCGGTCGCTCGAAGTTCGACTACATCGATTGGCGCATTGGCGTCGAATATGACATCGACGACGATCATATGCTCTATGCAAAGGTGTCGACGGGCCACAAATCGGGCGGTTTCAACGACAGTTTCAACGGCTCGCCGATTCCCGAGACGTTCAGCCCCGAAAAGCTGCTCGTCTATGAAATCGGCAGCCGCAACAGCTTCGATGCCTTTGGCCGCCGCGCGATCTTCAACCTGACCGGCTTCTATTATGACTATACGAACCAGGTGTTCCAGGATCTGACCTGTATCAATCTGGACGAGACGCAGAACCCGCCGGTCTGCAACGGCTATTCGCTGGTCAACCGCAACATCGGCGCATCGCGCATCTATGGCGCGGAGGCCGAACTGCGCTTCAAGCTGCCGGGCAATTTCGGGCTCGACATCAACGCTGCCTATCTCGACACGAAGATCACGCGCGGAACCGTGGCAGACGCGCGCGCGCAGGATTTCGGAGCGGGCGGCAATTCGCCGCTGATCAGCCTTGTCGGCAACCGGCTCCCGCTCGCCTCGAAGATGAACGTCAGCGCGCGCCTGTCGCAATGGTTCGACGCCGGGCCGGGCCGCCTCGACTGGCAGGCGCTGCTCAACTATCGCTCCTCCTATTTCCTCAGCCAGTTCAACGAAGACGACATCGTCTTTCTCGACGGAACGCGTCAAAGCGCGTTCGAGGCGGGCTTTCCCGACCGGCAAAAGGGCTATGTCACGCTCAACCTCGGCATTGGCTATACGATCGACAATTTCCGGCTGGAAGCATGGGCAAGCAATTTCCTCAACGAGGAAGTCTCGCAAAAGGCGCTGGTCGGATCGTCGCTCAACATCCGCTTCCTGAACGACGCGCGCAGCTATGGCCTGCGTGCACGGGTCAGCTTTTAGGCAAAGGGGGCAGCCGCCCGTGACCGCGACGCCGCGCGGGCGGCTGTAATCTTCCGGAGATTGCGCTAACCATGGCGTGATCGGCGCCGTCGGCCGTGCCGCACGTCATGGAAGAGGGCGATAAGGGAGCGGAAAGGGGAGCATTTGCGGCGGCAATCCGTTGTTTTCCTGCCGCTTTATGCGCTGGTCTGTGCCGACGGAGTTATCACTTATCCCACCGATCAGGGTGGCAAACTCAGCCGGTGATGCTGGTGCGCGTCGACAGCAGAATCTGCTGTCGTCCGCCATCAACGAGCAATTACGGTGACAGTTTACTGAACCCCTCAAGTTTTCATAATCGTCAAGCATGAGTCGTCTTCCGCGTATCGTTCTGCCCGGTGTTCCGCATCATGTGACACAGCGCGGCAATCGGC
Source organism: Sphingopyxis sp. FD7 (assembly GCF_003609835.1). Classification (NCBI taxonomy): domain Bacteria; kingdom Pseudomonadati; phylum Pseudomonadota; class Alphaproteobacteria; order Sphingomonadales; family Sphingopyxidaceae; genus Sphingopyxis; species Sphingopyxis sp. FD7. The sequence continues at coordinate 3,250,929 of NZ_AP017898.1, forward strand.
GCGAGCGGACGTTTTTCGAGGAGGGCGATTATGCGCTCTATCTCGACCTGCTCGCCGACGCCGCCGTCCGGCATGGTGTTGCCATCTGGTCCTATTGCCTGATGCCGAACCACGTTCACATCGTCGCCGTGCCCCGCGATGAGGACGCTCTGGGGCGGACATTCCGGCATGTTCACCGCCATTACACCGGCTATGTCAACGCCCGGATGCGGGTGACGGGGCATTTGTGGCAAGGACGGTTCAGTTCGGTGGCGATGGACGAGGTGCACCTGTTTGCGGCGTTTCGCTACGTCGCGCTTAATCCGGTGCGGGCACGGCTGGTGCGCCGCGCCGAAGACTGGCAATGGTCGAGCACAAGGGCGCTGATCGCAGGGGCGGACGATCGGGTTGTGACGGTCGCGCCGACACTCGAACGGATCGGCGACTTTGCCGCCTTTCTGGGCGAGGATTTCGACGAGGCGTTTACCTATGCTGCGCTGCGTAAAGCCGAAACGCTGGGCCGGCCGATCGGCTCGGCCGCCTGGCTGGAGGAAATGGAGCGTGCGACGGGACGGAAGCTGACGCCAAGCAAGCGCGGACGCAAGCCTTCCGAAATTCGGGGATAACGCACCTGTCACCGTAATTGACCGTAATTGCAGATCAGGCGTCTTAGCAAATAGGAGTTAGGTGTGTCGGTCGAGAAATTTACTGCTGCGGCGCAGGCCCACGCGATGTTCACAGAACAAGGAGATTCCACATCAGCCAACAAGGCATACAATGATGTGGTGAGTGCGCGCGAAGAAATGCGGAATTTTCCCGATCACGGAATTGCAGCTCTCAAAGATTTGCTGACCGACAGCGATCCAGGAGTGAGGCTCTGGGCCTCATACTACCTCCTTCCAACGGCTACTGTTTGTGCAACGAACACACTTGCTGATTTGTCCTCGGAATCGGGCCTTGTCGCTTTTAGCGCCAAGATGACGTTGCAGGAGTGGAATGCGGGTCGTCTTAAAGTTGAATAGCCGCAGATACGGTGGTCCAATTACGGCAATTACGGCAATTACGGCAATTACGGTGCAATTACGGTGACAGGTGCGTTATCCCCCAATTTGCTTGGGCAATGGCGGCCTGCTATGGATAGGTCATGGCCCGCCTTCCGCGCATGGTTCTGCCCGGTGTTCCGGAATTGCGGTGACAGTTTACGCAATCCCCGATTTCGGGAATTACGGGAATGAGGCTGCAATCCGCTCCCCCGCCTGCTCCCCAAACCCCGGAAACGACAAAGGCCGCCTCTCGGCGACCTTGTCAACTATCCCTATCTGCATAGGAAAACTGGAGCGGGCGAAGGGATCATAACAAATATCTATAAATAAACAACATTTTTTGGTAGAATGGCCCACACAGAACCTACACAGGTATGGCAAATCAACCACTTAGGTTGCCAATCTGCACAGTTTCTGCACAGTGGGAAGCGAAGATATGAGTTTCATCCTCGATAAAGAGCAGATCAAGCCCGGCCTTATCATATTCCGACGCGGCGATGTCGGCCACGACAGCTACTATTGTCGGATCAGAATCCAGAACGAGGACCGATACAAGACGATCTCGCTCCGCACGGCAGATCGCCAAACTGCCCGTGACCGAGCAATGGACGAGTATGCAGACATCCGTTTCAGGGTGAAGCACGACGTTCCCGTATTCAATCGCCCATTCTCACAGGTGGCCGAGGAGTATGCCGAGGCTCAACAGCGCCGCGCCAACGCTGGTGAAGTCAGCCAGGCGCGTGCCATGAACATCAAAAACAAGATCAATGGCCCCCTCAACACTTATGTAGGCAGCACGCAGGTTCATCTGATCACACAGGACCGCTGGTCAGAATATCCCCTTTGGCGACGCGAGACTGGCAAGGGCCGCCGCAATAGCGTTATCAGTGACTCCACAATCCGTATCGAGATGAGCATATTCGCAGCGATCATGAACTTCGCCATCAGCAAGCGATATGTGCCAGCGCATCATCGCTTCGAGGGGATGCCAAAGCTGAAATCCAACCGCCGCGACGAGTTCACGCTTGAGGAATATCGCAAGCTGCATACGAAGGGGCGCAAGTGGATGAAGGAGGCGACCACGCCGCAAGGCGTCTGGTATCGCCAAATCTGCTACAATTTCATCCTGATCATGTGCAACACGGGGATGCGCCCACCCGAGGCGAAGAACCTCCGTTGGCGGGACATCACCACCGCCAAGGACAAGGACGGGCAGGAAATCCTTGTCCTCTACGTTCAGGGCAAAGGCAAAACCCGCAAACTGATTGCGCCGATCAGCGTCGGAAAATACCTCGACCGCGTGCGTGAGTTGTCGAAGGCGACACAGCCCGACGACCATGTATTCACGATCATCAACGGCAAACCTGCCAAATGGCTCTATCGCGATACCGTCGAGGAGCTGCTCAAGTATACCGAGCTTCGCGAAGGGCCGAGCGGCATTCCACGCACGACCTATTGCTTCCGTCACACCTACGCCACGCTGCGACTGTCCGCAGGTGTCGATGTCTATATCCTCGCCCAGCAAATGGGCACGTCAGTCAAAATGATCGAACAACACTATGGGCATGTGAACACCATCAAGCACGCCGACCGCGTGCTGATGGGCATTGGCGGATGGGACGCCATGCACAATGAAATGAACGCCGAGATCGACGAACTCGAAGCCAAGGCAAAGACTGTGCAGTCAATTAAGGCCAAGCAGACGGACAAGCCGCGCCGACCTAAACGCTAGCGCGCATCGTAAAAGCCGTCGAGTTCGATGGCCGATGCTAATGGGCTATGCGTGTCTGCCGGATTCACAATGCGCCGCTGGCGCTTCTCGATTGTGAACCGGCTGGCGGTTTGGGGAGTACGCGATGTCGAGTTCGATATCGCCCTCAATTACCGCCTTCTTTTCTGCCCGGTGCCGCTGGCACTCTTGAGGGCAGCGCTTTCAATAAATTTGTGATCCAAGCTTCGCAACGAAAGTGGTCAGCGCAGGATATCTCTCCTTGGATCTAAAGGCGGAACATTAAGCCGCAATCATAGCCATTTGGACACCCGCAAAAACCCCTCGCGTTTGGGGCCATGATCTGATTCACTCTGTGCATTGGACGGAGAGGTTTGATGCACTCACGCAGCCTGTTTTCGCTGGCGGAGCACCTGGAGCGGCTGAGCAAGGACGGCGACCCGCTGGAGGTTTTGGCGGGCACGGTGGAGTTCGAGCGTTTCCGGCCGCTGTTGACCAAGGGCCTCGGTTATAGTGACGGCGCCAAGGGCGGCCGGCCAGCCTTCGATCCTGTGGCGATGTTCAAGGTACTGGTGGTTCAGGCGCAGCATAATCTGTCGGATGCGCGGATGGAGTTCATGATCCGGGATCGGCTGAGCTGGATGCGCTTCTTCGGCTTCGACCTTGGCGGCGCGATGCCAGACGAAAACACCATCCGCCACTATCGCAACCGGCTCACACAGAGCGGCACGCTCGAGGCTTTGATGCAGGCGTTCGAGCAGCAACTGCGCGAGGCGGGATATCTGGCGATGGGCGGTCAGATCGTCGATGCCACGCTGGTGCCCGCGCCCAAGCAGCGCAACACCGAGGACGAGAAGGCCGCGATCAAGGCGGGCAAGTCGGCAAGGCAGATCTGGCGCGGCAAGCCGAACAAGGCGCACCAAAAGGATGTCGACGCGCGCTGGACGGTGAAGATAGGGGGCAAGGTCCGCCATCGTCCCGATGGGACGCCGCTGCCGCAGATCGCCACGCCGGTGTTCGGCTACAAGTCGCATATCAGCATCGATCGGCGCTACGGCTTTATCCGCAAAGCAACCGTCACCTCGGCAGCCGACAGCGACGGGCGCCAGTTGCGCAGGGTGATCGACACGAGCAACACCGCTGGCGATGTCTGGGCAGACAGCGCCTATCGCAGCAGCAAGAACGAGGCATGGCTCAAGGCCAACATGCTCAAGAGCCGCATTCATCGCCGCAAGCCCAAGGGCAAGCCGATGCCCGAGCGCATGGCGCGGGCCAATGCGGCAAAGTCAGCGATCCGGGCACGGGTCGAGCATGTCTTTGCGCACCAGAAAAACCGCTATGGCCTGTTCATCCGCACCATCGGCATTGCCCGTGCTCAGGCCAAACTCACGCTCGCCAACCTCGCCTACAACTTCGACCGCCTGATCTTCCACGAACGGCGCGCAGCCACGGCATAGGTGCGCCCGAAATCCGCAGCAGCGGATGAAAAGCCCATCAAAACCAGCGCAAAAAGGACAATCTGTCCGCACAAACGGTCATCCTGTAGGCATCATGCCGCACCGCGGCCAATCAAGTCGCCAAAATCACGGTTGTTGCGGGTGTCCATTTGTCCGTTCGTTATAGCTAATAATACCTGGGGAGTTGAAGCAAGATGCGGATACTCCAAACGCTTGAACGTGACCGCTTATAGGGAAACCATCATCTGATTTTCTATCGATTAATGCTGCTTGCTTAGCTGACAGTGCGCCTAAGCCGGAGCCGCTTGTGAGCGACGAGTTCGCGTCCAGAACCAGCGCAATGACATTACCAGCAATGCGACTCGCAGCAGCCGGTGCCCCCGGCAAGGCTGACCCATCTGCATACCCTGAAACCCAACCACCATTGATCGGCGCAGCGGGATTGGTAATACCCCAGCGGGGCGACGGTTGATTAGTTCTTGGTGAAAACCGTGAAATTAAATCGGCTTTAGCAAGATGCCAAAAAAATAGCATCGTCTCGGCTGAAGCATCAGCATTTACAGCAAGTATCTGCGTGAATTGGGTGTTCCATCCAGCGGTGCCCCAGAATGGTAATCCAACGTATCCGTCCCCGGTTCGTCCGTCACCAATAAGAGGATTGCATTCGGTTCCACAGCCCGGAATTCTCGCTCCAGCCAGCGGCAGGTCACCTGGCAAATATGCGTAAGTGTCGCGAAATATATTTGTTGCACTTTGGTATGATTGCATTTCAGAGATAGTGGCAGTGATGCGAGCATTTTGCATCAGTTCCTGGCCCTTAAGAATGCCGCCTATGAGAAGACCAATAATCGTCATAACGATGGCAAGCTCGACTAGGGTGAAGCCGCCTTGCCGTACAACTAAAGGACCATTAAATAAATCGCTCACCGCAAGAGCTAGTTCAGTAGGACTTTTAACTGCCTGATCGACCAAGGCCATTTGGCTTCGACGCCCCGCTTGCGATCCCGCTGGCTTGTTTATTAACAACTGAGCTTCCCGACTCGCTGCGATCCTTCAATGATCGCGTCTCTAAATTATCACGATCCTTCGAAGCGCCAAAAGACTTTTCGAGAATATCGTTAAAAGGTCTGAAAACTGCATTCCAACCCTTGATAAGCTCACCTTTTGGAATAATACGCCTATAAGTCTCACGAATCTCTCTCACCATTATTGCGAACTCCTAGCAGGCTATACATACATCGTTATTATAACATGCATTATCGGTAATGTTATTTCATATTTGGCATAACTACGTGCTATTCGAAATCAGACATTTTTGTGAAGCGTGACATACAGGGCGCGCTAGCTGTGATTATGTCCCGAGCGCTCTCATCATCCCAGAGCAATCGTTGCAGTTTTCCGCGCAGAATGGTCCTTTCTGCGCGACGCACCTGCTCCCCCGCCTTCAGCGGGAGGATCGGCTTACCTGCAAATTCGTCCTTGGTGATGGTGCAGGCCCGCACCAGCAGTTTGACCCAGCCATCCTTGCCGCGCTCGATCACCTCGGCGGCGACCAGACGTTCGCCAATGCGCAAAGCCTTGCCGCGCTTGCGGCGATCATAGATGCCCTCCGTCCAACGGACGACATCAGCAGCGATGAAGTCTGCAGCGGGAATCCATTGATCCATCCGCGCCCCAACCGGCGTGTGTTTTCATCGCCCGAATTTCTGGACGATAGTGGTCTTTAGTCGCTTAAAAATCGAAGGCGGTTCGGCACGCTTGATCGCATCAGCGTGTTCGTGTCCCGTGAATATTCCCTTTGGCCCCATCTCGCCCTTTACGCGCTGGCCGATTGCCAGACTATCGTCCCAATCGCGGATCGACAGTTTGACATGCTCGCCGTTGTCGAGCCGCAGCGTGCAAAAATAGAAATCCCAATCCATGCTCAAGTGCGGACCGCTGAAATCGGTGAGGATGCCCTCGACTGGCCTTCCGCTATCTTGCAAGATCGTGCCGTTAAATGGGCCACGCAGCATTCATCCTCATATTTTCCGTGAGAGGTTTCCTTGCCTCTATTCTCTCATGACGGGCGGATTCGCTTCAAATTGACCGAGAATGCTGCATCAAAACCAATGGCTTAGGGATTCGCGCGCCTATCCCGATAGCCGGGTGCGGTGAATAGGGGCATTATTCGCCGCATCCCTCGCGGTGAATAATCTTGCATTTTGCGGCGAATAGAGCCTATAATCGCCGCAGAAGGTGCGGTGATTATGACGTATATCTATGAACAAGCCGATTGGCCCAACCTGCGCTGGAGCGACGAACAGCTCGCCCAGCGACTTGCCGCCGTGCGTCACCGTCAAGGGCGACTGATCGGGCATATGGAGGCACTAGGCTTCCCCCTGCGCGAGGAAGCCGTGCTGCAAGCCCTCACCGAAGATGTCATCAAATCCAGCGAGATCGAAGGCGAGGTTTTGGACCGCGAGCAAGTGCGTTCCTCCATCGCCCGCCGCCTCGGTATGGACATAGGCGGATTGGTTCAGGCTGATCGCAACGTCGAAGGCGTTGTCGAAATGATGCTCGATGCCACCCAGAACTATGCCGCGCCGCTCACCGCCGAGCGGCTGCATGACTGGCACGCCGCCCTGTTTCCGACAGGGCGCAGCGGCATGAGCAAGATCACCGTGGGCGCTTGGCGCACAGGCGTCGAAGGCCCCATGCAAGTTGTATCTGGGCCGATTGGCCGCGAGCGCGTCCACTATGAAGCGCCAGAGGCCGAACGCCTTGACGCCGAAATGACGCGCTTTCTCGAATGGTTCGAAAGCGCGCAGCCCGACCCCGTGCTAAAGGCGGGCGTTGCCCACCTGTGGTTTGTCACCATCCACCCCTTTGACGACGGCAATGGCCGTATCGCCCGCGCCATCGCCGACCTTGCACTGGCGCGCGCGGAAGGTACCGCGCAGCGGTTTTACAGCATGTCCGCGCAGATCAGGGCCGAGCGCAACGCCTATTACGACATGCTGGAATCCACGCAAAAGGGCGATACCGACATCACGCCGTGGCTGCTGTGGTTCATCGGTTGCCTTGACCGTGCTTTCGACGGTGCGGAAACCATCCTCGCCAGTGTTATGCGCAAAGCGCGGTTCTGGGAGTCGGTTGCAACCCAGCCGCTCAATGAGCGCCAGCGCAAGGTCATCAACCGATTGCTCGATGGATTCGAGGGCAAGCTCACCAATGCCAAGTGGGCGGCGCTCACCAAGACGTCGCCCGATACGGCGCTGCGCGACATCAACGATCTCGTCCAGCGCGGCATCTTGGTCAAGGAGCCGGGGGGCGGACGCAGCACCAGCTATGCCCTTGCATCTGGCACCATTGACAAACCAGCGTGATGAAGCCCTGATATTGCCGATGATAGGTCGCCATCCGCACCTTACGGGCGCGGCATCCCATAGTTGTCACTTTCTAAACAACGCACCGACGAGGGGGTGATTTCGGGTTAGTCGCCAATTTCTCCGCAACTTCAAGTCATGGCCGCGTTCAGTCCATTACGGCCTCTTGATGGGTCGTTTCTGGCACAGCCCCGCCGTTCGTCAATCGCCTGCGCTTCCGCGCCTCTCGCTGCGCTTCCGGCTTGTGCAGCTTGCACGTGTCGTGCGGGCTTCGCCCGACGTTGACCAACGGCTCGACGGGCCGCGCCAACTTCTCCCCATGAGGTCGCAGATGGTCTGCGCAAACCTCGACTTTGAGGAGAAATTCAATGACGACTGTTCAACAAAATTCACCCGCTTTCATGCTCTGGTGCGTGGAGGGTGACGGCAAGGATGCCCGCTGGACCCGCATCGGGGCTGCATGGCTGCATCAAGACGGCAAGGGCTTCAACATGCGCTGCAACGCGATCCCGTTGCAGGGCCGCTTGGTCGCTCGCGCCTTTGTCCCCAAGGCCGACCGCGATGCGGCGCAGGGAGAACTGGTATGAGCGCGCCCCTTCAAACCGCATCGCGCATCCGCGAGCTGAATGACCTGTTCCGCACTTGCTTCATCGGTGGGCGCGTCCTGATCACCGAGGGCATTGTTGCCCTCGGTGACAGCTTCACCAGCGGCTGCGTGGAGGCGGTGCAACGCTTCACCGATTTCAGCGCCGATAACGACCCTTACGGTGAACACGACTTCGGCTGTGTCACCGTCGATGGCCGCAAGGTCTTTTGGAAGATCGACTTGTATGATCCGGGCCTTGTCAAGATCGCATTGAACGGTTCCTTCTGTTGACGCGTTGGGGGCCCCACACGCAATGCTCAAGGATTGGCTTCATTCGTTCCGAGGTCAGCTGATGCACTATCCGTGCATAGACTTGTATGATCCGGGCCTTGTCAAGATCGCATTGAACGGTTCCTTCTGTTGACGCGTTGGGGGCCCCACACGCAATGCTCAAGGATTGGCTTCATTCGTTCCGAGGTCAGCTGATGCACTATCCGTGCATAGACTTGTATGATCCGGGCCTTGTCAAGATCGCATTGAACGGTTCCTTCTGTTGACGCGTTGGGGGCCCCACACGCAATGCTCAAGGATTGGCTTCATTCGTTCCGAGGTCAGCTGATGCACTATCCGTGCATAGACTTGTATCCGGTCGCGGCCGTTCCCGCGCACCATAATCCGTATTCATATCCCCGGATCGAGCAAAGGCGGATGCGGACCAAACTACTACTGGGCGTTTTCAGGCGCCATCAACTTTCCCGGTCACGCATCACACCAATCCGCGTCGCCTTATCGAGCCTGTTGCAACATAGGCATCAGGCGGCGCGGAGCTCGGCACCTTGAGGGACCAGACCGGTCTCCACAAAGCGCCAAAGCGCGATCAACAATTTTCGGGCGAGCGCAACGATCCCCACCTTTGCCGCGCGAGCGCCGTTGCCTTTGAACCGGTTGCGATACCAAACGGTCAGTTCGCTACTTGGCTGATATTTCAACCAACACCAGGCAAGTTCCACCATCTGCACACGTGTGCTTCGGTTACCGGCTTTGCTGATGCCCTGATCACGCGACACGTCGCCGCTGGCGAAGGGCGCCGGAGCTAACCCAAGGAAGGCCGCGACGTGTCGTCGGCTTTCGAACTTTCGGCAAAAAACCTCAGCAACCAACATTGCCGCGCTGTTCGGACCAATGCCCTTCAGCTGCTCAAGGCGAACCGCTTTCTCTCGGCATGGGAAGGTAGACTCCTCATGGAGCACAACTTCAGCGCGGTCCCGCTCGATGTCCTTGATCTGATCGTTGAGCAACGCGAGCCGTTCGAAACAGCGCTCAATTTGTCGACGAAGGTTTGGTGGCAAAGGCCGCCCATCGCCGGTGCGCATGTCGTCGAGCTGTTTTGACCAGTCACCGCCCTTGATGGCTTTGACAGATCGTATGCCCTGTAATGCAAGTAGCCCCCTGATCCGAGAGATAATTCGGGTGCGCTCGTGCACGAGATCGCCGCGCTCCCGCATTACTCTGCGCGCGTCCTCCTCCTCGGGGGAGGGCACGTCCACGACACGGCACACGCTTTTGTCGCCAGCGAGATAGGCTTTGAGGATTCCGATCATTGCTTCGGCGTCGATCCGGTCGGTTTTTGCGCGCCTGCCTCGCCGCGACACGAGGAAGCTGGCGGGATCCAGCACATATGTATCGATATCGTTCGACCGCAGTAGCCTTGCGAGCCAGAAGCCATCATATCCAATCTCGAAGCACAGGCGAATGGCGGCAGGTTCACCGATACGATCAGCGGCCTTGCACTCAAGATTGCGAAGGTGACTGATCAGTGCCGCGCTGTTCCCGGCAGGAATTGTCCGTAGCGAAGGCTTCGCGGCTCCTGGCGAGAGCGAAGCAACAAGCCAGTTGCGCTTGCTGAGCTCAACGCTGACAATGACAGAAGTCTTGGGGCAGTAATCTGACGACGAGTTCTCCATTTAGCGTTCTCCGTGGGGTTTGACGGAACAACGGCATAGCCGATCCGGCCTGCATAGGATCTACTATGACCGCGATTGCCGCTATGGCTCCGAGTGTCCGGCCGATCCTGCCCAGACCACCCGCGTGCTGACCATCATGCTGGCCAGTGAATACTAGGCCAGCGCGCGCCGCCGGCCATGTCGGCGGCGCGCCGCTATGGTTTTTCTAATATTTATCATACCCATACAAAAAGTTTCACCGCCTACGCGGCAGAATCATATAACATTATAGCAATAGGTCTGCTTCAGCAAAATAGGGGGTAGGTGTGGACAATAACAGTTCTCTAAGTCTGAATTCGGTAAGCCAATTTAAAAAGGGCGATTTGCAAAATGCCTTTGCAAGAGCCGCGTCCATTTCTGCTGGTGTTGCCGTATTAGGGTTTTCCGTAGTTTTGGCAGTTGCTGCATCTACAGCAACGTTGCCAGGCATTTTAGGAGCTACCGCAATTGGCTACGTAGGTGGCGAACTTGCAGGTAAAGTGGCAAAGGTGACCTATAACAAACTTCGGCCAAAAGATCCCTGATACATTTCCATGTGATTATAATTGCGCGCCGCTAGCCTCGCTATCGGCGCATTTCATTACTGAAAATTCGTCGCTTGTTATCTCGGACCCTGCGGGGGACGCGGGCGTTGCGCGAGGCGGGCCAGAGCCTGCTCGACGTGGCGCAGTGAAACGTGAACGTCAGAGGTCAAGAAGCGAGACTGCGGGTTACGGCGCAGATCGCTCAGCAGGCGACCGTATAGAGCGCGGAGTTCCTGTTCGTTCATACCGACCAGCTCGGCGGGGGTGATAAACTGCGACATGGCTTTTCTCCCTGTCTTGAGCCGCGACCATCGCGGGCCTTCATGGCAGACAGAGAGCAGGGCGTTCGCGACTGCCGCACCGATGGCTTTGCCTCGGTCGAAACGTCAGTGGAGAAGCCTTTAGGCTTGCGGCGTGAAAGCGCGAATCCCCTGCAAGGATGCCCATGACGAAGGCCTCGCATGGCTTGGGCGACGGGAGAAACCGTGCCGCCTGTTGCCCCGCAATAGAATTGCTTGAACAAACACGGAAATGACGCTGAAAAGGACGCCTGAATCTTATGCGTTAGGAACTGCTTGAATCGCGTTGTTCGTCTTTGGCTGTTGATTGCCTTTTGCCTTGCCTGGCCCGCTGCCAGCCACGCCCAAGACCGTGCACAGATCACGCGCCAGATTGCAGGTGCTCTCACTGAAATCGCCCTGATCGAGCGCGAGCGTGCGCGGCCCGATGTGGCCGACGATTTCGCAGCGTTCATGCTGACGACCAACCGCCAGCGACTTGCTGAAGGTTACGCGCAGGCCGATCACTCTGGGCAAGGCCGTGCCATTCGGCAAGATGCCCAGCGCACGGCCAATCGCATTATCGGTGCGACGCCGCGCACCGATTACCTGCGCTATTATCCCGATCCTGTTCGGGTGCGCGCCGACATAGACGCTGACGCAGGAGCCACCGGTGTTGAACGGGAAGGCCGCAAGGCTGGACGCTTGCTGATGCTCGAAGGCTCGCTTGCTGGATTTCAGGGCAACAACTGGCAAGCGGAGGAGAGGTGGCCACCAGACGTGGCGCAGCGTGCGCGCATCTACCGGCTCCATTTTTACGATATCCGAGACAGAGTTGAGCCGCAATTAGAGCCGATCAGTGAAGGATGCTCGCGCCTCCCATTCACCCCCTGTTTGCGGCGCACCTTTCACGAAACGCGCGCGCGTTACCGGCACGATCTTAGCCGGGCGCAGGAAACGGCCTCGCTGTATTTCCCGACCCGCTTTCACGCGCGCTTCGTCGATTCAACCGGCATTGGCGGCAGCCGCGAAGACTACGAGCGATACCAAGCCGAGCAGCGCACCGAGCGTAAGCAGCAGGAGGAATGGCGTTCCGCTCAAGACCCGACGTGGCGCAGCATCAAGATCGGGCTGATCGGCTTCGTCATCATTATGGCTGTTTGCGGCTTGATGATCTGGTTGTCGCGTGAAGGGAACAAGGGAGGCGGGACGAGCGGTAACTACGGCACCGCAGATTTCGCCAACCCGCTGACGCCGAAGTTTGACGACAGCGTTTTCAGGGGCGTGTTCTTCGGCCCCGCCGCCCACCCGAACGTCAAAGGCTCAATCTTTGCGCCCGTGGTTTCCGCGCCGGAATCCCACGCGCTGATTGTGGCACCGTCCGGCACCGGCAAAGGCACCAGGGTCATTATCCCCACGCTGCTCTTATACCGAAGCTCTCTGATAACCATCGACCCGAAGGGCGAGAATGCGGCGATCACCGCCCGCTACCGCCGCGATCAGCTCGGACAAACGATCCATATCGTGAACCCGTGGGACGTGCACGGTGCGCTGTTCAAATCCTACGGTTTAGACAACGCTACCTTCAATCCCCTCGATGTTCTGGACCCCAAGGATCGCAATATCGTCGGTATCGCCAACAGCATTGCCACCACTATCTGCCACCAAGGCTCGGTCAACGACAGCTTCTGGCAGGACAATGCCAACGCCATGCTGGCGGGCATCCTGCTTTATGTCGCGGACGCCCAAGACCCAATCCGCGAACCCAAGACCCTTGCGCATGTCGCGGACATCGTGAGCGGCGGCGAGACCGCAGCCGATCTGCGCAGCACCCTGTTTCCCAAGATGGTCGCCAGTTCATCCTATCGAGGGGCCATGCGCAAGCTCGTCGGGCGCTTCGTGCAGATGGACGACAAGACCTACAGCGGGGTGATTGCGCAGCTTTCGAAGTCGCTGCAATTTCTGGCGGACGACCAGATCGCCGCCGCAACCGACCATTCCAGCTTCAACCTGGCCGATTTGGTCAATGGCCGCACCACCCTCTACATCGTCATCCCCGATGACCAGATGCAGGCACAGGCCATCTGGTTGAAGCTGATGGTCACTGCCGTGACCCAGACCTTCAAGCGCTATCGGCCAGCCGCGCAAGGGGTGCGCGGCATGTTCCTGATCGACGAGTTTCCTGTCCTCGGGCGTGTCGATAGCATCGTGACCGACATCGCTTTGGTGCGCGGGGCTGGCCTTGACGTGACCCTGATCGTGCAGGGGCTGGACCAGCTTCGCGCCCTTTATGGCGCGTCCGCTGACACCATCATCGGCAACTGCGGCTACAAGTGGTTCTGTAACATCAAAGACCTGCAAACCGCTGATTACGTCAGCAAGGCTCTCGGCCAGATGACCGTGCGCACCGTCAGCGAAACCGTAAGTTCCGCCAACGGGCACACCTCCCGCAGCGCCAGCTACGGCGAAATGGGGCGCGCCCTGTTCCTGCCCGACGAGCTGCTCTCGATGGGCAGGCAGGTCGCTTTTGCCTTCCAGCCGAAGGGGCGGCCTTACTACGTCAAGCCGCTCGACTACTGGCATATGCACGCGTTTTTCAGCTTCCGCGTTGCCGGTATGCCCGATCTCAAGGCCTACGATAACAACCCGTTCCACCAGCAAAACCACTATGGCCAGAACGACGGTGCCAAGGGCGGCAGCAGCGGCGGTGGAGGTGCGGGAGCCGGTAGCGACGGTGGCACATCTTCCCAATCGCAAGGCCGCATGGATAGAGCCGAAGCCCTCGCCATGCTCGGCCTTGATGAAGGCGCAAGTGCCGATCAGGTCCGCGAGGCCTACAAGAACCTGATGGCCAAACTGCACCCGGATCGCGGGGGCACCAATCGTCTCGCCCAGCTCCTCAACGAAGCCCGCGACCTCCTGCTCGGAAAGAAGAAATAGACGTCGCTCACGCGACTCAGCTAATGTGTCACTTTAGCCCAATGACGCAGCCCGTTAATTTTGTTAACGATTTCTGCGCAGTCCTCTGTTATGCTAATAACAGGAGATGCAAGCCATGTGCGGACTAACCGTCCACACGGGAACCTGACGGTTCCGGCTTGGCAAGGGGTCTATTCTACCCCGTTGCATCCCCACGACCAATGGGAGCCTTCGTGCCCCCGTTGGAACCCCCAGAGCAGGAGCCTTCCCGCCCCTGCACCCTGGACAGGGCCGCTGCCATCGCCGCCACAGGTGGACATGACATCGACCCCGCCAAAGGAGATTTCATTCTCCCTTGGAAACCCATGACCGCTGATTGCAGCGGCCACAACCAAAGGGCTTTCATGCCCCTTGGAACCCTGACCGGAGCTTTCGCGCCCCGGACCACGAGCAGGAGCCTTCATGCCCCTGCACCCTGACGAAGGGAGGGAGGTTACCCCTCGATCCCCGGCGTATTTGTTGTCGGGGCTGTAGGAGAGGCCACATTATGGCCAACGACGAGCAAACGCCGCCGCGCGAACCTTCGCCCGGCACCCGGCGCAAGTCCGATAAACGGCAGCGCACGGAAGTCCTTTTTGCTCGCGTCACCCCCGACGAAAAATCCGCCTTTGCCGCCCGTGCGGAACGCGCTGGCATGGCATCCGCCGCCTTCATGCGCGCGCTAGCATTAGGCGATGCAGGCCCGCGCGCGCGCCGCCGCCGCCCCGTCGAACATCAGGCGCTGATCCAAACGCTCGCCGCCCTGAACCGCGTGGGCAACAACCTCAACCAGATCGCCCGCAACAGCAATCTCGGCATCGACATCGGCGTCCCCGAACTGCGTGACGCGCTGCAACAATACCACGCGGTGATTGCCGCGATTTACGACGCCCTCGGTATGGAGCCTGCCCGTGATCATCAAGGGCAAGAGCCGGGCTGGCCCTAGCCAGCTCGCCCGACACCTTGGCCGCGCCGACACCAACGAGCGCGTCGAAATCCTGCAACTGGATTCCGCTGGCACGACCGAGCAAGCCTTCCGTGACTGGCAAACCTACACCCTCGCCACCAAGGGCAAGCTTGGCCTTTACCACGCCAACATCGACCCCGATGCCAAGTATGACATGACCCGCGACCAATGGTTGCGGGCGGTCGAGGTCTTGGAGGAGGAGCTTGGCTTGCAAGGCCAGCCCCGCGCCATCGTCATGCACGAGAAGAACGGGCGCGAGCATATCCATGTGGTTTGGGCACGCACCGACATGGACACCATGAAACTGCGCTCCGACAGCATGAATTACCAAGCCCACGAGCGCGCCAGCTTGCGCCTAGAGCAGGAGTTCGGGCACGAGCATGTTCCCGGCAAACACGCCAAGCGTGATCGGGAGGCCCAGCCCGAGTTTCCCACCGCCGAGGCACAACACGATGAATGGCAACAGGGCGAGCGCGGCGGCATGAACCACCGCGAGCGCAAGGCGCAGGTGAAAGGACTATACGAGGCCAGTGACACCGGCCCAGCCTTCAAAGCTGCGCTTGAAGATGCCGGATATGTCCTGGCGCGCGGCGACCGCCGCGACTTCGTGATCCTCGACACGGACGCCAAGGTCCACAGCCTTGGCCGTCAGCTTCCCGGCGTGACCGCCAAAGACCTTCGCGCCTTCATGGCCGACATCGACCCCGATAGCCTGCCCAGCGTCAGCGACGCACGCGCCGCCATGCGAGAGAATGCGCGAGCAGAGCCAACCCCAGACCGGCCCCAACCTGACCCGCCCGCGCAAGAGCCACAGCAGGATTCACCTGCGCCAGACGACACCGAGGCCGATCGCCAGCGCATCGACACGCTTCGCCAAGCCATTTTGGCGCGCCACGGCGCGGAGCTGAAAGAGCAGGAACTGCGCCACGCCCGCGAAGTGATCGAGTTGCAGGCCAGCCAGCAAGCAGCCGCCGATAAGGCCATTGAGTCCTTCTCGAAGGAGCAGGCACGGCGCACGATCACCGAGCGCCCACAAGAGCCGGGCGGATTTGATCGCCTGTGGCGCAGCATCCGCGAGACTGTGAATGAGGAGGCGCGCATCCAGCGGCTCGCCGATGAAGCACGGCAAGCCCGTGACGCCGAAGATCGCCGCTCCGATGAAATCCGCATCATGGTCGGCGGGATGCAGGTCGCCCAGCGGCAGGAGATCGACGACCTCATCAAGCGGCAGGGGCAGGAACGGGCCGACTTGCTGGACGAGCACGGCAAAGACCTTGACCGTCGTATTGCCGACGAGCAGCGGGCTATCGCGCTTGAGCGCGAGTATGAGCGCCGCCGCATTGAGGCCCAGACACGCCAGCGCGACGGGCCGGAGCGCGATGACCGCGCACGCTGACAGGCTCGCGTTTCCTGCAATCAAAACCGGGCCTGCTGATAAAGCAGATTGCCAGCCTCGTGCCTCAAACCGCCACTGCGGTATCGCGTTTTGCGCGCAGCATGGCAGCCGCCATACTGCCGAGCCTTGTTTCACGGTTCATGGCGGTCGCGCGGCGCGAAAAGAAAAGCGACGACGGCAAGGGCAGCGCGAGCCATAGCGAGGCCACATCGAAGTTCTTTGGAGCATCCGGCAGGACCACCAGCGATGCCGCTGATGGTGCAGATTTTGGTTCGATGTTCCTGGCACCCCCGATGGCACCGCGACCCAGCCCAAGGCCGCGATCCATCCGCCGCTTGCGGGCACGTTTCCGTGCCCGACACTTCATGAAGCCGCTGTGGATGCAGTAGTCAGAACGTATGAAAATTATTGTCCTACGACCAGAATATCTAAGGAATTTCCACTTGGGTGCGACGTGCTGAATAGCCCAGAGATTGTCCCGTTAGCCGTGGCACCGTCGAGCCGACCGCCAAAGTAGAGATCATCTCTTGTAGTGTTCTGGAACACGAACGTTGTGGCTGCCGCTCCGGTAATCCCGTTGCAAAGTGCGCCCGTTCCAAACGCCCCTCGTGATGTCTCTGGCGCCACCTGAATACTGTTCATGGTAATGAACGATGTCCCGGCGAGATTGCGTAGCTGGGCTGTCGCATCGCAGTATATCTCGTAGGTCGTCCCATTGACGCCGCCGGAAAGACGGACAGCACCGGCAGTGCCAGAACCACTACCCGCGAAATCGCCTGCATAGGTAATGCTACCGTTCGTGCCAATGCTGGCTTGATCACCCGCACCGACAGTTCCGCCGACTTCGATGTCTGCAAAGTCCAAGTCAGCAAGCGGCGTGAGGGTCAGTGGCCTGATGAAATTGCTGCTGAAATCGACCGTGACCGTTATCTCGACGGGTGGACCGCCCCCTTGCTGTCGAACCTTTATCTGAAAGCGGCCATTCGGGTGATTGCTCAGTCTGTAGTTGCCACCCGCGCGCACGTTGTTGGCTGCTAGATTGGCACCAATGTAAATCGTGCGTGCGGATGCCGCTGCGGGAAGGGATACATCGATCACATTGTTGTCGATCCCGTTGCATGTTGCGCCAACACCAGGACCACCAGTGTTGGCGCTCCCGAGAACAACGAATATCTGGAAGTTCTCGATGTCGAGGTTACCGCCAGCGCCACCCACGTTGCGCGCAGTCTTGTCGCGCTGGCAGCTAATGAGGGTACGCCTTCCGACGGTCCCATTGATCAGAACCTGTCCAGGCGTTCCGCTCGGACCGCCTGAATATCCTCCGGGATAGGACATCGAGCCATTGGTGCCGATCCCCACCGTGCCGCTGGCAGCGGCAGGGGCTTCAATCGTGGGCATGTCCAGATTGACTTGCGTTACCGCAAGCTGGGCGTTGACCGCCTTTGGCAGCATAGGAAGTAAAGAAGCGATGAGAAGGAATGAAAGACGACCCATCGTCTAATCTTAGACAAATAACTGCATTTCTGCTATCATCTATTGATGGACATGGTGCCCGTGCGCACTATGTTTAGCTGACAGCGGTGCCCTTCCCAAGAATTGGGAAGGGCATTCGTTTTCCTTATTGCAAAAAAACGGGATCATACATGGGCGACATCATTGCGCGACGCTTGGGCAATTTCATGGTCTTTGAAGGTGGACACCCGCAAAAACCCCTCGCGTTTGGGGCCATGATCTGATTCACTCTGTGCATTGGACGGAGAGGTTTGATGCACTCACGCAGCCTGTTTTCGCTGGCGGAGCACCTGGAGCGGCTGAGCAAGGACGGCGACCCGCTGGAGGTTTTGGCGGGCACGGTGGAGTTCGAGCGTTTCCGGCCGCTGTTGACCAAGGGCCTCGGTTATAGTGACGGCGCCAAGGGCGGCCGGCCAGCCTTCGATCCTGTGGCGATGTTCAAGGTACTGGTGGTTCAGGCGCAGCATAATCTGTCGGATGCGCGGATGGAGTTCATGATCCGGGATCGGCTGAGCTGGATGCGCTTCTTCGGCTTCGACCTTGGCGGCGCGATGCCAGACGAAAACACCATCCGCCACTATCGCAACCGGCTCACACAGAGCGGCACGCTCGAGGCTTTGATGCAGGCGTTCGAGCAGCAACTGCGCGAGGCGGGATATCTGGCGATGGGCGGTCAGATCGTCGATGCCACGCTGGTGCCCGCGCCCAAGCAGCGCAACACCGAGGACGAGAAGGCCGCGATCAAGGCGGGCAAGTCGGCAAGGCAGATCTGGCGCGGCAAGCCGAACAAGGCGCACCAAAAGGATGTCGACGCGCGCTGGACGGTGAAGATAGGGGGCAAGGTCCGCCATCGTCCCGATGGGACGCCGCTGCCGCAGATCGCCACGCCGGTGTTCGGCTACAAGTCGCATATCAGCATCGATCGGCGCTACGGCTTTATCCGCAAAGCAACCGTCACCTCGGCAGCCGACAGCGACGGGCGCCAGTTGCGCAGGGTGATCGACACGAGCAACACCGCTGGCGATGTCTGGGCAGACAGCGCCTATCGCAGCAGCAAGAACGAGGCATGGCTCAAGGCCAACATGCTCAAGAGCCGCATTCATCGCCGCAAGCCCAAGGGCAAGCCGATGCCCGAGCGCATGGCGCGGGCCAATGCGGCAAAGTCAGCGATCCGGGCACGGGTCGAGCATGTCTTTGCGCACCAGAAAAACCGCTATGGCCTGTTCATCCGCACCATCGGCATTGCCCGTGCTCAGGCCAAACTCACGCTCGCCAACCTCGCCTACAACTTCGACCGCCTGATCTTCCACGAACGGCGCGCAGCCACGGCATAGGTGCGCCCGAAATCCGCAGCAGCGGATGAAAAGCCCATCAAAACCAGCGCAAAAAGGACAATCTGTCCGCACAAACGGTCATCCTGTAGGCATCATGCCGCACCGCGGCCAATCAAGTCGCCAAAATCACGGTTGTTGCGGGTGTCCAGGTGTCACCGCCCCGGCGCGGACATGGCTCGGCTCGCTCTATGGCGACAACATCGTGCAGTTCGACCTGATTGCGCACCAAGCTATGGCTCAGAAGTTCCTGCGGGATGCGCATTCCGCGCGTCTCAAAATCGCTGAGGCCGTTGTTATCGACACGGACCCTGTTGAGCACTGATAGCACCTATCCCGCCAAAGCCACTCTGACGGGGAGGCGACAATCCCACTTGTAGGCTAAGCGGCGGATCACGCAAACACCCAGCGGGTCACGACTTGCTGCCCAATCTGCGGATTTTCTAAGCCAATCACGCGACCCCAAGCTGAATGACAGCCACGCATTTGCCCTATCGACTTTTCCATAAACTTGGTGCAAGTCGGTGCAAAGGGGTGCATATTGGCGAAGGCACTGAGACAAAAGCGGTTTACCGTCTCCCTTGACGTTGAGGACTATGAGTCCTTGCGCGCCATTGCCCACAATCATCGCCCGCCGCTCAAGCTGCAATACGTCGTCAACGTCGCCGTCAAAAACCTGCTTGAGCGCCAAGCCGCCAAGCAACTGACCTTCCCGCTGGACGACTAGCGTGTGAGCGGGCTGCGATTCATTGACCTCTTTGCAGGGCTTGGTGGCTTCCACCAAGCCCTTGAGCGTTTCGGTCACACCTGTGTGTTCGCGTCGGAACTCGACCCGGCCCTTGCCGATCTTTACGAGTTGAACTTCGGCATCCGCCCGCATGGCGACATCCGCGAAGCCTTCGCGTCGGTGCCAGCACACGACATTTTGTGCGCCGGATTCCCCTGCCAGCCGTTTTCCAAGGCTGGCGACCAACTCGGGTTCGATTGCCCCCAATGGGGCGACCTGTTCGATTACGTGCTCAAAATTCTCGACACGCATAAGCCCGCCTATCTGCTGATCGAGAACGTCCCCAACCTTATTCGTCATGACGAAGGCAAGACGTGGACCAAGATCAAAACCCGGCTGGAATCGCTCGATTACACCGTCGATCTCGGCAAGCTCTCGCCTTTCATGTTCGGTGTGCCGCAAGTGCGCGAGCGGGCCATCATCGTCGGTGCGCGCAATGGACTTGATGATTTCGCCTGGCCCGAGGCCACGCACCGGCTCGATCAGGTGTCCATCACCAGCGTGCTCGACAAGAACCCCAATGACGCGCGCCCGTTGGGACCGCGCTTCATCCAGTATCTCGAAACATGGCAGGAATTGCTCGACGCGCTTGCCCGCGACAAGGAGCTTCCCTCGTTCCCGATCTGGGCAATGGAGTTCGGGGCGACCTACCCGTACCGCGACCAGACGCCGCACGCGATCGGATTTGGCAACATCGAGAGCTTCAAGGGCGCACTCGGGCGCTCGCTCAATGTCCGTCGTCAGAACATTTGGCACAACTCGCGGCGTAAATTAGCGGAGTGCGGGCCTCGTCAGGGGCTGGATTTTAAGCGGCGAGCTTGCGGTGTTGCAAGCGCCGATATTCGATGGTCTGTCGTTTGATCCTTTCACGCTGTTTGATGATGGCTGGTGCCCTGCCGAAGTAGGCGTCGGCGGGCGTCACGTTGTTCAGGCTCTCGTGGTAACGTTGATTGTTGTAGTGCTCGACGAAGGCTTCGATCTGGGCCTCGAGGTCGCCGGGCAGGAAGTAGTTCTCCAGCAGGATGCGGTTCTTCAGAGTCTGGTGCCAGCGCTCGATCTTGCCCTGGGTCTGAGGGTGGCACGGTGCACCGCGCACATGACTCATCTGCTGAGCTTCGATGTATTCAGCCAGTTCGCCAGCGATGTAGCTGGGACCGTTATCGCTGAGCAGCCTGGGTTTGTGCAGCACGGTGGCGCTGTCGCAGCCCGAGGCAGCCAGCGCCATGTCCAGCGTGTCGGTGACGTCCTCGGCCCGCATGTTGGTGCACAGTTTCCAGGCGATGATGTAGCGCGAGAAGTCGTCGAGCACGGTCGACAGGTACATCCAGCCCCACCCGATGATCTTGAAGTAGGTGAAGTCGGTTTGCCACATCTCGTTCGGCCGGGTGGTCTTGGTGTGGAACTGATCGGCGGCCTTGATCACGACATAGGCCGGGCTGGTGATCAGATCATGGGCCTTCAACAGGCGGTAAACCGTGGCTTCCGACACGAAGTAGCGCTTCTCGTCGGTGAACCGCACCGCCAGCTCGCGCGGTGACAGTTCGCTGTAGTCCAGGGCCATCTCGACGATCTGGTCCTGGATATCATCGCCGATGCGGTTCCACACCCGGGTCGGCGCCGACGGCCGATCCTCCAAGGCCTCCGGGCCGCCTTCGAGGAACCGGTCATACCAGCGGTAGAAGGTCCGACGGGCGATGCCGAGCTGGTCCAGCGTGCGTTTGGCGGGCAGGTGCGACTGCTCGACGATCCGGATGATCTCGAGCTTCTCCGAGGCGGGATACCTCATTCGTCGTCGCCCCCATCCGCGATCATGCTTTTTTTGAGCAGGCGGTTCTCCAGGGTCAGGTCGGCAACGCATTCCTTCAGGGCGCGGGCTTCGCGGCGCAGATCCTGCACCTCGCCAGTGGTCGCGGCACGGGCGGTGTCGCCGGCCAGGCGGCGCTTGCCGGCTTCCATGAACTCCTTCGACCAGGTGTAATACAGGCTCTGGGCAATGCCTTCCTTGCGGCACAGCTCGGCGATGCTGTCCTCGCCGCGCAGGCCATCCAGCACGATGCGGATCTTGTCTTCGGCCGAGAAGTGCCGGCGGGTTGCACGCCGGATGTCCTTCACCACCCGCTCCGCAGGGGCCTTGGTCGGCGATTTTGCATTGGAGGATTTGGGCTTCATCTTCGTTCCTTCGTCACTACGACGAAGCCCAAATCCTCCTTAAATCACAACCTCAAATCTGTGCCATTGGTGCTGACGGGGAGCACCACCGCTATACCAGAGGCACTCCGCTACTATGTCGATTATGACGCGATGGCGCGAGACGCCGAACTCAATGGCGACCTATTCACCATCCAGACCGCACATGATGCTGTTCATGTGTTTGCGGGGTGCTGACCATGACCCAGCCCCAAATCTACCGCTTCCAATGGCAAGGCATCGAGATTGAGGCGATCTATAGCCCCATCAAATGGGGCGTAATCGCCCATCTTGAAATTCGCAGCATCAAGCCCGAGTGCGCGCCGCTGCCAATCACGGAAACAGGTTACAAATCCCACTTCCATCCTTGCGGCACCGTTGAAGCCAACGGGGGCGACGTAGTGGCGCAGATTAACGCATGGCTAGACGAGGAGGCGACAAAGCCCGAGTGGCGCGCCTATGTCGCCAAGAGCCGCCAAGGCGAACTGTTCTAGAGAGGGGAAACCCGCGTCCAAGGCGCGGCTTTCCCTTCCGCCCCAAGCCCCGGAACCCCTCCCGAGAATCGCGGCACAGCCGCTTCACGATTTTGATGTCGATAGACGGCGGGCGGAACGAGAACGATTCCGCAAATTTTTCTGCACAGTTCCTACACAGGCAAAAATCGCTGATTTTTGCCGATATATTTCAATGCTTTATTGGAATCCAAAGATTTACGGCGGGTGAAGGGAATCGAACCCTCGTCGTAAGCTTGGGAAGCTTCTGCTCTGCCATTGAGCTACACCCGCGAGGGTTGCGCGATTGGCACAGCTGCGCGCGACGGTCAATCACCTCCGTCAGCGGGCCGATTCGCAGATCGTTTCCATCGCCACGAAGGTCGAAGTGCTGGCGACGTGCGGGAGGCTCGAGATTTTTTCGCCGAGCACGATGCGATAGCGGCGGATGTCGGGGGTGCGGACCTTGAGCAGATAGTCGAAGCTGCTGGCAATCATATGGCATTCCTCGACTTCGGGAATCTGCCGCACCGCAGCATTGAACCGTTTGAGCGCCTCCTCGCGCGTGTCCGACAGCTTGACCTCGGTGAAGGCGACATGGTCGAGCCCGACCTTGGCGGGATCGACGATCGCGCGAAAGCCGGTGATCAACCCGCTGTCGACGAGGCGCTTCACCCGCTGCTGGCACGGCGTTTTCGACAGGCCGACCCGTAGCGCAAGCTCGGTGAAGGTGATCCGCCCGTCGCGGCCCAGAATCGCCAGGATCTTTCGATCGAACTCGTCCAGATCGACTGCATTACGGCTATTTTTCATTTTATTCGACCATCTGATGCCACAAACTTGGTCGATTTGCACATTGCTGCGATCGAAACAAGTCGGATCGCCGTGCGACGATATGCTAAACCGGCGCCATGATCCACGACCCCGATCGCGCCGCAATCCGCGCCCTTGCCCGCCGCAGCGAAACCGATATCGTCGCCGAGCTGCGCGCCGCCCTCGCCACCTCACCCGCCAGCGTCGCGGCGGTGACGCAGCGCGGGCTGGAATTGATCCGCAAAGCGAAGGCCGAGGGCGAGCGCGAGACGCTCGTTGCGCAGCTGATGAACCGCTATCGCCTCTCGACCGAGGAAGGCGTCGTGCTGATGTGCCTGGCCGAAGCGCTGCTCCGCGTCCCCGACAATGCGACCGCGAACGCGCTGATCCGCGACAAGATCGCCGGACGCCACTGGGCGGAGGGCGACGATGAGGACAGTCCGTTGATCGTCGCCTTGTCGGCGCGCGGCCTGTCGCTGGGGTCGGCGACGCTGATGCTCGACGCGATGGGCAGCAAGGCGAACCCGCTGACGCTGCTCAAGGCGATGATCCGCCGTTCGGGCGAGCCGGTGATCCGGCAGGCGGCGCTGGCGGCGATGAAGCTGCTCGGCCAGCAGTTCGTGATGGGCGAGACGATCGACGCCGCGGTCAAACGCGCCGACAAGGAAAAGGCCGAGCTTGCGAGTTTCGACATGCTGGGCGAAGCGGCGCGGACCGCGGACGACGCGGCGCGCTATCATGACAGCTATGCCGACGCGATTACCCGCATCGGAAAGGACGCCAAACCGGGCGATCCGCACGCGAACCACGGCATTTCGATCAAGCTGTCGGCGCTTCACCCGCGATACGAATATCTGCAAGCGGCGCGCGTACGCGAAGAACTGGTTCCGCGCGTCATCGAGCTCGCGAAAGCGGCGCGCGCGGCGAACATTCCGCTGATGATCGACGCCGAGGAAAGCGATCGGCTGGAACCGCATATGGATGTGTTCGCGGCGCTGATCGACGCGGGGATCGCCGACGGTTGGACCGGGCTCGGTATCGTCATTCAGGCCTATCAGAAACGCGCGCCCGCGGTGATCGACTGGCTTGCGAAGCGCGCGCGGACGCGCGGGGTCAGGCTGTCGATGCGCCTGGTCAAGGGCGCCTATTGGGATACCGAGATCAAGCGCGCGCAGACGCTGGGCCTCGGCGATTTTCCTGTGTTCACCGCAAAGCTGCACACCGACCTCAACTATATGCGCTGCGCGCAGCTGCTGCGCGGCCATCAGGATTGCATCTATCCGGCCTTTGCCAGTCATAATGCGATGACGCTGGCGTTTGTCGCCGAACTGTTCGCGGGCGCCGATTACGAGTTGCAGCGGCTGCACGGCATGGGCGAGGGCGCGCATGACGCATTGGTCGCGCTCTTCCCGCCGCCGCGCCCGGTGCGTGTCTATGCGCCGGTTGGGACGCACCGCGACCTGCTCGCCTATCTCGTCCGGCGCCTGCTCGAAAATGGCGCGAACTCCAGCTTCGTCCACCAGTTTTCCGACCCCGACGTCAGCGCCGAAGAGCTGGCGGTCGATCCGCGCAGCGTCGCCAGCCCGGCGTCTTCGAACATCGCCACCGGGCTGGCGCTGTTCGACCCGGCGCGGCGCAATTCGCGCGGTTACGATCTCGGCGATCCCGGTGTGCCCGAGGCGCTGGTCGCTGCAATCGGCGCCGCGCGGCGCAGCGACCGCATCGCAGCGCCGATCGTCGGCGGCGCGGCGCGAAGCGGCAGGGCCGAACCCGTGCGCAACCCCGCGACGGGCGCCATCGTCGGGCAGGTGGTCGAGGCCGATGCGGCGGCGGTCGCCGACGCGGTCGCCGCGGCGCGCGCGGCGCAAGGCAATTGGAGCCTCGCCGGCGGCGCCTTCCGCGCCGAACGCCTCGAACGCGCCGCCGATCTGCTCGAAGAGCATGACGCGCTCTTCCTCGGCCTCGCGATCGACGAAGCGGGCAAGACGCTCGTCGACGCGGTCGCCGAGGTGCGCGAGGCGGTCGATTTCCTCCGCTATTATGCCGCGCAGGCGCGCGCCGATTTCACTTACCCGGTCGCGCTTCCCGGCCCGACGGGCGAGCGCAACGAGCTGATGCTCGAGGGCAAGGGCGTCTTCGTGTGCATCAGCCCGTGGAACTTCCCGCTCGCCATTTTTCTCGGCCAGGTGTCGGCGGCGCTCGCCGCGGGCAACGCCGTGCTCGCCAAGCCCGCCGAGCAGACGCCGCTGATCGCGCACGCCGCGGTCGAACTGCTGCTCGAAGCCGGTATTCCGGGCGATGTGCTGCATTATCTTCCGGGCCGCGGTGAAACGGTCGGCGCGGCGCTGACCCGCCATGGCGACATCAGCGGCGTCGCCTTCACCGGCTCGACGGAGGTTGCCCGCGCGATCAACCGCAGCCTTGCCGGGCGCGACGGCCCGATCGCGACCTTGATCGCCGAGACGGGCGGCGCGAATGCGATGATCGTCGATTCGACGGCGCTTCCCGAACAGGTCGCGCGCGACGCGGTCGCCAGCGCCTTCCAGTCGGCGGGGCAGCGCTGCTCGGCCCTCCGGCTGCTGTGCGTGCAGGAAGATGTCGCCGATACGATGATCGACATGGTCGCGGGGGCGATGGCCGAGCTCAACATCGGCGATCCCTCGGTGCTGTCGACCGACGTCGGCCCGATCATCGACGAAGAGGCGCGGGCGAACATCGCCGCCTATGTCGCCGAAGCGCGCGCCGCGGGGCGCGTGATTGCCGAGGCCGGGCGGACGAGCCTGCCCGCGGGCGGCCATTTCGTGCCGCCCGTCCTGATCCGGCTCGACCATGTCACCGATTTGAAGCGCGAGATTTTCGGTCCGGTGCTGCATGTCGCGACGTGGAAGGGCGGCGAGCTCGACGCGCTGATCGACGCGATCAATGCGTCGGGTTACGGGCTGACGCTCGGCGTCCACACGCGCATTGATGGCGTCGCGGCGCACATCGCGGCGCGTGCGGCGGTCGGCAACGTCTATGTCAACCGCAACCAGATCGGCGCGATCGTCGGGTCGCAACCCTTTGGCGGACGCGGCCTGTCGGGAACCGGGCCCAAGGCGGGCGGCCCGCATTATCTGCACCGTTTTGCCGAGGAAAAGACGATTTCGACCGATATCACCGCGGCGGGCGGCAATGCGGCGCTGATGGCGGGGTGAGGCGCGCATGACCGCTCCCTCCCCGCCCTCCGGCCGGGAAACCGCGAGGCCTGATACAGAGTGGACGGCTGTCCCAGGCAATACGTCCGAAAGCGTCTCGCGGCATGGTGCCGCGGCGACCCTATGTTATGGTTGCCCCCCGCAGCGGCCCTATCATACGCCCTTGACGGCTTGACGCCAAGCCCGGCTATGCGCCGGGCACGCCGAGCAGCTGCGCCTGCGCCTTCAGGCGGCCCGCGGCGGCGGGGTTGGCAGCAATGCCGTCCTTCAGCGCCTGGGCCGCCTTTGCGGTTTCGCCCAGCGTCATGCGGCTGCGCATCAGCATGATCCAGCGATCGACGTCGGCGGGATTGGCCTTGAGCCTGGCCTCCAGCCCGTCGACCATGCCCTGGATCATCGCATCCTGCTGTCCCTTGGGGAGCCGTGCCGCGGCTTCCATATCGGCGCGGCTTGGCCCCGGAATCGCGCGCGCCGCGACGGGCATCTCGTTGGCGGTCAGCGGCCGCGCCTGCGTTGCGGCCAGCCGCGCCGCGACGTCGATCTTGTGGATCGCGCCGACCTGTTCGATCGTTCGGCGCAGGTCCGCTTCCCACGGCGCGCCCTGCGGCGTGTCGGCGAGCAGCGCGAACCAGTCCTCGATCGCGCCCGTGTGATCGCCGCCAATATCCTTTCTGACCGCGAGGAAATAGCGCGCGCGCGGGTCTTTGGCGTCGAGCGCGATCGCCTTGTCGAAAGCCTCGGACGCCGCGGCGGGCATCGCCTCGCGTTCGCTCGCCATCACCCGCGCTTCGCCGAGCGCCGACCAGAGCCCGGCCGATTCGGGCGAGAGCGCCACGGCCTTTTCATAAGCGGCAGCGGCGCCCGCAAAATCGCCAAGGTCGAACCTGGCGGCGCCGAGCGCGGTCCAGGCGTCGGCGCTCGCCGGTTCGCGCTGCACGCGCGCCTCCAGCGCGGCGAGCTGGTCGCCCGGCGCTGCGGCCCCTTCGGTCGCCTGGTCGGCGGCGGGCGCCGAATCGCGCCATATCGCATGGCCGATCGCCGCGACGAGCAGCACGAAGGCGGCGATCAGGATCGCGCGATTGGCGGCGCTCATCCCGGTCGCTTTTCCGGTCGTCATGCCGTTGGTCTCGCTCATTTTTGCTCCCCGCGAAAAATGGCCGGCGCGCTGCGCGCCATATTGCCTTTGTCCGGCGATGGTGTAGCCTTCGACCCACGAGGTCGGTCAACGACAAAATCGTCAGGGGTCGCACCGGCTTTCCCAGTCGTACAGGGGAGGGGTGCATGGCAGTTTCGGATCACGTCGATTTTGCGACGTTCATGGAGGGCGTGAAACGGCGCAACCCGGGGCAGCCCGAGTTCGTCCAGGCGGTGCAGGAAGTGTCCGAGGACATTTTCGACTTCATCGCCGACAAGGAAGAATATCACGCGCAGCAGATATTGCGGCGGATCGCCGAGCCCGATCGCGTCGTGTCCTTCCGCGTCTGCTGGGAGGACGACAATGGCAATATCCGCGTCCAGCGCGGCTGGCGCGTCCAGAACAACAACGCGATCGGCCCGTACAAGGGCGGCATCCGCTTTCACCCGAGCGTCACCGAAAGCGTGCTGAAGTTCCTGGCGTTCGAGCAGACGTTCAAGAATGCGCTGACCGGGCTGCCGATGGGCGGCGGCAAGGGCGGGTCGAACTTCAATCCCAAGGGCAAGAGCGTGCGCGAGATCATGCGCTTTTGCCAGAGCTTCATGACCGAGCTGTATCGCCACATCGGCGCCGACGTCGACGTTCCCGCGGGCGACATCGGGGTCGGCGGGCGCGAGATCGGCTTCATGTTCGGCCAGTATAAGCGCATCACCAACGAGTTCACCGGGGTGCTCACCGGCAAGGGGCTCGAATGGGGCGGATCGCTGATCCGCACCGAGGCGACGGGCTATGGCGCGGTCTATTTCCTCGCCAACATGCTCGCGGCCAAGGGGCAGGATCTGGTCGGCAAGACGGCGGTGATCTCGGGGTCGGGCAATGTCGCGACGCACGCCGCCGAAAAGATCGTCCAGCTGGGCGGCAAGGTGCTGACGCTGTCCGATTCGGGCGGCTTCATCCACGATCCCGACGGCATCACCCAGGACAAGATCGACTGGGTGAAGGCGCACAAGACGCACCGCCGCGGGCGGATCGAGGATTATTGCGAGGAGTTTAAGGGCGCGACCTTCACGGCGGGCAAGACGCCGTGGGGCGTGCCGTGCGACGTCGCGCTGCCCTGCGCGACGCAGAATGAACTGCTTGGCGAGGACGCCAGGACGCTGGTGAAGAACGGCTGCATCGCGGTGAGCGAGGGCGCGAACATGCCGACCAACCTCGACGGCGTGCATGTCTTCAAGGATGCGAAGATCATGTTCGCGCCGGGCAAGGCCGCCAACGCCGGCGGCGTCGCGGTGTCGGGGCTGGAAATGAGCCAGAACAGCGCGCGCCGCGCCTGGAGCGAAGGCGAACTGCAACAGATGCTGAAGGACATCATGGACGGCATCCACGCGCGCTGCCTGACCTATGGCGACCAGGGGGGTGGCTATATCGACTATGTAAAGGGCGCCAATATCGCGGGATTCAAGAAGGTTGCCGACGCGATGCTGGCTTTCGGGGTGGTGTAATTCGGCCCAGGGCGTAATAAGCGTCGGGTAGGGGAAAAGGGGTATTGCGATGACGGCGCACGCTGGGAAGGAGCGGAGCCATCGGCCTTGGGCGGCATGGGCCGCCCGTCTTCCCACGCGCGCGGCGTTTGCCGTACTTGCCGCAATGCTGTGCGCGCTGGCCATAGCAGCCTTTGTCTTCGCTTCCCCCGCGCGGTCGCAGGGCGAAGGCGCCGCGCGCTACACCGGCGTTGCCTCGTGCGCGGGATCGACCTGCCATGGCCGGATGGAGGGCGACGGCACCGTCGTCCGCCAGGACGAGCTGATGACATGGCAGGAACCCTCGACCCCCGGCGGCGCGCACAGCCGCGCCTGGGCGGTGCTGAACAACAATCGCAGCCAGTTCATCGCGCGCAATCTGGGCATCGGCGACCCCGCGAAGGCGCAGATGTGCCTTGGCTGTCACAGCACCGCGGGCACGTCGCGCGCCGTCCCGGCGGAAGATGGCGTTGGCTGCGAATCGTGCCATGGCCCCGCCGGCGGCTGGCTCGCGAGCCATTATGCCGGGGTCGGCACCAATTCCGATCCCGACCGCGAAATGCGCGACAAGCATCTCGCCAACCTGTCGGCAGGGCTGAAGAAGCTCGAGGATCCGGTGGTGCGCGCCGGCGTGTGCGTCGACTGCCACTTCGGATCGACCGCCGACGGGCAGTTCGTCACCCACCGCATCATGGCGGCGGGGCATCCGCGCATATCCTTCGAGCTCGATCTCTTCTCCGCGCTCCAGGCGCATCATCGGGAGGACGCGGATTATGGCTGGCGCAAGTTCGGCGCACCGAACCGGCGCACCGACCATGTCCAGATGTGGGCGGTGGGGCAGGCAGCCGCGATCGAACGCAGCCTGGCGCTGTTCCAGACGCGACGCGGGACCGAAGGGATATTTCCCGAATTCTATTTCCTCGACTGCCACAGCTGCCACCGCCGCATCTTCGATCAGGCAAAGCCGGTGCGCACCGGCCTCGACAATCCGGGCCGCAACCTGCCCGAAGGCATGCCGCCCTATAATGACGAAAATCTCATCATGCTCGCCGCCGCTGCGCGCATGGCGGCGCCCGCGCTTGCCGACCAGCTCGCGGCGCGCACCGCGACATTTCACAAGGCGATGGCGTCCGACCGGGCGAGCGCGGTCGCGGCGGCGGCCGAGCTGTCGCAGACCGTCGCGGCGCTGAAACGCGCGTTCGCGTCGCGCAATTTCTCGGGCGCCGACGCCTTCGCGATGGTCGATGCGATCGCGGCAAAGGCGATCCGCGAGCGTTATACCGACTATTCGGGGTCACAGCAGGCGGTGATGGGGGTCGATACTTTGCTGGGCGCGATGGTGTCGTCGGGACGCATCACCGTCGGCGCGGCGGCGGGGATTCGCGGCGACATCGACCGCGCCTATGCCGCGGTGAAAGACCCCAATGGCTATAAGCCCGCCGAGTTTCAGGCGTCGTTCGACAGCGCTGTGCGCGCGATCGGGGCGCTCAGGTAAGATGATGCGAAGCAAGAGGCATTTTTTCCGTTCTGTCGCCCTTGTGGCAGGCGGAGCGCTGCTGCTCGCTTCGTGCGGCGGCGGCGGGGGGGGCGGCACACCGACACCATCACCGACCCCGACCCCGACCCCCCCGCCGACCGGCGGGCTTTACACCCCGCCCGCGGCCGAATCGCTGAGCGTCGCCGACGTGCAGACGATCCTCGCCAATGCGATTTCGGAGGCGCAGGCGCGCGGCCTGCCGTCGGTCATCGCCGTCACCGATCGTGTCGGCAATGTGCTGGCGGTGTTCCGCATGACCGGCGCGCGCGCGACCGCGACGACATCGGCGGCGCCCAATGGCGACAATATCGACGCGCAGAACGTCACCTTCCCCGCCGAGGGCGGCGCGATCGCCAAGGCGGTGACGGGCGCCTATCTCTCGAGCGGCGGCAACGCCTTTTCGACGCGCACCGCGAGCCAGATCGTCCAGGAACATTTCCCGCCCGCGCCCACGACTGTCGGGCTCGAAAGCGGGCCGCTGTTCGGCGTGCAGTTCAGCCAGCTGCCGTGCAGCGACCTGTCGGCGCGGTTCGGCGCCGCGGGCCCTGCGGCGCTGATCGGGCCCAAACGCTCGCCGCTCGGCCTCGCCGCCGACCCCGGCGGGCTGCCGCTTTACAAGAATGGCGTGCTCGTCGGCGGCATCGGGGTGATGGGCGACGGCATCTATGGCAGCGACCCCAATATCCTCGACATCGACGACGATGACGAAGAGTTTATCGCGCTGGCCGGAACGCGCGGGTTCCAGCCGCCGGAAACGATCGTCGCCGACAGGATCGCGGTCGACGGCACGACATTGCGCTTTTCGGACGCGACCTTTGCCGGAGTGATGACGAGCGGCGGCGCAAGCTTCGCCAGCCTCAACGGCAGCGCGGGCAATCTGGTCGCCGTCATCGGCTATGCCAATGCCGCGATCACGGCGGGGGTCGCCTATGGCAGCGAAGCGTCGGGCATCCGCGCGTCGACCCCGGCCGAATTCTCGAACCGCGACGCCTTCATCCTGACCGACGGCAGCGGGGCGAACCGTTACCCGATCCGCGCGGGCACCGACGGCGCCAGCGTCGCCGCGCCGCTGACCGCGGCCGAGGCGCGCGCGGTGCTGGAGGAAGCCTTTGCCGTGATGAGCCGCGCGCGCGCGCAGATTCGCCGCCCGCTCGACAGCCGTGCGCAGGTGACGATCAGCCTCGTCGACACGCACGGCGCGGTGCTCGGCATCGTCCGCTCGCCCGACGCGCCGATCTTCGGCACCGACGTTTCCTTGCAGAAGGCGCGCACCGCCGCCTTTTTCTCGGGTCCGCAAGCCGCCGCCGAGCTGTCGGCCAACGCCAGCGCCGATGTCGCCGCCTTCGTTCCCGCGGTGCGCAGTTTCCTGAACGATCCCGCCGCGCTCACCGGCACCATCGCCTTTGCCGACCGTTCGGGCGGCAATCTGGCGCGCCCCTATTTCCCCGATGGCGAGGTCGGCCGCCCCCACGGCCCGCTGTCGCGCCCGATCGCGCAGTTCAACCCCTTCTCGACCGGGCTGCAATCGGCGCTCGTCATCGGCAACCTCGGCGCGCACCTCGGCTTCGTGTCGGGCGCAAGCCCGACCGACACACCGCAGCGCTGCACCACCCTGCCCGACGCCGCGCCGGGGCAGAACCGGCTCCAGAACGGCATCCAGATCTTTCCCGGATCGGTGCCCATCTATCGCGGCAACACGCTCGTCGGCGCGATCGGCGTGTCGGGCGATGGCATCGACCAGGACGATATGATCAGCTTTCTGGGCACGCACAATGCCGGCGCGCGCGTCGGCGGCATCGGCAATGCGCCCAAGGCGATGCGCGCCGACAATATCGTCGTGACGCTCGCCGACAGTCGCACGGTGCGCCTCCGCTATATCAGCTGCCCCTTCGCGCCCTTCCTCGATACGGCGCAGCAGAATGTCTGCGACGGGCTATAGGCGATGATGGCGGGGGGGAGCCTTTGGCCGGTGATCGCCACACTCGCGGCGCAAGGCGCGCCGGGCACTGAGGCACCGCCGCCGCCACCCGCGCCCGAAGACCCGTCGGTCGCCGTCGATGCGGCGCCCGCCGAGCAGCCGCCCGAAGAGCTGACCCCGCCGCCGCCACCGGTCGACTGGCAGGAAATGGTGCCGGACGATCTCGTCACCGACATGATCGAGGGTCGCCGCCGCCCCGGCTATCGCCCCGACCTGCCCGACGCGCTGTCCCAGGACAATGTCGGTGCGCTGCGCCCGCCGCCGCCGCAGGCCTTTCCGGGGATCGAGGACCAGCTGCCCGTCCCCGACCGCTGGCGCCTGATCGAGACATTGGGCGTCGTCAAGGAACGCTGGTTCGACCCCTATCACCAGAACACGCTGAAGGGTGACCGCGCGATCGATCCCGACAAGGTCAAATGGCTGCCGATCAAGGGCGACGACTGGTTCTTCGTCGCCAATGCGGTGTCCGACACGGTGTTCGAGCCGCGCACCTTTCCGATCCCCGTCGGCGTCCAGACGACCGAGCGGCCGGGCAGCCTCGACGTTTTCGGCAAGGATCGCAGCCTTGTCTTTGCGCAGACCTTCATCGGCGGCGTCGCGCTGATCAAGGGGTCGACCGCGTTCAAGCCGCCCGATGTCGAATATCGGCTGACGCTCGCCTGGCAGGCCAATTATGTCGACGTGCCCGAACGGCGCGTGCTCGACGTGCGCCCGTCGAAGGCGAGCCATCGCTACGACAGCTTCCTCGGCGTGCAGGAACTCTTCGTCGACAAGCATCTCGGCAACACGTCCGACCGCTATGATTTCTATTCCGTCCGCCTCGGCATCCAGCCGTTCCAGAGCGATTTTCGCGGCTTCCTGTTCAACGACAGCCAGCTTGGGCTCCGTTTCTTCGGCAATCGCGACAACAACCGCTTCCAGTATAATTTCGCGGCCTTCTGGCGGCTCGAAAAGGACACCAATTCGGGCCTCAACGACATCACCCAGACCCCGCGCGACGATTTTGTCCTGACGGCGAACCTCTATCGCCAGGATTTCCCGGTCGTCGGGCTGACCAGCCAGGTCAGCGTGACCTATAATATGAACCGCGAAAAGAAGGACGTGCAGATCGACCACAACGGCTTTCCGGTGCGCCCGGCGCTGATCGGCGATCTGCGCGGGCGCGAATATGACGTCGTTTACCTCGGCTACAGCGCCGACGGGCGCATCGGGCGGATCAACCTGACCGCCAGCTTCTATGCCGCGCTGGGCGAAGACCGGAACAGCTTTTTCACCAGTCAGCCCGCCGAAATCCGCGCGGGCTTCGGCGCGGTCGAGCTGAGTTACGATTATGACTGGATGCGCTTCCGCCTGTCGGGGCTTTATGCGACCGGCGACGGCGACCCCTATAACAAGACCGAGGGCGGCTTCGACGCGATCTTTGAAAATCCGATCTTCGGCGGCGCCGACACCAGCTATTGGATCCGCCAGACGATCCCCTTCGCGGGCGGCGGGCGCGTCATTTCGATCAACGGCCGCAACGGCATTTTGAACTCGCTGCGCTCGTCGAAGGAGGAGGGGCAGTCGAACTTCAACAATCCGGGCACAATCTTCATCGGCGCGGGCGCCGATTTCGACCTGTCGCCGCAGACGCGCGTCAGCGTCAACGCCAACCATCTGTGGTTCGAGAATACCGCGACGCTCCAGGCGCTGCGCGTCGAAGGCTCGATCCCCAAAGACATCGGTTTCGACCTGTCGGTCGCGGCGATCTGGCGGCCGAAAGCGACGCAGAATATCGTCGGGCGCCTCAGCGCCGCGGTGCTGCTCCCCGGCGACGGCTTCAAGGATCTGTTCGACAACAAGCAGCAGAACGACGCCTATGTGTCGATCCTCGCCAATGTGATTTTGAGTTTTTGAGATGGTGATGCGCAAACTCTTCGCCCTGCTGGCCTTTGTGACGCTCTGCGCCGCTTTCGGCGCCAGCGTCGGCCGCGCGGCCGAAGAGGAAAAGCCGCTCAAGATCAGCTATCGCTTCACCCCGCCCGCGCCGCGCGAGCAGAGCGACGCCGACGTCGCGGCGAAATCGGCGGGCTGTTACAGCTGCCACACGCAGACCGACCAGCCGTCGATGCACGCGACCCCGGCGGTCAAGCTCGGCTGCACCGACTGCCACGGCGGCGATTCGACCTCGCCCGCCGCCTTCGGCAAGCCCGAACTGGGTTACAAGAACCCCTACAATATCGCGGCGATGAAGGTCGCGCATCCGCAGCCGACGCTGCCCGGCGCATGGCACGACAGCTCGGCGAACCCGGTGCGCAGCTATACCTTGCTCAACAAGGAAGCGCCCGAATTCATCCGCTTCGTCAACCCCAGCGATTACCGCGTCGCGCGCGAGGCGTGCGGCGCGTGCCATATGGAGGTGATCGAGGCGACCGAGCGCTCGCTGATGTCGACCGGCGCGATGCTGTGGGGCGGCGCGGCGTATAACAACGGCATCATCCCCTATAAAAACTATATCTTCGGCGAGGCCTATACGCGCGGCGGCGATCCCGCGTGCATCCTCTCGCCCTCGTCGAAACTGACGCGCGAGGAATATGCCGAGGCGTGCAAACCCGCCTTTCCGTCGGACAAGATTCTGACCGATGCGGAGAGGAAGCGCGGCGCGCTCGCCCGCATGTATCCGCTGCCGCGCTGGAGCGTGATCCCGCCGGGCGACGTCTTTCGCGTGTTCGAGCGCGGCGGGCGCAATATCAACACGCAATTTCCCGAAATCGGCCTGCCCAACCCGACGGGACAGATCCAGCGGCTCGAGGAGCCGGGGCGCCCCGACCTCAAGCAATCGAACCGCGGGCCCGGCACCGGGCTGCGCGTCGCGATCCCCGTACTCAACATCCACAAGACGCGCCTCAACGATCCCTTCATGTGGTTCATGGGCACGAACGACCAGCCGGGCGACTATCGCCATTCGGGCTGCGCGGGTTGCCACGTCATCTATGCCAACGACCGCGAGCCGCGCCACAGCCTGACCTATGCCCGGTTCGGGCGCGACGGCGAGACGGCGACGATCGACCCGACGATCGCGGAAAAGAAATGGAAGGGCGGGCATGGCGACGACGCGCACGCCCCCGAAGATGGCCACCATGCCGGCGGCGGCCACGGCGCGCTGATCGACCCCGCCGATCCCGATGTCCCCGCGCGCCCCGGCCAGAAACCGCGCCGCGAATCGGGCCACCCGATCAGCCACGCCTTCACGCGCGCGATCCCGACGGCGCAGTGCATGACCTGCCACATGCACCAGCCCAATATCTTCCTGAACTCCTACCTCGGCTACACGATGTGGGATTATGAATCGGACGCGCCGCAGCTGTGGCCCGGCCCCGAAAACAGCGCGCCGCGCCCGCCGGGGATGAGCGACGCGGACTATCAGGCGAAATATAAGCGGCAGCGTTATCCGACCGCCGCCGAAGTGCATCAGGTGCTCGAACGCAATCCCGAAGGCGCCGCGCCGCGCGGGCTGTGGGCCGATGTCGAGTTCCTGCGCGACGTCTATGACGTCAACGATACCAACAAGGACACGCAATTCGCCGACTATCACGGCCACGGCTGGAACTTTCGCGGCATCTTCAAGCGCGACCGGAGCGGCAATCTGCTCACCGCCGACGGCAATATGGCGACTTGGGGCACCGACACCGCGCATATCGTCGATCCCGCCGACCCCGAAAAATGGCGCAAGAGCTGCGCGCATTACAGCGATACGAAAGAGCGCGACCTCTGCCTGCTGAGCGCCGATCCGGGGCGTCCGGGGGTCGAGGGCAAATTTGTGCCGCCGGGCCTGAACCCCGGCAAATCGGTGCATATGATGGACATCCACGCCGAAAAGGGGATGCAGTGCGCCGACTGTCACTTCGCGCAGGACGCGCACGGCAACGGCTATATCCAGGGCGAGGTCGCGAACGCGGTCGAGATCAGCTGCAAGGATTGCCACGGCACCGCCGACGCGCTGCCCAATCTGCTCACCTCGAACGTCGCGGCGCGGCCGCAGGGGACCAACCTCGCACTGCTGCGCAACCCCGACGGACGCCGCCGTTTCGAGTTCCAGTATAATGACGATGCCGAGGTGATCGGCCTCATTCAGCGCTCGATCGTCGATCCCAAGCTCGAATGGCAGGTCAGCCTCGTCAAGCAGACGGTGACGCCGGGGCCGCATTTCAACGCCAGGGCCGCGCGCGCCAAGCTGATGGCGCGATCGGGCAGCGACGACGGCAAATATGAATGGGGACCGGGGGTCGCGAAAGAAGACCGCGCGCACGGCGACGACAAGATGACCTGTTTCACCTGTCACCTCAGTTGGACGACGAGCTGCGGCGGGTGCCATTTGCCGATCGAGGCGAACTGGAAGACCAGGATGCACCATTTCGAGGGTGAGGAGACGCGCAATTTCGCCACTTACAACCCGCAGGTGGCGCGCGACGAGATGTTCCAGCTCGGCCGCCACCAGCTCACCAAGCCCGGTGAGCCGGGCCCGAACGGCGAGGTGCGTGGCATCATCACCCCCGTCCGCTCGACCTCGGCGCTGATCCTCTCGTCAACCAACATCAACCGCGAGCGCATCTATGTGCAGCAGCCGCCGATCTCATCGGCGGGCTATTCGAGCCAGGCCTTTGCCCCGCATTTCCCGCACACGGTGCGGCGCCAGGAAACCAAGCAGTGCAGCGACTGTCACATCTCGGCCGCCGACGACAATAATGCGATCATGTCGCAATTGCTGCTGCTCGGCACCAATTTCGTCAATTTCGTCGGGCTGAACCTCTGGTCGGGGATGGAGGACGGCTTTCAGGCGACGCGCGTCACCGAATGGGACGAGCCGCAGGCGGTGATCGGTTCCTATCTCCACCGCTACGCCTACCCCGACTATTGGAAGCTCCACGTCGAACAGAATGGCAGGGAACTGAAAAACTGGGTGCGCGGCAGGATTTTCGACGCCAGGGGATCGGGCGAAACGCAGGCGCTGGAGGAGTTTGCGAACATCGTTCAGGACACGAGCGGCCGCGTGAACTGCCTGCAACAGCGCGGCGAATATATGTTCGTGGCGGAGGGCAAGGGCGGGTTCCGCGTCTATGACGTCGCGTCGATCGGCAACAAGGGCTTTTCCGAACGCATCGTCCGCGCCCCCTTCTCACCGATCGGCCACGACACGCATGTCCGCACGAAGAACGCCACCTGCATGGCGCTCGCGACGACGCAGCCGATCAGCGTCGCGCGCAACGAGAATATCGTCAAAAACTTTCCCGAAAATCACGAACAGGTGATGCACGATATCTATCGCTACGCCGTCATCACCGACAGCGTCGAGGGGCTGGTGCTCGTCGATGTCGACACGCTGGCCGACGGCGAGTTCCGCAACAACCGGCTGAAGCGCGCGCTGACATGGAACGAGGGCAATGTGCTCGCGGGCGCGCGGCACGTCACGCTCGCGGGCAGCTATGCCTATATCGCCACCGATGCGGGCCTCGTCGTGCTCGACCTTTCGATCCCTCTCCAGCCGAAGGTCACTGCGCAGGTGCCGCTGACCGATGCGCGCGCGAGTGCGGTGCAGTTCCGTTACCTCTGGGTCAGTGATGCCGAGGGGGTCAAGCTGTTCGACATCACGAACATGGCGCAGCCGGTGGCGGTGCCGTCGGGCACCGTGCGGCTCGCCAATGCGCGCAAACTCTATGTGGCGCGCACCTACCTCTATGTCGCGGCAAAGGCCGACGGCCTCGTCATCGTCGATGTGACGCGCCCCGCGGCGCCGCTCGTCTGGCCGGCGCTGACCTTTGACGGCGCGATGCAGGATGCCGAGGATGTGATCGTCGCATCGACCAACGCCTCGCTCTTCGCCTATGTCGCCGACGGGCGGAGCGGCATCAAGGTGATCCAGCTCACCAGCCCGAACAACCCCGGCCTCTATGGTTTCTCCCCCAGGCCGACGCCCCAGCTCATCGCCTGGGCCAAGACGCCCTCGCCCGCCTTGGCGCTGTCAAAGGGACTCGACCGCGACCGCGCGGTCGACGAAACCGGCGGGCAGATGGCGGTATTCGGCCGCCTGGGCTCGCGTCCCTTCACGCGGGCGGAGATGGAGAAGCTGTTCCTGAACAGCAAGGGGCTGGTCTACAAGGTTCGCGACGAGGTCGACGAGAATGCGTGGCGACCGCCGCTGCTCTACGCGAATTGAAGGTGCCGGCCGGAAGCGACCGATTGCGGACTCGGCGCTCCTCCTCGGAACGGGGAGGGGGACCGCCGCGAAGCGGTGGTGGAGGGGTCGAGACGGTGCGTCATGAGGAGAGGTTAGGGCCCCTCCGTCAGCCCTGCGGGTTGCCACCTCCCCGTTCCGGGGCGGAACGGCCGCGCCGACCGCTCCCCACCCCAACGCCGTCACCGCTATCCCGCCTATAACCGCTCGGCCTGCACCACGCTGTCCGACGCACGCAGCGCCGACAATATGCGCATCACATGCTGGACGTCGCGCACCTCGACGACGACGTCATAGGTGTGGAATCCGCCCTCGCGGTTCGACAGGCGCAAATTGGTGATATTCGCCATATTGGCGGCAAGGATGCCCGACATTTCGGCGAGCGTGCCGGGTTCGTTCAGGATGACGATGCACAGCCGCGCGCTGCCGCCCTCGCTGTCCTCCTGCCACCTGAGGTCGATCCAGTCGGCGTCGACCCCGTCGGCCAGGCTGGGACAGTCGATGACATGCACCTCGATCCCTTCGCCGGGGCGCGCCAGGCCGACGATGCGATCGCCGGGCACCGGATGGCAGCAATCGGCGAGCTGATAGGCGACGCCGGGCGTCAGCCCCGCGATCGACACCGCCGCGCCCTGGACCAGCTTGCCGGGCTTGGTCTTCATCTCGGCGGTGATGCCGGGGACGAGCGCCTCGAGCACCGCGTCGTCGGTCAGCCGCTGCTTGGCGATCGCGATATAGAGCGCGCTGTCGTCTTCGAGCTTCAGCCGCGTCAGCGCGGCGGCGCGCGCCTTGTCGCCAACCTTGTTGGGCAGGCGGCGGGCGATCTCGTCGTACATCTTGCGGCCCAGGGCGGCGAGTTCGACCT
Source organism: Sphingopyxis sp. FD7 (assembly GCF_003609835.1). Classification (NCBI taxonomy): domain Bacteria; kingdom Pseudomonadati; phylum Pseudomonadota; class Alphaproteobacteria; order Sphingomonadales; family Sphingopyxidaceae; genus Sphingopyxis; species Sphingopyxis sp. FD7. The sequence continues at coordinate 3,290,778 of NZ_AP017898.1, forward strand.
TTTCTTTCGAGCGGACGTGGCGGCGGATCGCCGCGCGCGCCTTGCCGGTCACGGCAAAGCCCAGCCACGCTGGCTGCGGCGTCTGCTTGTCCGACGACAGGATTTCGACCGTATCGCCATTGGCAAGCTGCGTGCGCAGCGGGACGAGCCGCCCGTTGACCTTGGCGCCGACGGTCCGGTCGCCAAGCCCGGTGTGGACGGCATAAGCGAAATCGACCGGCGTTGCGCCCTTGGGCAGCTGGTGCAGACTGCCCTTCGGGGTGAACGCAAAGATGCGATCCTGATACATCGCGATGCGCGTGTTTTCGAGCAGTTCGTCGGGATCGTGCGTCTGTTCAAGGATTTCGATGAGGTCGCGGATCCACCCCGCCTGCCCGTCGGGGCCGCTGCCGCCCTGTTTATACGCCCAGTGCGCGGCCAGCCCGAACTCGGACTCCTGATGCATCCCGACGCTGCGGATCTGGATTTCGATGCGCATATTCTGCTGGTGCATGATCGTCGTGTGCAGCGACTTGTATCCGTTGCGCTTGGGGGTCGAGATATAATCCTTGAACCGGCCGGGGACCATTTTCCACTTGCGGTGGATCAGCCCCAGCGCGGCGTAGCAGTCGGCGTCGGTCGGGGTGACGATTCGGAAAGCGATGATGTCGGTCACCTGCTCGAAGCTGACGTGGCGCTCCTGCATCTTGCGCCAGATCGAATAGGGATGCTTCTCGCGCCCCGACACCTCGGCCTCGATCCCCGCGGCGGACAGCAGCTCCCTGAACTCGCGGCTGATCGCCGCGACCTTGTCCTTGCCCCCCGCGGTCAGCTTGGCGAGGCGGCCGGTGATCGTCGCATAGGCTTCGGGCTCGAGCTCGCGGAAGGCGAGCAGCTGCATCTCGCGCATATATTCATACATGCCGATCCGCTCGGCGAGCGGCGCATAGATGTCCATCGTCTCCTTGGCGATGCGCCGGCGCTTGTCGGGGTTCTGGATGAAATGCAGCGTGCGCATATTGTGCAGCCGGTCGGCGAGCTTGACGAGCAGCACGCGGATGTCGTCCGACATGGCGAGCAGGAACTTGCGCAGATTCTCCGCGGCGCGCTCATTCTCGGTCTGCGCCTCGATCTTGCTCAATTTGGTCACGCCATCGACCAGACGCCCGACGTCGGGACCAAACAGCCGCTCGATCTCCTCGGGCGTTGTCAGCGTATCCTCGAGCGTGTCGTGGAGCAGCGCGGTGACGATCGTTTCGCTGTCGAGATGCAGGTCGGTCAGGATTCCCGCAACCTCGACCGGGTGGCTGAAATAGGGGTCGCCCGACGCGCGCTTCTGGCTGCCGTGCTTCTGCACCGTGAAGACATAGGCGCGGTTGAGCAGCGCCTCGTCGACGTCGGGATCATAAGCGCGCACGCGCTCGACAAGTTCATATTGCCTCAGCATCCTCCTCAATGTCGCCCTTGGCGCGCATATTGCAATGCGAAACTTGCGTGCGTCTGGCCGAAGACGTTAGCAACTTTGGTAAAGCGCGTTGGAAGCATCGTGCGTCGCCGCTAGGACGGTCGGCCATGGGGACCGAAGCTCTTGATTCGACGGCGTCGCCGCGCGTGTCGATGGTCATGCCCGTGCACAATGGCGCACGCTGGCTGGCCGATGCGATCGAATCGGTGCTCGCCCAGGATTTCACCGATTTCGAGCTGATCCTGGTCGACGACGCCTCGACCGATGCCTCGCCCGCGATCATGGCCGATGCCGCGGCGCGCGACGCGCGCGTGCGGCGCGTGCGGCTCGACGCCAATGTCGGCCTGCCCGCGGCGCTCAATCACGGCTTTGCCGCGGCGCGCGGATCGCTGCACAGCTGGACGTCCGACGACAATCTGCTCCGCCCGCATATGCTGACGCGCCTCGTCGCGACGCTCGACGCGCATCCGCGCGCCGACATCGTCCACGCCGATTTCACGCTGATCGACGATATGGGTGCCGAACTCGGCTTGTCGCGCGTCGGGCCGGTCGAGCGCCTGCTCTACGGCAACAATATCGGTGCCTGCTTCCTCTATCGCGCGCATGTGACCGAGGCGCTGGGTGGTTATGATCCTCATCTCTTCGGGGTCGAGGATTATGATTTCTGGTTGCGCGCGGCCCAGCGCTTCACCTTCGTCACGCTGCACGAGGATCTCTATGTCTACCGCAAACATGGCGGCAGCCTGACCAGCCAGCGCGCCGACCATATCCAGGCGCTGACCGCGGAAATCGTCGAGCGCGCGCTTCCCGCCACGCTCCCCGCACGCAGCCGCAGCGAAATCCTCCTCGGCCTCGCGCTGCGCAGCCAGCGACGCTGGCGCCTCGACCTCGTCGGTCGTGCGCTCCGCGTGCATCCCGCACCGGTCATCGCGCGGCTGCCCGCGCTGGCGCGCTGGTCGCTCGTCGTCGCGCGCAACCGTCTCGCCACCTGACGCGCCGCCCGCTTCCCGTTGCGAAATGCAACGCAGGGCCTATATTTTTTTGGCACGGACGGCGATTTTACGTTAGGGCTTGGCCATGGGAAAATTACGCGAAGTCTTGAACGATCTCGATGGCGGCAATTGCGCGCTGCCGCTGGCGCTGGAAGCGATGGGCGAACGCTGGTCGTTCATGATCCTGCGCGCGGCGTTCAACGGCGTCCATCATTTCGAGGAGTTCCAGCAGGAGCTCAATATCGCGCGCAACATCCTGTCGAACCGGCTGTCGAAGCTGGTCGATCATGGTATCATGGCGCGCGAGGTGATGGCCGAGGACCGGCGCAAGGTGCGCTATCAGCTCACCGAAAAGGGCATCGACCTTTTGCCCGCGATGATTGCGCTTCGCCAATGGGGCGAAAAATGGGGCGCCGGCGTGCCCTCGACCCCTGTGCTCGTCGATGCGCGCGACGAACAGCCGATCGGTCCCGTTCGACTGACGGCGCACGACGGCCGCGTGATCGGCTACAAGGAACTGTTGTGGAAACATCGCTCGGAGCTTCAGCCGCTCGGCCAGGCGCGTGTGCGCGCCGACGGGCCGACGGCGTCGGTCGCGGCCGAATGATCCGCCGCTGCGCCGTCCGCCTCGTCGCGGGCGGCCATTGACACCTGCCATCGCCCGGACCCCCATGCCGCTGTTCCGCCTGACCTCGCCCGGTCCCTTTTTCGACAACAAGGTTCGCGCCTTCTGGAACCTCCAGATCCTTGGCTGGGCGGCGTGGCTCGGGCTGCGCGGCGTGTCGGGGCTCGCCAATGGACAGGCGTTCACCTTTCTGATTCCGCAGGTGATTTCGGCGATCACCGGCTTTTCGCTGACGCTGATCCTGTCGGTCTGTTACCGCGCGCTCATCAATCGCCGACCGCTTTTGATGTGGGGGGTCAGCTTCGGGCTGGCGGGCCTCGCGACCGCGCTCTGGGCGTTCATCGACGCCTGGGTCGCGCAGATCCAGAATCCGGCGAGCGAGGCCGGCTTCACCAGCCTTCTGCTCGGCGCGGTCTACATCGACGCGACGTCGCTCGCTGCCTGGTCGGCGCTCTATTTCGCGATCAACTATTTCCTCCAGCTCGAGGAACAGAATGATCGCGTGCTGCGGCTCGAGGCGCAGGCGGCGTCGGCGCAGCTTGCGATGCTGCGCTACCAGCTCAATCCGCATTTCCTGTTCAACACGCTGAACAGCATTTCGACGCTCGTGCTCTTGAAACAGGCCGAGCCGGCGAACGCGATGCTGTCGCGTCTCTCGGCCTTTCTCCGCTACACGCTCGCCAACGAGCCGACCGCGCAGGTGACGCTGGCGCAGGAGATCGAGACGCTGAAGCTTTATCTCGACATCGAAAAAATGCGCTTCGAGGATCGGCTGCGGCCGCATTTTGCGATCGACCCGGCGGTGGCGCGCGCGCGCCTGCCCTCGCTGCTGCTCCAGCCGCTCATCGAAAACGCCATCAAATATGCGGTGACGCCGCAGGAGGACGGCGCCGACATCACCATTTCCGCACAGCTGGCCGGTCAAAATGTCCGGATCACCGTGTCCGACACCGGCGCGGGATTGTCAGGCGACCGCACCGACCCCACCACGGGCGTTGCAACGGAATCGACCGGCGTGGGTTTAGCCAATATCCGGGACCGCCTGGCGCAGGCTTTTGGCGACCAGCACCGGTTCGACGCCCAGGCGGGCGCTGAGGGCGGCTTCACGGTGGTGATCGAGTTTCCGTTCCAGCCCGATGGGCAAGCAAGAATTGGAACCGAAGGCACATGACGATCAGAACCATCCTGGTGGATGACGAAAAATTGGCGACCCAGGGCCTGCAACTGCGGCTCGAGGCGCATTCGGATGTCGAGGTGGTCGACACCGCCCAGAACGGTCGCGAGGCCATCCGCAAGATCAAGACGCATAAACCCGACCTCGTCTTCCTCGACATCCAGATGCCGGGTTTCGACGGATTTTCGGTGATCCAGGGATTGATGGAGGTCGAGCCGCCGCTCGTCGTCTTCGTCACCGCCTTTTCGGATCATGCGATCCGCGCCTTCGAGGCGCAGGCGGTCGACTATCTCGTCAAGCCCGTCGAGCCCGAACGCCTCGCCGACGCGCTCGACCGCGTGCGCCAGCGGCTCACCGAAAAGCGCGGCGCCGCCGAGGTCGAACGACTGAAGACGGTGCTCGCCGAGGTCGCGCCCGAAGCGGTCGAGGAATATGGCGCCGATGCCGTGCCCGACGCGCCGTCGGCCGACCGCTATGAAAAGATGATCAACATCAAGGATCGCGGGCAGATTTTCCGTGTCGACGTCGACAGTATCGAACGCATCGACGCCGCGGGCGACTATATGTGCATCTATACCGCCGACAACAGCCTGATCCTGCGCGAAACGATGAAGGATCTGGAAAAAAGGCTCGACCCGCGCAATTTCCAGCGCGTTCATCGCTCGACGATCGTCAATCTGAGCCAGGTCAAGCAGGTGAAACCGCACACCAACGGCGAATGTTTCCTCATCCTCGGCTCGGGCGCGCAGGTGAAGGTCAGCCGCAGCTATCGCGACGTGGTCGCGCGGTTCGTGCATTGAACAAATCGTCGCCCCCGCGAAGGCGGGGGCCGCTGGCAGCCTTGCGCTACGCCGATAGCGGCCCCCGCCTTCGCGGGGGTGACGATTGTTAGAGCGTTTTTCGACCATTTTGGGTCACCGTGACGGAGCCGATTTTGGCCCAGTGCAAGGCGCGAGGAGAGGCGCGATGCGGACCATCGTGCCCGACGAGCAACGCAGCAATGGGCCAAAATCGGCCCGCCCCTTCGGGGTTGCGCTGTGAAGCCCGCCGGACTTCGTCGCGGGTCTTGCACGGGCTTCCGGCCCACGCAGCGCCCCGCTCCTCGCCAGCGGGCTTCACAGCGCAATCACGGCGATCCAAAATGGTCGAAAAACGCTCTAAAGCTGGTGCCCCGTGCGGTCGCGCTTGGTCGCGAGATATTGTTCGTTGTGCGGATTGGTGGGCAGCGCGAGCGGGATACGCTCCACCACCTCGACGCCCTCTCTCTCCAGCCGCGCGACCTTTTCGGGATTGTTCGTCATCAACCGGATGCGGGGCACATTCAGCAATTTCAGCATCCGCGCTGCAATCGCGAAGTCGCGCGCCTCGATGGGGAAACCGAGCCGGAGATTGGCATCGACCGTGTCATAACCCTGGTCCTGGAGCGCATAGGCGCGCAGCTTGTTGACCAGCCCGATCCCTCGGCCTTCCTGCCGCAGATAGAGCAGCACGCCCCACGGCGCATCGGCCATCGCATGGAGCGCGGCGTGGAGCTGCGGCCCGCAATCGCATTTGAGGCTGCCGAGCACGTCGCCGGTCAGGCACTCGCTGTGCAGGCGAACGACCGGCGGATTGCCGTCGCGTTTGCCGATGACGAGCGCGACATGGTCCGACGCCTCTTCGGGCGAACGGAAGGCGACGATTTCGGCCGTCTCGCTCGCCGCGACGGGCAGCCGCGCGCGCGCCGCGATGTCGAGCCGCGCCGGGTCGAGCAGGGTGGCGACATCATCGGCGCTGCACATGGTTTCGGCTTCACCCGCCGCGCCGCGCACGAAGAAGGCGGGGAGCAGACCCGCGTGGCGCGCCATTGTCATCGCCGCCGCGGCGGCGGCGTCGCCGCCCGTCGCAACGGTGTGGAACGGGCCTTTCAACGGGTTCGCAAGGTCGAGCGCGGGGTCGGCGATCGCGAGCGCGGCCGCGATCCTATCGGCGGCGCCTGCGAGCCGCACGGGGCCGGGCGTCGCCGCCGCGCGCTGATTGGTGAGCTTGAGGGTCACCGCCCGCTCGCCCGACAGCAGCACATCGCCGCTCGCAAACTCCGCTAGCGTGCCATCGCGCGCACTTTCGACCGCAAGCAGGTCGAGCGCGCCGTCGGCGCCGGTGACGCGCAGCGGCCAGCCGCGGCGCAGCGCGTCGATCGCGCGCGCCGCCTGCCGGGCGCCGCGGTCCTGCGCCGCCGCGCTCAAAAGGCGAACTCGGTGATGAGGGGGATATGGTCCGACGGCCGCTCCCAGCTCCGCGCCGGCTGGACGATCCGGTGCGCGACCGCCCTGTCCATAAGATCGGGCGTCACCCACATATGGTCGAGGCGGCGGCCGCGATTCGATGCTTCCCAGTCCTTCGCGCGGTAACTCCACCAGGTATAGAGCGGGGTCGGCGCGGCGATGAAATGGCGCCCCAGGTCGACCCAGTTCGACGCCGCCTGCAAGCGGCCAAGCGTTTCGACCTCGACCGGCGTGTGGCTGACGACGTCGAGCAGCGCCTTGTGGTTCCACACATCGCTTTCGAGCGGCGCGACGTTGAAATCGCCGGTGAGCACCGTCGGCGTTCCGTCCAGCGCGCCCGACCAGTCGGTCATGCGCGCCAGAAAGTCGAGTTTCTGTCCGAACTTCGGATTGAGCTCCCGATCGGGAATATCGCCGCCCGCGGGAATATAGACATTGTCGAGTCGCACGCCCGACGGCAATGTGACGCCGATGTGGCGGGCCTCGCCGTTTGCCTGCCAGTCATATTTGCGCACGTCGGCCAACGGCACCTTGCTGACGATCGCGACGCCGTGATGCATCCGCTGGCCGTGGGTGACGATGTGCCGATAGCCCAGCGCCTCGAACATCGTTTTCGGGAACAGGCCGCATTCCACCTTGGTTTCCTGTAGGCAGAGGATGTCGGGCGCCTCTTCGCGAAGCAGTTTCTCGACGATGCCGATGCGGGCGCGGACGCTGTTGATATTCCACGAAGCGATGCTGGTGCGAGTCATGCCGGTGGCTCTATCGGTGCGCGGTGCCGTTCGCAATGGCTGCGGCCGTGCAGGGGAGGCGCGGGAGCGGACGTTGCGATCCTCCCCGGCACGGGGAGGGGGACCATGCGAAGCATGGTGGAGGGGTACGCGGTGTCGAGCGCGGCGTATGACCTCCCGTACCCCTCCACCACCCTGCGGGTGGTCCCCCTCCCCCTGCGGGGGAGGACCAGCAACGACCGCTTCTCACCCCACAACGGCCACAGAAAAAACGCTGTCCTACATGGCCCGGCTGTGCCAGCCTTCATCCCGGTTCTTTCAAATGTGGACAATGCGCTCGCAACCGGGCGTGGGAACCGGGACGTCAATCGCGCGCGACCTGCGCGCCGGGCGCGGCCAATCGGCGGCCGCACAAGGCTGACCTTTCCTGACTTTTGGGTGGATTGCGCCGGGACCGCGCCGACCGCTCCGCGCCCCGAAGCGCACATCCGGCGCCTGTCCGGCGGATACATTAAACCCCCGTCCCAGGGGCGGTGGAACGGGGGTTCAAGGTCAGCGTTCGTCACGCTCTTGAATGAAGGTGCCGGGCAGCCCGGGTGGGGCAACAGGGGGAAACCCAAATCCGGGGGCCGTGTTGGCGCCTTCGAGTGTTGGAATAGCCCTTCTTCCCTGTCGCCAAGCTGAACGAAAAACGCCGCGCCGCGGCCGCATTTGCCGTTCGTCGATGGCTGACGTCGGTTGGTCGGGCGATTGATCGCAACGGAATCAACCGAAGCTCGGCGGCCCCTGTTCGGGTCAGCGCCCGCGGCGATTGGGCCGCGGGTCGGTCCAGCGGAACGCCGAATCGGCAACCGCGACGTTGAAGCGCTGGTTCGAAAGGTCGATGCGTGTCCGGTTGTTCTGCGAATCGAGCGCGACCCAGCCGCGCAGGCGCAGCCCCGCGGGCGCCGAAGCGTCGCGCACGAACACCATGGTGATCGTGCCATATTCGGGGCGATCGGGATCCTTCACCTCGACGCTCAGCACATCCTTGTTGCCCGTCGGCAGCAGCCGCGCATATTTCGCCAGGTCGCGATCGGGGTCGAGCAGCGCGCCGAGCGGCGAGTTTTTCACCGGCCAGCTCTGCACCTGCCGCACCTCATAGTCGATCACCGTCAATCGGCTGCCGTCGCCGACGATCAGCATCGGCACGCCCTTCTGATACTGAAAGCGGATTTTGCCGGGGCGTTTGAGGGTGAGCTTGCCCGACAGGCGCTGGCCATTGCGGTCGGTCTGGACAAAATCGGCGGTCATCGTGTCGGTCGCCTTGAGATGCGCCTGCACCGACGACAGCGCGTTCGCGGACTGGGCGATCGCAGGGACGGTGAGGGCAAGTCCGACGGCGGCCAACGGGGTCAACGTCCAGGCGGCAAGGCGGGTCAGATTAATCTTGGTCATTTGGTTCTCATATCTCTTTTCGATAGATCGCTTCTCGCAACCGGGCATTGAACCCGCCGTGAATTGTTCGCTCATCTCACCGTCATTCCGGCGCAGGCCGGGATCTCGCCGGTGCATGCGAAGCGCGAGGTCGAGTCCCCGGCCCGCGCCGGGACGACGACTCGAGGAAGGCGAGGCGCTCCCCTACCGCGGCTGGCCATATTGGTCGGTGAGCACGTCGCGGCGACCGACATGGTTGGGCGGGCTGACCAGCCCCTCCTCCTCCATCCGCTCGATCAGGCGCGCGGCGCTGTTGTAACCGATGCGCAGCTGGCGTTGCAGCCAGCTGGTCGAGGCTTTCTGGCTTTCGGCGACGATCTGGCACGCCTTGGCATACATGCGGTCCTCGGCGCTGTCGCCGCCCGTGGGCGCGCCTTCGAGCGCGAAGCCGCCGTCCTCGGGGTCTTCGGTGACGCTTTCGACATAGTCGGGGCGCCCCTGTCCCCTCCAGTGATCGGCGACCGCGCGCACCTCGTCGTCGGATACGAAGGGACCGTGGATGCGCGTGATCTGCTTGCCGCCGGGGACATAGAGCATGTCGCCCTTGCCCAGCAACTGCTCGGCGCCTGCTTCGCCCAGGATGGTGCGGCTGTCGATCTTGCTGGTGACATTGAAGCTGATGCGCGTCGGCAGGTTCGCCTTGATGACGCCGGTGATGACGTCGACCGAAGGGCGCTGCGTCGCGAGGATCAGGTGGATACCCGCCGCGCGCGCCTTTTGCGCGAGGCGCTGGATCAGAAACTCGACCTCCTTGCCCGCGGTCATCATCAGGTCGGCCAGTTCGTCGACGACCACGACGATCTGCGGCAGCGGCTGGTAATCGAGCGTCTCTTCCTCATAGACCGGCTGGCCGGTATCGGGATCATAACCCGTCTGGACGCGGCGGCCCAAGGACTTGCCCTTGGCGAGCGCGGCGCGCACCTTGTCGTTATAGCCCGCGAGGTTGCGCACCGACAGCGACGACATCATCCGGTAGCGGTCCTCCATCTGCTCGACCGCCCATTTCAATGCGCGGATCGCTTTCTTGGGCTCGGTGACGACGGGCGCGAGCAAATGCGGAATATCGTCATAGACGCTGAGTTCCAGCATCTTGGGATCGATCATGATCATCTTCACCTGGTCGGGGCCCAGGCGATAGAGCAAGGAGAGGATCATTGCGTTGAGCCCGACCGACTTGCCCGACCCGGTGGTGCCCGCGATCAAGAGGTGCGGCATCGGCGCCAGGTCGGCGATCATCGCGTCGCCGCTGATATTCTTGCCAAGGATGATCGGCAGCGATCCGCTGTGATCCTGAAACAGCGCGCTGCCGATGATTTCGTGCAGCACCACCGATTCGCGGTGCGCATTGGGCAGTTCGATGCCGATCACGGTGCGGCCGGGGATCGGCGCGATGCGCGCCGACAGCGCCGACATGTTGCGCGCAATATCGTCGGCCAGGTTCGACACGCGGCTCGCCTTGGTGCCCGGCGCGGGTTCCAGCTCGTACATGGTGACGACGGGGCCGGGGCGCACCGCGGTGACGACTCCCTTGACCTGGAAATCCTCGAGCACCGATTCGAGCAGCCGCGCGTTGCGTTCGAGCGCCGCCTTGTCGATCTGTCCCGCGGGCCGTTCGGGCGCGGGGGTGAGCAGGTCGATCGACGGCAATTGGTAATGGGTGAAGAGTTCGGTCTGCGGCTTGGGTTTCGGTTTCGACGGCACGGCGCGCTGCACCGGTTCGGCGATCTCGGGCGGGGCGCGGTCGACGGGTTCGGCGACGGCGCGCGGCCGCACCGCGCGATCCAGGAAGCCGGGCGCCTTTTCGGTCTCGCAGGGCGCGGGGCGTCCGGGTTCGACGACGCGGTTGCTTGTCGCCGCGGGCAGGCGGAAGCGTGACGCCCAGCCCTTTTCCAGCCGCAGCGCGCGCCAGGCGAGGAACAGGCCGATCCCGACGAGCAGCAGGATCGTTGCAAAGCGAATGAGCGCAGCGGCGGGCTCGCCCGCGCTGGCAAAGAGCGGCGTGATCGCGCCGCCGACGAGCAGCGCGATGATCCCGCCCCAGCCCGCGGGCATCGGCGCGCCGGTCGCAGGCGCCCAGAGCTCGGCGCCCAGCCCGACGAACAGGATGCCGACAAAGCTGTACGACAGCTGGCGCGGCCAGTGCGGCTGCGGTTCGCCCTTCCACATCCGCCACGCAAAGATCGCGAGCAGCGGCAGCAGGAGGACGATACCGATACCGCCGATCGACAGCCCGATGTCGGCGAACCACGCACCGGCATTGCCCATCCAGTTCGCCGCGGTGCCGTCGGCGGCGGTGTTGAGCGCCGCGTCGGTGCTGTCATAGGTCGCGAACGCCAGCGTCAGAAACAGCGTGAACAGGCCAAGCCCCGCCGCCGCCGCGATCACGATCGACCGGGCGATGCTCTGGCGGAAAACGGTGCGCCAGTCGGCCTTTGCGGGTGCGGCCTTGCGGCTTGCCATGCTCTCTTGTCGTCCCTGATGGAGTCCCGCCGCGATATGCGCATGGGGCGGAGTCGCCGTCAAGCGCGGGGCGGGACGGAGCTGTGGGTCATAGAGGTTCGCGCAGCGACGCGGAGGCGCGGAGAGGGCTTCCCATTTCCGTTCGCCCCGAGCTTGTCGAAGGGCCGTTCTTTCTTCTCTTGGCATCAGCGAGAAGAATTATGCTTCGACACGCGCAGCACGAACGGTATTGAGAGAATCTCCGCGCCTCCGCGTCTCCGCGTGAACCCGATATGAGCGGAGGCCGCTTTCCATTCCGCCAGTTGCCGTCTAGTGCAGGGCCATGATCGACATCCAACGCAGCGACGTGATCATCTCCGGCGGCGGGCTCGTCGGGCAGACGCTCGCGCTCGCGCTCGCGCATCACGGCCTGTCGGTTCAGGTCGTCGACCCCGCCGATCCGGTTGCCACCATCGCGCCCGGCTTCGACGGCCGTGCCTCGGCGATTGCCAGCGCCACGTGGCAGATGTTCGAGGTGCTGGGGATCGCCGACCGCCTCGTCGGCCATGGCTGCCCGATCCGCGCGATCAAGGTCGGCGACGGCGCCCCCGACGGCGGCCGCGGCGGCGACCTCGATTTCGTTACCCAAGCGGGCGATCCGCCGCTCGGCACGATGATCGAAAACCGCCGGCTCCGTATCGCGCTCGCCGCGGCGCTCGCCGATGCGCCGCTGGTGCGGCTGATGATGCCCGCCACCGTCGCCGCGCGCACGATCGACGCGCATGGCGTCACGCTCACCCTCGCCGACGGAATCCGGCTCGCGGCCCCGCTGCTGGTCGTCGCCGAAGGCCGCCGCTCGCCGACGCGCGACGCTGCGGGCTTTCGCATCGCGAACTGGTCCTACCACCATCATGCGATGATCGGCGCCGTCGCGCATGAACGGCCGCACGGGAATGTGGCGCACGAAATCTTCTATCCGTCGGGGCCTTTCGCGCTGCTCCCGCTCGTCGACGATGCCGAGGGGCGGCACCGCTCGGCCTTTGTCTGGACCGTGTCCGAAAAGGATGGCCCCGGCTTTGCCAAGCTTGGCGACCGCGGTTTCACCGCCGAACTCGAAAAGCGCGCGGGCGGAGTGCTTGGGCCGATGCGGCTCGTCGCGCCGCGCATGGCCTATCCGCTCGGGTTTCACCACAGCGCGTCGATCGTCGCCGACCGCATCGCGCTTGTCGGCGACGCCGCGCATGGCATCCACCCGATCGCGGGGCAGGGGCTGAACCTTGGCCTGCGCGACGTCGCGGCGCTGACCGAAGTGCTCGTCGACGGCGTGCGGCTCGGTCTCGACCTCGGCGATGCCGCGCTGCTCGCGCGTTACCAGCGCTGGCGCGGGCTCGACAATCTGATGGTCAGCCTCGCGACCGACGGGCTCACGCGCCTGTTCGGCATTCCCGGCCGCGCTGCCGCCGCGGTGCGCCGCACCGGGCTGGGCACGGTGCAGCGCATGCCGGTGCTCAAACGCTTCTTCATGGACGAAGCCCGCGGCGAGGCGGGCGATCTGCCGCGGCTGCTCGCGGGCACCGATATCTAAGTATTTCCACTAAGGCTTCAAACAGCCCGGCGCTAAGCATGACCCCCTATCCCGATCGCGCGGCACCACGCCGCGAGCAGGATGGGGGAAGGCCATGTCGGCGAAAAGCGACGCACTCGAAGCAGCGGTATCCGACTATATCCACGCCCGAACCGCGCTGGATGCCGCGCCGGGCGCGCGCGCTCGGGCCCGCGCCGACCGCAGTTTCGCACGCCTTGTCGCGCTGCTTGGCCCCCGCATCCGCTATTTCACCCGCGTCTATGGCCTTTCCGACGTTGCCGAGGACGCGGCGCAGGTCTGCGCAATCGCGCTCCACCGCGCCGCCGAACGCTATGAGCCACGGCGCGCGCGCTTCACCACCTATGTGAACTGGCAGTTCCGCGCCGAGCTTCAGGCGCTCCGGCACCGCCTGCATGGCGATCAGCGGAGCGGCGGGCGGCGGTGCGCGGCGACGCTGCCGCTCGATGCGCTACAGGCGAAGGGCGCGGACGACTGGCTCGCCGATATCGAAGCCGAACCGGCCACCGAACGGGCGGCCGCCGACCATCTCGCCGCACGCGCCGCCGACCGGCTGGTGCGCGACTGGGCAGACCGCCGCCGTTCGGCGCTGCGCGGTCGGCGTGCCCGCGTCGCCGCGCGGCTCGATGCCGAATGTGCGCTCGTGCGCCGCCATCTCGCCGGGGATGAACCGCCAGATCGCCTGCGTGAAAGCGACCGGCATGTCGTGCGCCGCGCGATCGCCGACATCGCGCGCCACGCGGCGCCGCAGCGCGGGCATTGATCCCGGTTATTGCAGCGTCGCGCGCCCGTCGTCGCTGTCGAAGCGGCCGAAAAACTGCATCAGCTGGATCACCAGCTCGGCGCGCGCGTCGATAGGGGTTGCCTCGAGCAGTGCCTGCTTCGCTGCGGCGTCGAAGGGCGCAACCTGCGCGATGCCGTTGACCAGCGTTGCATCGTCGAGCTGTCCGACCGATTCCCAGTCGACGACATAGCCTTGCCGCGCGGCGAAACGCTTGGCCTCGCGTTCGAGGCTCGCGCGTTCGATGCTTGCCAGCACCGCGTCTTCTTCGGCCTCGAGTTCGATCTCGGCCTCGACCTGCCGGAACGGCGTCGTGACATCAAGTTCACGGCGGACGCGAAAGCGCGCGACGCCTTCCAGAACCAGGTTGAAACGCCCCTCGTCGAGCGCCTCGACATCGACGATGCGCCCGACACAGCCGACGTCATAAAGCGCGGGCGGTTCGCGATCCTCTTCGCCGGGGATCTGGCGCGGCTGGATCATCCCGATCTGGCGGTCGCGCGCCAGCACCTCCTGCACCATCGCCGAATAGCGCGGCTCGAAGATGTGCAGCGGCAGGTGCAGCCCGGGAAACAGCACCGCGCCGGTGAGCGGAAAGATCGCGATCCGCTGGATGGTCAGGGGCGCGGCCGCGCTCATCACCCGAACAGGATCAGCGACAGGCGGCGGCGCTGCGCCGAAACCCAGGCGTCCTCCAGCCCGACCGCCTCGAACAGCGCGAGCAATTTGGCGCGCGCGGCGCCATCCTGCCAATCGCGGTCGGCGGCGATGATGTGAAGCAGATTGTCGGCGGCGGCATCGCGCTGCGCCGCGCCGATCTGCGCCGCGGCGAGGTCGAAGCGCGCTTGATGATCGTCCGGATTTGCGGCCACCGCGGCCTCAAGCGCCGCAAGCTCGCCCGAATCGGGGGCATCGGCCGCCAACGCCAGCGCGCTTTTCGCCTGCGCGATCGCCGGATCGGCGGCCATCTCGGCGGGAAGCGCATCGAGCACGGCCTGCGCGCCCGCGATGTCGCCTGCAAGCAGCATCGCGCGGATCAGGCCGCCGTGCGCGGCGGCATTGTCGGGCGCGATCTCGGCGATCTGGCCAAAGATGCTCGCGGCGCGCGCGCCATCGCCTTCGGCGAGCACGCGCTCGCCCATGTCGAGCAGCGGCGCGATTTCGACCGCGCGATCCTTGGCGGCGCTTTCGATCGGCAGCTGCGCGAGCAACTGGTCGAGCATCGCTTTCAACTGGCTTTCGCTGCGCGCATTGGTCAGGTTCGCGACCGGCTGACCCTGGAAAATCGCATAGACGGTGGGAATCGACTGCACCTGGAACTGGCTGGCGATAAAGCGATTCGCATCGACATCGACCTTCGCCAGCACGACGCCCTTGTCGGCATAGTCGGCGGCGACCTTTTCGAGCACGGGCGCCAGCTGTTTGCACGGCCCGCACCATTCGGCCCAGAAGTCGAGGATGACGAGGCTGGTCATCGACGGCTCGACGACGTCGCGGCGGAAGGCTTCGACGGCTTCCTTGTCCTGCGGATTCAGACCGAGAGTGGCCACAAAGGGGGTGCTCCTGTTTCGATTGGCGCCATTTCCGCGCGGACGGAAAGGACTCATGCGTCGCTTATGTGGGATTTGCGGACGATATGCCAACCCTTCGGCGAAAATGCGCAATCAGGGCTTGCCGAGTCAAAAGGCCGGTGCTAATCGCCCGCCTCACCCGCTGGCCCCACCCGGACGCCAGCCGCCAGAGCGGGCGTAGCTCAGGGGTAGAGCACAACCTTGCCAAGGTTGGGGTCGAGGGTTCGAATCCCTTCGCCCGCTCCAGTTTTTCCAGATATATCAATATGTTCTAACGCCACTTCATTGGCGTCCACGGCGCGGTTTGGCTTGCGGTGTCCACCGGGCGTCCACCAAACAGTGCATTTCTGGCGCACAAATAGCATTTTTCGGCGGGAGGAAGTGTCCTCCCTGGTCGAAGCCGCAACGCGTCTTCTCCTACCCACCTCAGCGGGGACACCCCGCAACGCCCCGAGAATCGGAGCGGGGCTGGTGGCGCGCACGGTCCCGCGCGCCGTTCCTGCGCGCTCCTGTGGGCGCGGCGTTTGACGAGGAGGCCCCGCACGCACTCTGCCTCCGGCGGTCTCCTTTGCATGTGCAGGCCTGGAAAGCCGACAAGCCCCGCCTTTCCTCCTGCACGGGCAAGATAGCGATGACCACCTCCCATCAGGGTGCGGTTTCTTTTCTTGGTAATCTCGCTGGCCGCTCGCGCGACGCCCAGCATCAGCAGGTAGAGTGAGAGGATGGCGGGCTTCGCCGTGACGGGATGAGGGTCGAGAGAGAGGCTCCCGGCCGCCCGTCGTGGAGGTTTCCCCATGAATATGCAGGTTCTCGATGCCCACCGCGATGCGAGTGGCGGCTACAAGGTCGATGTCTCGCGCGGCCAGCGGATCGGTCGGGTTTCGTCAGAATGGTTCTCGCGGCCCGATGACGAGCGGTTTCTCTCGCTTGGCGATCTGGCCCGGTCCGTGCGCGGCCGTTCCGAGCGCAGCCGGACCCGCGTCGTCGAAAGCGCGCTCATCCATGTCGAGGCGAACCGAAACGATCCCGAGCATTTGGCGCTGATCCTGCCCGGCGCCGATGCGCCGGTGACACCGACCCATTGGAGCTTCGGTCAGCTGGCAAGCCAGGTCGGCGCGCCCGCCGCCTATTTGCGCCAGCTTCCAGCACCGCTCGCAGCGATCAACCTGCAATATGGTCTGACCTCGAACCGGACCGAGCAGATCAAGACGCTCGAAACCGACAAAGGCAGACTTGAACTGCGCGCAGTGACCGGCCCCGATTATGGTCGGATCTACGATCACGAACTCGTAGAAGCTGTGCAGAAGATCGCTGGCAACGGCACGGGTGATACACGCTGGAAGGTGCCGGGCGTGCTCGATTGGTCGACCGGAACCTACAATCCGCGCGTCGACATCTCGAAGGACACGACCACGCTGTACGCTTCAGATCGCGACGTGTTCCTGTTCTTGGTCGACGACCTCAACCCGATCGAAGCAGGCCACCTGCCCGACGGATCGCCCGATCTCTTCTTCCGCGGCTTCTACTGCTGGAACTCCGAGGTCGGGGCGAAGACGCTGGGCATGGCGAGCTTCTACCTCCGCGCCGTTTGCCAGAACCGGAACCTGTGGGGCGTGGAGGACTTCGAGGAAATCAGCATCCGCCACAGCAAGTATGCCGCGAACCGCTTCGCGCACGAAGCCGCACCGGCGCTGGAAGGCTTCGCCAACTCCTCGCCGCTGCCCTTCGTCAACGGCATCAAGGCGGCGCGCGAACGCATCGTAGCCCGGACCGACGAGGCTCGCAGCGACTTCCTGCGAAACCGCGGCTTCTCGAAGGCCGAGACCGGCAAGATCATCGAAACCGTGCTGGCCGAGGAAGGTCGTCCACCCGAATCGATCTTCGACTTCGTGCAGGGGATCACCGCGCTGGCCCGCGACAAGGCGCACCAGGACGCCCGGCTCGACATGGAGGGCAAGGCGAAGAAGTTGCTCGACCGGGTCCACTGAGCCCGGACCATCCGGGTGTTTTTCCATCGCGGCGCTGCTCTCTCCAGAGTGAGAGGGCGGCGCTTCGCTTCGTGACGGGTCGAGGCCGAGAGAGAGACTCCCGGCGCCCGTCATGGAGAATTGCCATGACCAAGTCTGTTCCCAAGCTCGTGCTCAGTTCCTCGCGCGACATCCCGTTCTCGCAGCTGGTGCTGAGCCAGAAGAACGTCCGGCGCGTGAAGGCGGGCCTCTCGATCGAGGACCTTGCCGAAGACATCTATCGCCGCACCCTGCTCCAGAGCCTCAACGTCCGCGCCATGCTCGATGATGATGGCCGGGAAACCGGTCTGTTCGAGGTGCCGGCCGGTGGTCGCCGCTTCCGCGCGCTCGAGCTGCTGGTGAAATCAAAGCGGATGGCCAAGGACCAGCCCGTCCCCTGCGTGGTGCGCGAAGGCGGTATCGCCGAAGAAGACTCGCTCGCCGAAAACGTCATGCGCGAAGGGCTTCACCCTCTCGACCAGTTCCGTGCCTTCAGCGCGCTGGTCGAGGCAGGGTTGTCCGAAGAGGACATTGCTGCCCGGTTCTTCGTCTCAGTCTCGACCGTCCGGCAGCGTCTGCGCCTCGCTACGGTCGCGCCCAGCCTGCTCGACGTCTACGGCGAGGACGGCATGTCGCTCGAACAGCTCATGGCCTTCTCGGTCACCGACAACCATGCCCGCCAGGAGCAGGTATGGGAACAGGTGAACCAGGGTCAACACGTTCCCGCCTATCACATCCGCCGTCTGCTGACCGAACAGGCGATTGCCGCCACCGACCGCCGCGTGCGGTTCATCGGCATCGACGCCTATACCGAGGCGGGCGGCTACGTGATGCGCGACCTCTTCTCGACCGACGACGATGGCTGGCTCCAGGACCCGGCGCTGGTCGAATTGCTGGTAAACGAAAAGCTCAATGAGGCAGCACAGGAAATCGGCGCGGAGGGCTGGAAATGGGTCGAAGCCGCGATCGACCTTCCTTACGGCTGCGAGCGCGGCAAGCGCCGGATCACCGGCGCGACGGTTCCGCTGACCGGAGACGAACAGGCACGTCTCGATGCGCTGGTCGAGGAATACGACGCCATCGGCGAGGAATACCGCGATGGCTGCGACCTGCCCGACGAGGTCGATGCCCGACTAACCGAGATCGATGCCGAACTGACGCCGCTCACCTCTCGCCCGGTGGGTTATGAGCCGGATGAGATGGCGCGCGCTGGCGTGTTCGTCTCACTGGCCCACGACGGTCGGCTCCGGATCGATCGCGGCTATGTCCGGCCCGAGGACGAACCGGTTGTCGAGGACCAGGGCACTTCGGTCGATGTCGAAGCAGGCCAGCAGGGAACCGGCCCAGCGATCAGCGTTGGCGGTCAGGTGCAGGATGAGCAACAGGGCGAGGACGACGACGATGCCATCCGACCTTTGCCCGACCGGCTCGTCTCCGAGCTGACGGCCGTGCGGACGGTGGCGCTGCGCAATGCTCTCGCCCAGGATCCGCAGGCCGCATTCATTGCCGTGCTCCACGCACTCACCCTGTCGGTGTTCCGTTCGCACGGCACCCATGGCTGCGTGCAGATCGGCGTCACCCAGGCCTGGCTCGGCAACGTTGCCCCGGACCTGCGCGAATCCCCGTGGAGCCTGGCGATCCAGGAACGGCACGAGCAGTGGGCGGCGCGCCTGCCCGACGAGGCTGGCGCGCTGTGGGATGCGCTGGCGGCACTCGCGCATGAAGACCAGATGGCGCTGCTCGCCCACTGCGTCTCGCTCGGCGTCAATGCGCTGTTCGAACCGGTCAAGGGCTACGGCGGGCAGATTTCCGCACACGGCATTGCTTGCCGGATCGCCGCGGCAGATGCCCTGGCGTCGGTCGTCGGCCTCGACATGGCCGAGGCAGGCTGGACCCCCACAGTCGACAACTACCTCGGCCGCGTGACCAAGCCCCGCATCATCGAGGCCGTGCGCGAAGCCAAGGGCGACGCGACTGCTGTGCTGATCGAGCACCTGAAGAAGGGCGACATGGCTCGCGAGGCCGAACGGCTGCTCGAAGGTACCGGCTGGCTACCCGAACCGCTGCGGTTGCCGGTCACTGAAGCTGCCGAGCAGGAAGCGCCTGACACTGACCTGCCCGACTTCCTCAATGATGAGGATGGCGAGTTCGATCCGTTGGCGATCGCCGCCGAATGAATCGGTGCGCGGGGCGGCTCCGGTCGCCCCGCCTGCCATCCCCTCAAGCTTTCAAAGGAGCCACGCAATGGCTGACTATTTCACGCCCACGGTGGTCGATCCCGTGATTCCGCTTTCGGCGATGTTGCCGATCGAACGGATGTTTCTTGCTCAGGTATTCACCGAAGAGCTCGTCGGCGAGGCCGCGTATTATTTCAGCGAAGAAGGCGCGTGCGACCTGATCTCATTGCCAGCCGCTGAAGTCCGCTCCGCCCTCGATGCGGCCTCCTCCGAGACCAGCCGCTTGGCGCAGAAGCTGATCGATGAGCAGCATGACGCCATCCTGGGCGAGGACGACATCGAACTCGACATGGCAGGAGACCTCTGGCCCGACGTGCTGCAGGATATCGTGCGCCGCTCGCCCGACCTTCAGGAACTGACGGTCGCCATGGCCTTCACTTGCTCAAAGATGCGGCCCGACGGATTTGGCGGCCTCGCCATGCTGATCACTGCCAGCACGATCCGGTCTGAATCGACTCATACATTGTTCGACCGCTTCTACAAGGAAGCCGCCACCAACGGGGAGATCCGTCATGGCGATTCCTGACTATGCCCGCGCCAACTTCCAGACACTGCTGAAGGCAGCCCGGGATGACAACCTTGCGCTGATGGAGTGCACCGAGATCGGCAGCGGCGAGACCCGCTATGTCCTCTGTGCAGTTGGCCGCGATGGCGACGCCTATGTGATGACTCCATTTGGTCATCTCGCCCCCGGCAACCCTTACGAGGCCTACATTCCGCCCGCTTGAGCGCGGCCAGGCATCACCACAACTCCAATCGAAGGATCCTGACATGACCAACTCGCCACTGGCGGGTGCCGCCGTGCGCCCGCTTGCTTCCGCTCGTCCGGACCAGACTGCCCGCTTCATCATTGCAGCCGCCCAGGACTTACTCGGGCATCTTGCCGCCGGTCGCCGGATCGAGGCTCCCGCCATTCGCACCGCCATGCAATCGGCCTTTGGTGCAAGCGATGCCAGCGGGGCCTGGGACTGGAAGACCGCCTACGAAGCGCTCGAAATCGCCCATTTGCTGTTCCTGCGCCGCTATGGCCCTGCCATCCACGCCAAGACCGCCGACCCGTTCGAACGGCTGAAACTTTTCGAACGGATTTCTCGCCTTACGCCCACCCAGACTCGGCGCAGCGAAGACATGGTGCAATACCAGCAGTTCTCGACGCCGCTTGGCCTTGCCTGGGTCGCAGGGTTCGCCGCGAATTTTCAACCGGGCGATTTGGTGCTGGAACCGTCGGCGGGCACCGGGTTGCTGGCGCTACAGGCCGAACTTGCCGGCGCAGGCCTCTTGCTCAACGAGGTTGCCGACACGCGGCTTGAACTGCTGAGGCATCTATTCAAGGGCACGAGCGTCACCGCGCACGACGCGGCGCAGATCCATGACCGCCTCGAACCCGGCCTGGTACCAAGCTGCATCCTGATGAACCCGCCGTTTTCGGCTGCGCTCGGCGTTGAGACTCGCGTAGCCGACGCAGCCTTCCGCCACATCGCATCCGCACTCGCCCGGCTCGCCGATGGCGGACGGCTCGTTGCGATCATGGGGAGCAACTGTGCACCAGATCATGCTGCCTGGCGCGGCAGCTTCATCCGGTTGCAGGAAACCGCTCGGGTCGTGTTCACCGCGCCGATCGCAGGCAGCATCTACACCAGCCACGGCACGACCTTCGAGAGCCGGTTGACGGTGATCGACAAGCTGCCTGCTGACGATCCCGGCGTCTTTCCGCAGTCGCATGAGATGGCCACCGACCTGCCAAGCTTGCTGCGAATGCTGGTCGATGCACTGCCAGCGCGGGCATCGGTTGCGGTCTTGCCTGCCATCCCGTCGACGGGAAAGATCGCTAGCGCTAGCCGCCGCGCCGCCGCTCCCAAACCTCGCCTTGTCGCCGTGCCGCCGGTTGAACCTGCCGGAGCCGTACTCGACTATGAAACCGTCGATTGGGTAGCGACCTGTAGAAGCCGCCTGACCGACGCCCTCTATGAGCCTTATGTGCTGCAATCGATCCGGATCGCGGGCGCGCAACCGCACCCGACCCGGCTCGTCCAGTCCGCCGCCATGGCCTCGGTCGCACCGCCCAAGCCCAGCTACCGGCCCCACTTGCCCGAGGGACTGGTCGAACGGGGTCACCTCTCCGACGCCCAGCTCGAATCCGTGATCTACGCGGGCGAAGCGCATAGCGAACATCTCGCCG
This sequence comes from Sphingopyxis sp. FD7, assembly GCF_003609835.1. Classification (NCBI taxonomy): domain Bacteria; kingdom Pseudomonadati; phylum Pseudomonadota; class Alphaproteobacteria; order Sphingomonadales; family Sphingopyxidaceae; genus Sphingopyxis; species Sphingopyxis sp. FD7. The sequence goes on from NZ_AP017898.1 coordinate 3,312,300, forward strand.
GGAGATGGACCGTCGATGCCACCTTCGACAAGATCGAGGCCGCGCCCGACGATTGCGACACCGCTGTCCGCTTCCGTAAGGGCTGGTTCCTCGGCGACGGCACGGGCGCGGGCAAGGGGCGACAGGTGGCGGGGGTGCTACTCGACAACTGGCTCAAGGGCCGCCGCCGCGCGGTGTGGATTTCGAAGTCGGACAAGCTGCTCGAGGACGCCCAACGGGACTGGCATGCGCTCGGACAGGAGCCGCTGCTGATCCAGCCGCTCGCCCGCTTCCGTCAGGGCACACCCATCCGGCTCGAGCAGGGCATCCTTTTTACGACCTATGCCACGCTACGCTCCGATGCGCGTGAGAACCGGGTTTCAAGGGTGCAGCAGATCGTCGATTGGCTCGGCTGTAACTTCGACGGGGTCATTGTCTTCGACGAGAGCCATGCCATGCAGAATGCCGGTGGCGGCAAGTCAGACCGAGGGGATTCCTCGCCCTCGCAACAGGGGCGCGCAGGGCTGCGCCTCCAGCACGCTCTGCCCGATGCCCGCGTGCTCTATGTCTCGGCAACCGGCGCGACCACGGTCGAGAACCTCGCCTATGCGCAGCGGCTTGGCCTTTGGGGCGGCGCGGATTTCCCGTTCGACAAGCGCACCGATTTCGTGGCGGCTATCGAAGCGGGCGGGGTCGCGGCGATGGAAGTGCTGGCCCGCGACCTCAAGGCACTCGGTCTCTATGCCGCCCGCTCGCTGTCCTACGAAGGCGTCGAATACGAACTGGTCGAGCATCAGCTGACCCCCGACCAGGTCCGCATCTACGACGCCTATGCCGGTGCCTTCCAGGTCATCCATAACAACCTTGATGCGGCACTCGAAGCCTCGGGCGTCACCAGCAGCAGCGAGGGAACCTTAAACCGACAGGCAAAGTCGGCTGCGAGATCCGCGTTCGAGTCCGCCAAGCAGCGCTTCTTCAACCACCTCATTACCGCGATGAAGACGCCGACCCTGATCCGGGCGATCGAGCAGGGGCTCGCCGATGGCCACGCCGCCGTGGTGCAGATCGTCTCGACTGGCGAAGCCCTGCTGTCGCGCCGTCTCGCCGAGATCGATCCGGGCGAATGGAACGACATTTCTTGCGATGTCACTCCTCGAGAATACGTTCTGGACTATTTGGCGCACAGCTTCCCGGTCCAACTCCACGAGACCTACACCGATGGCGATGGCAACCTCGCCTCGCGTCCGGCCTATGACGATGCCGGGAATATGATCGAATGCCGCGAGGCCTGTCAGCGGCGCGACCGGCTGATCGAGAAGCTCGCAGCGATGGAGCCGGTGCAAGGCGCTCTCGACCAGATCGTCCAGCGGTTCGGCACCGACATGGTGGCCGAGGTAACGGGACGTTCGCGTCGCATCGTGCGCAAGGTCAATGCTGAAGGCGAGCGGTTCGTGGTCGAGAACCGGCCCGCCCATGCCAATCTCGCCGAAGCGCAGGCGTTCATGGAGGACCGGAAGCCGATCCTGGTCTTCTCTGACGCTGGCGGAACGGGCAGGAGTTACCATGCCGATCTCGGCGCGCGAAACCAGCGGCTGCGGCATCACTACCTGCTCGAAGCAGGCTGGAAGGCCGACACCGCGATCCAGGGGCTGGGTCGCACCAACCGCACAAACCAGGCGCAGCCCCCGCTGTTCCGTCCCGTCGCCACCGACGTTCAGGCCGAAAAGCGCTTCCTCTCGACCATCGCCCGGCGGCTCGACACGCTTGGCGCGATTACCCGCGGTCAGCGCCAAACCGGTGGCCAGGGACTGTTCCGCCCCGAAGATAATCTCGAAAGCCCTTATGCCCACGCGGCGCTGCGGCAGTTCTACCTGCTGATTTATGCGGGCAAGGTCGAGCACTGTTCGCTGGCGAACTTCGAGGCGATGACCGGCCTGTCGCTGACCGGTGGTAGCGGCTGCATCAAGGACGAACTACCGCCGATCACGACCTTCCTCAACCGGCTGCTGGCGCTCACGATTTCGATGCAGAACGTGCTGTTCACCGTGTTCGAGCAATTGCTCAGCGCCAGGGTGGAAAGTGCGATTGCATCAGGCAGCTACGACATTGGCCTCGAAACGCTGATAGCCGACAGTTTCTCTGTCACGAGCAGCGAGCCAATCTACGTCCACCCGGCGACCGGGGCAGAAACCCGGTTGCTTACGATCGCCATGCGCGAGCGCAACCAGCCGTTGACGCTCGACAAGGCGCTCGATCTGAAGCGCGAGCCGGGAGCGCGGCTGCTGGTCAATTCCCGGTCGAAGCGCGCAGCAGTGCAGCTTCCCGCGCGAAGCGTTATGCTCGATGATGGAGAGGTCGAACGTCGGGTCCGCCTGATCCGGCCGATGGAACGGCTGAACTTCGCACTCAACCAGCTGCCGGAGACAGCCTGGGCGGAAGTCGACGAGCGCACATTCTCCACAGTGTGGCAGACCGAAGTGGCGCAGGTTGAGGAGTTCACGACAAGCGAACTGCACATCGTCACCGGGCTTCTTCTCCCCATCTGGAAGCGGCTGCCCGAAGAATCGACCCGCGTGTACCGGCTCCAGACCGACGATGGCATGAGCATTGTCGGGCGCAGGGTGTCACCGGCATGGGCAGCGAACGCGACTGCCTGCAGCGACGCGCCCGAACTGTCGCCGCCGCAGGCGCTAGCGTTGCTGCGCGAGGGACATACGGTGCTTGACCTTGCCGATGGCCTTCAACTGCGCCGCTCGCGGTTGATGCAGGCGAACCGGATCGAGCTAACCGGCTTTGCTCCGACAGCGGTCGACCGCCTGAAGGCGATGGGGCTGTTCTCGGAGATAATCAGCTGGAAGCTGCGCCTGTTCGTCCCTGACGACACAGTGGCAGGATGCCAGGTGCTCGAACGGCTGTTCGAACGCCATCCGCTGGCCCGCATTCTCGACCGAAAGGCGGCCTGACATGGGAGGGGTTTCAACGCGCGCGGCTGACCTGTCAGAACGGCTCGCCCAGAACGCACAGGCCGTTTGCCGCCACTACCTCCCTGCAGGACGCCGCGAGGGGCGCTACTGGATGGTCGGCGATGTCGCCGGGTCGCCTGGGCGCAGCCTTTACGTCCGCCTGTTCGAAACCGACCGCGGTGCAATTGGCAACTGGGTCGATGCGGCGACCGGCGAACATGGCGACCTCATCGACCTTATCCGGCTCAACCAGCGACATGGGCGGCTTACCGAGACCATCGACGAGGCCGAGCGCTTCCTTTCACTGCCGCCACCGTCGGACGACGAACAGCGGAAGCACTCGTCCGGTCCACCAGCACGCGCAGGATCGCCAACCGCCGCACGGCGTCTCTTCGCAGCCTCCAAGCCGATTGTCGGCACGTTGGCGGCGACCTACCTGCAATCACGCGGCCTCGCACATCACGCAGACTTGCCAGCCCTGCGGTTCCACCCCCGCTGTTACTATCGCCCCAACGACGACGATGTGCCCGGAACTCCCGGTGCATTTGCGGCGCTGATTGCCGCGGTCACCGACGATGACGACCTGCAAACCGGTACGCATCGCACCTGGCTCGATCTATCCGGCAACAAGAAAGCCGCTGTCGCATCGCCGCGCCGGGCGATGGGCAATATCCTCGGCAACGCGATCCGGTTCGGTCAGGCGCAGGATGTCATGGCCGCCGGCGAAGGCATCGAAACCATGCTGTCCCTGCGCGAAGTCCTACCGACCTTCTCGCTGGCCGCCGCCACTTCCTCGTCGCACCTCGCCGCCATCCTGTTCCCGACGTCCCTCCGCCGTCTCTATGTCGCTCGCGACCGCGATGCAGCCGGGGATGCAGCATTCTCAATCCTGACCGAGCGAGCACAGGTCGCGGGGATCGAACTGCTCCCGCTCATGCCCGCGCTCGGCGATTTCAACGACGACCTGCGCCTGCATGGATCATCGGTCCTGAGCGAACGGGTCGTCATACAGTTGCATGAGGCCGATCGGGCGCGATTCCACCGTCGTTGAGCTGGGCCGAAACGGGATCGGGATGATGGTTCCCGTTCAAGGGCAGGTCTGTGCAGTCTCGCCAGACTCACCCGGCCTTCTTTGGGGGCGATCCGGGAGACCGGCTGCGGCGCGGCCGCAATGGCGGTGCGGCGACTATTTTCCGGCGGCGCGGTGCCCGCGCCGTTCCATCGCGAAGCAAAATAGCTGCCGTCCCGCCATCCTCCGCTTTCGCTTCGGCCTTGCAGGTGCGCCCGCACCGCAGCCGGTCAGAGGGATCGCCGGAAGGCCGGGCGAGGTGCCCGGCTCAGATCCGCGAGGACCGCCATCATGTCCGAACCCTTCGAACCCGATCACGAAATGTCGCCCACCGCCCATCTCCTCGATGAAATCGCCCTCTACGGCTACCGCCCCTTCTCGGACGAAGCCGACCCGCGGCCACTTCCCGACGAGCGCATCGCCGCTGGCGCGGTCGTCGACATGTTCGACGCGCTAATCGCGACCATGATCGACACCCGGCTCGAACCCGATCTTGAGGACCTGTGCTGGTCGCTCGCCAACCTCTTCCACCGCGCCCAGGGCCGGATCCAGCGCGAACTTGACGACAACGAGGATGCCCAGAAACGCGGGCAGCGCGAACAGGATGGCTCCGAGGTCAAGTCGGTCGAACTGGAACGTCTGATCAACGAAGGCATTGGCCTGATCGAACGGCGAAACGCGATGGAATTCATGCGCGAGGCTGCTTCCGACCAGTTCGAAGCACATTTCCGCAAGGCCTGGACCCCGCGCACCGGTTCACTCGTCAATCATCGCACCATGACTGCCGCCATGATCGACAGCCGCGACTTCCTTGCCGCCAAGCGCCGTTCCGAAACCGAACCACTGCTGCCGACTGGCACACGGATCGCCTTCACCTCCGGTCCCGCATATCAGGATCACAATCGCATCTGGGCTGTGCTCGACAAGGTTCTCGCCAAATATCCCGACATGGTCCTGTTCCACGGCGGCAACCCGACTGGTGGCGAGCACATCGCATCGCTCTGGGCGCGGAATCGCAAGATCGTCCATGTCCCGTTCCGGCCCGACTGGGAGCGGTTCAAGAAAGCAGCCCCGTTCCGTCGCAACGATCAGATGCTGGATGCGCTGCCCAAAGCCGTGGTTGCGTGTCCGGGCAACGGCATCAATGCCAACCTGGTCGACAAGGCCCGCAAGCTGGGGATTTCGGTCTGGGCGATCGAATGAACCTCGGCACAGACTGATCATTTTCCAGCCGACTTCCAGAGATCGCTCAATCGTAGCTTGATCGCGTCAAGCGCAGCTTGATCTGCGGCGCTTAAGGTCACTGCGATGTATTCATCCGTGCGATACCTATCGAGAATTGCGTTGCGGGCCTTGGCCATGGCGACGAACTCGATTGCAACAGGGGTGTCGTTGGCTGGCGTGATCACGTTGGATCGAAACTGGCTTGGATTGTAGACTGCGGTCGAATCCGGCAGGAAGAGTATCTCGGAGACGTCGCCCAGCTGCGGGCTAACATCAAGCAGGTCTCCGCGCCGATTGCGCCAGACTCCATGATGCTCAGCCTCAAAGTACAATCCGGGTATGTGCCAGATCGCCCATCCGTAAGCGATTGATCCACCCGCTCGGGATATCTTGCGCGCCACATTGTCAAAGCAAGCCGAAGCTTGTGCATCAGACGACCGCTTGGATCGGACGTAAACCGGGCGATCAGGCGAAATCGACTGGCAGAAGCTCTTCAATTCCGGAGTTATCGATTTAGGCAGCGTATTCATATGCAAGTGCATAGCTCGCGAGCGCGGGGCGCTCCAGCACCACCATCCGCACAACTATCGGGGATCCACCCCACTCTTAACGGCCAATCCGTTGGCCGACCCCAAGCCTCCTTCAATCAACCCGTGAAGGGTCCGCTACGCGTTCGCGTGCGGCCACTGCGGCCTGCTGCCTTCGTGGTGATTGCGGCTTTGCGCCGTCTGTCCGGGGCCTGTCGAGCGGGGATGGTCCCTGCTCCGAGACAGGAGCTCGAACATGTCACTCACCATCGCACAGCGTCACGCCTGGAGCCTCGCCCGCACCCTGATGGTCTGCGTTACCCTGTTCCACGCCGGTAACGGCTACGCCGCCGTCCCGACCTCAGAATTCGATGGCGACCCCAGCAGCATCGTTCGCGAATATGACCCGTTCAACCCCTGAACGCGCCGCACCGCACATCGCGCGCTGGCCGGATGCCCATCGGGTATTCCGGTCTGCGCCTGTGTCTGCTATCAATTTCAAGCACATTGCGCTGCGGTGGAGGTGGAGAGCGCGTCCCTTGCCCTTGGTTTCAAGGAGGACGCCATGTTGATCGGCCTTGCCCTGATAATCGTCGCAGTATTTATGTGCTGCGCGCTGCTTTTCCGCCTCTCGATCTACGCGCTGCCGCTGTTCGTGGCCTTTCTCGCTGGGTCGGCAACCTATCGCGGCGACAACGGCATCGTCGCTGCACTTGTCGCAGCAGCCATTGCCGCGATCGTGCTGCTCGCTGCCGCCCAGTTCGCACTGGCCTTTGCCAAATCCGACCTGACGCGGGCGGCGGTCGGCATTGCCTTCGCAGCTCCTGCCGCGGTCGCCGGCTATCATGCTGTCCACGGCATCGCGGCCGCGACCATGCCGCAAAGCGCATGGCAGCTTGCCGTTTCGTTGATCGGTGCTGCCGTCATTGCGACTGCTTCCTGGACTGAGTGGAGCCGGGCCCGCCTTTAGCTTCGGCGTCCCTCAAAGCCCCGCCCGGCAGGTGCCGGACGGGTCTGGCACGGTCAGATTGGCCGTGACGGGGCGGGCGATGGGATCAAGCGAGGCCTGCCCTCGTCGTTCCGGGTTGGAGCAAGGCTGGGCGGTTGCCAGGTCGAGCCAGCCATGACCATCCGGCCTTCCAAGATCTTGCGGGTTTCGGGCCGAGCTCGGCGTCGCGAATGGACCGGCGAAGGCGCGTTGCAGTCGCAAGGCATTGGGAAGCGGAAACGATCAACTGCCCCGCGATGGTGAACATCGCCCCGCTCGTTGCGCGGTCTGGCAAGTCCGGAACGGCCATGGCTTCCTGCTCAAGTGTGACCCGAGCCCACTGCCGCCTCTGCAATGGCTCTGGTTGGCAGGGGATGGCTTCGCCGCTTGATCCCTTGCTGCAACGCCGTCTCAGCCAACTTTCTTCCCCTGAGCGTACCGCCCATTCCTCGCGCGGCAAGAAAGCCGTCTGGCCGCCGTCCTCCACTCGCGTTCCGGTCCTGCGGATGCAGCGGGCACAAGCCCCTGCCTTCAACCAGCCATCGAGGCCGCGATGGGCGCGGGTTCGACCAACTTGAAGGAATGCATCATGGCCAACATCGGAACTTTCACCAAGACCGGCAACGAATACAAGGGCGAGATCGTCACCATGTCGGTGCAGCAGAAGAACGTCCGCATCGTTCCCGAGACCAGCGACAACGAGAACGCTCCGTCGCACCGGGTCTTCGTCGGCCGCGCGGAAATCGGCGCCGCCTGGACCAAGACCTCGAACGAAGGCCGCGACTATCTCTCGGTCAAGCTCGACGATCCCAGCTTCACCGCCCCGATCTTCGCCAACCTGTTCGACGACGAAGACGGCAAGTCCTACAACCTGATCTGGTCGCGCGCTCGCCGCACCAACGGCGACTGACCGGCAAGCCAGCCCCGTCCGGCACCTGCCGGGCGGGGCTTCGGCATGTTCATGCCTCGCTGTCGGCGGGCGGATCGGCGAGAAGATCGGCGGGCTTCACCCGAAGCGCCTGAGCGGTTTCGTGGATGGAAAGCAACGTTGCGTTTTGGCCGCCGCGTTCGATCATGCTCACATAGGCACGATCGACACCCATCCGCTCGGCGACCGCTTCCTGGCTCAAACCTGCGGCAACACGATAGTGACGCACGTTCGCGCCGAACAACTTACGGATATCCATCCGTAGCTTAGAAACCTGTCGCGTATCTCCGTGCTACGTATTATAATACGCGGATATTTGCGGCAGCCTACGCCGTTCGCTGTTTCGAGACGACGCTTGCTTGTACCCAAAACTGCACACCGCCCTACCAATAATGGAATAGGTCAAGTTTTCACCGTTTTGGACGGTGTTCGTGCTATGTGTAACTCCATGCAAATCGAGTCGAAGCGAAGGCTCGGCCCATGACGACACCGCCATTTGAGGACCGCGCGCCAGCCGATGATCACATCACGGCTTACGACGAGCGCCATTTTGTCACGTATTTACGGATACTTGATGCAGCCGATGAAGGAGCTGACTGGCGCGAGGTGGCGGGCATTGTCTTCGGCCTCGATGCCGACGCCGAGCCTGATCGTGCCCGCCAGGTCCATGACAACCATCTGGCGCGGGCGCGCTGGATGACCGCACACGGTTACAAGCATCTTCTTGATAAATCGCGAGAAGGTTGATTTTCGCCAGTACAATGCGGACGAATCCCTAGTCGCGCTCTCGGTTTTACTACGGAGGCCCGCACAAAGTTCCGCAAACTTGGTGACTAGCGAGTTCTCTTTACCGAACAAAGACTTGATGCTTGGCCTTCTCGCCTGTGCATTGCAGAGGTCTTTATGTCCGGTGGTTCGTCTTGGCGGTCACCATCGACCGCAGATCAGTATCGAGACCATGACTATGCGGATTTCGCGCAGGAATTTCTGAATCGCAACGCCGACTATTGCCAGGACCATGCCGACACCATGGCTCGCATCGCGGCGTTTCCCCAGACCGAGATGATACAGCGGGAGGGCCTGTCCCGGCGTTGGGGCTTGAGCTTTCCCCACGGACCCGCTGGCAAACCCGCGCGAAGCGCCCGCGCTCTGGTCGCCCGACGCCGCGCCTGACGTGGTGATCATCGAGGCGGAGGATCCGGGACGAGCCACCCCGCTTCCGCCCGGCTTTGAGCCGCTGGTGAAAGACACCAGTCCTACCGAACATCACCTGGTCGCTGCCCGCGGCGCGGCTCGGCTTCGCCTGTGCGTGCGCCATGCGCCGTCGCGGTCCGTCCCGGCCTTCTCGATCCCCTGCGATGCGGCTTGCGCGTTGCGGCTCGCCGCCGCTTCCCGCTTGCAGCGGGTGACGCGCGGCGACCGCATCGCGGCCGACCGGGCTGTGCTTCCCACCACCAATCAACGCAGGCGCTACACCGGGCTGCTCCGCATTCATGACGCGCTGGAGGCTGGCGCCTCCTCGCGCGACCTCGCCTTCGGCCTCGTTTTCCCGAACCATCGCCCACTTGCAGGAGCGATATGGAAGGGCTCGGGCGAGCGGCGGCACGTGCTCCGGCTGATCGCCGATGCTCGCCGCCTTATCGAGGCCGGATACCGAAGGCTGCTCCTCCATCGCTGATCGCACACGGGAGGGGGTGACAAAATCACCGCCCCCCATTCTGTCACTCCCTTGGCCCGCCTCCGCCACGCCAAAGCTCGCGAACCCCAGCGACAGCCCGCTGCCGCTGCCACCCTGCGCCGGAGCCTTGCCATGGATGCCAGACCCACGCCTGTGACTGCCCGTTTCTTGCGGACGCCCGATGCCGCCGTGCATCTCGGGCTCTCCGCCCGCACGCTCGAGAAGCACCGCTGCTTCGGCACCGGGCCGGTCTACCGCAAGCTCGGGGGGCGGATCGTCTACTCGGTCGCCGATCTCGATGCTTGGGCCGAACAGGGCCTGCGCCGTTCGACCAGCGATCCGGGCAAGGGTGTGGTCCACCCTGCCAAGCGGCTCGATGGCTATACCCCGCCGGTGCGGCGCTGAGGGCAGCCATGCGCCGCATGTCCGCCTTTCCTGCCAGCGCGCAGCAGCTCGACCTGTTCGTCAGCCAGGGCGGCGACATCGCCGCCCGCGACGCCCAGGACCTGATGGCCTGGCCCTTCTTCAGTCTGGCCAAGTCGAAGCGCGTCACGCCCATCGACTTCCGGATGGGCGAGGTGTCGATCCTGGTCGAGGCAACCGCCGAACATGGTATGGCGACCATCTGGGACGCCGACGTGCTGATCTGGGTCGCGAGCCAGATCGTCGAGGCGCGCGACATGGGCCGCCCGACCTCGCGTCTGATCGCCGCGACCCCGCACGAGATACTCGCGTTCACGCGCCGCGGCACCGGCAAGGCGAGCTACGAGCGGCTCAAGGCCGGGCTCGACCGGCTGCAATCAACCACGATCGCGACCTCGATCCGCCAGCGTGACGCGCGGCGGCGACATCGTTTCTCCTGGATCAACGAGTGGAAAGAGCGCCTCGACGGTTCGGGCCGTGCGCTCGGGATCGAGATGATCGTGCCCGACTGGTTTTACGAAGGCGTGATCGATCAGGCGCTCGTGCTGACCATCGACCCCGATTACTTCGCGCTGACGGGCGGCCTGGAACGCTGGCTTTACCGCCTTGTGCGCAAACACGGCGGCAAGCAGAAGAGTGGCTGGAGCTTCGACTTCCAGCACCTCCATCTGAAGTCCGGCGCGCTGTCGCCGCCCAAGCGCTTCGCGTTCGAGCTGCGCGACATCGTGCGGCGACAGGCGCTCCCCGGATACCAGCTCACCATCGAGCACGCGCTCGGCCGCGAGCGGCTCAGCTTCGTCGCGCTCCCGGTCGATCCGTTCAACGCCGCGATGCGGCGCGTGGGCCTCCGCAGCGTCGATTTTGGCTCTGGGGATAAGTCGTGATGCAACACGGACTATCAGGAACCGCCGGACTCGGACGATCAGGAACCCGAAATTCGGACTATCGGGAACCGGAATCGCCTCCAAACCCGCAGAAATCTGCGCGGAATTTCGCCCTTAACTATCCTAACAAAGAATCCTTCGGATTCTTGCTAACGGAATCCCGCCTGTGGACGGATGGCGGTGCGCCACCGCGAAGGCCAGCCGAGACGGGGTTGAGCGATGGGCCGCAGCTGACCCATGTCACGCTCGTCTGGCGTGAAGGCAGCCAGGAAGATTGGCTCAAGTTCGGCAAGCCGGTCGCCGAGACGATCGTCGACCGCAGGCAGCGCATCGAAAGCTATTCCGCAGGCCAGGTGTTCGGCCTGGTGCGCTGGGCTGCCAATGATTATGGCACGATCCGCTCGACGCTCGACATCGTGCGTGCCGTCGGAGCGCACGAGTCCTGCACCCCGATCGCGCAGGTCGATCCCGGCGGCGAGCTTCTGCTCTCCGTCCGGGGCTGGCCCAAGGTCAACCACGTCTTTCGCCTGATCGACGCGATCGAGGCGGCGGGCATCGACCCTTGCGAGGTCGCGCCCGATCATTGGCGGCACATCCACAACCGCATGGCCGGGCGCGAACGACCGCGCGGCTACAGCCCCGCGCGGCACCGCGCCTGGCTCCAGCGCAAGACGCTGCTCCCATGATGCGGCGGCGCTTCACCCTCGCTGGCATCGTCGCCGCCGCCACACTCGCAACGCTGACCTTTCGGCCCACGCGCTACGCGGTGTGGAACGCGACCGCCTCGGTCCCGACCGGGCTCTACGCCATCCGGGGCAAGGCCAGCCTGCACGTCGGCGAGCGCGTGGCCGTCGAGCCGCCGCAGCGGCTGCGCCGCCTGCTCGCCGAGCGGCACTACCTGCCGACAGGCGTTCCGCTCTTGAAGCGCATCGCCGCCGTCAGCGGCCAGCGCGTCTGCCGCTTCGCGCATGGCGTGACGATCGACGGCGAATATGTCGGCGCGGCGCGCGCCCGCGACCGGCTCGGACGCCCGCTCCCCGTCTGGGCGGGCTGCCACGCCCTGCGATCCGGCGAGCTGTTCGTGATGAACCCGGCCGCGCCCGACAGCTTCGATGGCCGCTATTTCGGCGTGCTGCGCCTCACCGATGTGATCGGCCGCGTGACACCCATCTGGACCGATGAAGCGGGCGACGGTGACCACACCTGGTTCGCCGACCCCCGGGCAACCGTACCCACCAGTTCACCAACCGAAGGAGACTGAACGATGAAGATTGGCTATTTTGTGAGCAGTGAGGACGGCTTTTCCGGACACATTTCAACGCTCACACTCGACGTTGACGTGGTGCTGCTCGCCGCCGAACCGTCCGACAACGAGAACGCGCCCGACTACCGGGTGATTGCCAGCGAGGGTGACGAGGCGCGCGAGATCGGTGCGGGCTGGAAGCGCACCGGCGAGAAGGCCGGCGACTATCTCGCGATCCAGATCGACGATCCGATGTTCGTCGCACCCTTGCGCGCCAACCTGTTCAGGGAGAATGGCAACGGCCACATCCTGATCTGGTCGCGCCCGTCCCGGCACGACAAGGCGGACTGAGCCGGTGCGCCGGAATCGTTTGGCTATCGCCGCGTTCCTCGCAGCCACCCTGTTCGGTTGCGCGCCTGCCTTCGGGCAGGCCGCTGCCGAACGGGTAGCACCGCGTATCGTCGACATCGCTTCGCACGTCGCCGAGGCGTCGCAGCGCTTCGGCATTCCCGAAAGCTGGATCTATGCCGTGATGCGCACCGAGAGTGCGGGCCGGATCGGCGCAGTCTCGCCTGCCGGAGCGATGGGTCTGATGCAACTGATGCCCGGAACCTGGGCGCGCCAGCGCACCCGGTTCGGACTTGGCGCTGACCCGTTCGATCCGCGCGACAACATCATGGCGGGAACCAGCTACCTGCGCGAAATGTACGACAGCTACGGCACCACCGGTATGCTCGCGGCCTACAATGCCGGACCGGTGCGCTACGAACAGTGGCGGGATAACGGTCGCCCGCTTCCCGCCGAGACCCGCGCCTATGTCGCCAGGATCGCACCGATGCTGCAACCGGGCGGCGCGGCAATGGTCGTTGCCAGCGCATCGCCCGTGCAGCCGGTTCGCATCAGCTGGACACAAGGGCAACTGTTCGCCGTGCGCGGGGATGCAGCGGCGGACGCATCCGGCAGCTTCGCCGCCGCCGCGCCGCCGACCTCCATTCCCGCTTCGCCCGCACCCATGAACGGCCTCTTCGCGCCCGTATCGGGGAGCCGTCCGCAGTGATCCCCTGTTCGATCCTTGATCGTGTCACGGCGTCGATTGGCGTGGGAACGTGCGGAGGGGCAGCAGGAGAAGGAGCAGGTTCAGGAGGATGGCAAGATGAAAGCGGAGCCAGCCGCCGGGGTGTGGGGGTGCGGATTTGCGTGGTTTCCAGAGCCAGCCGCCTGATACCCCGGCTGGCTCCTATCCAGAGAATGCGCACAATTCCGCCGTGGGCAGAGCCAGCCGCCATGCCGCACCGCAGAAGCTCATGAGCGACGATGACTTCGAGATCAAACCGGGGCGCATCCGTGATCGCGCCGCCGGTCAGCGCAAAGCGCGCACCCTCAAGGCGCAGCTTCGCGCCTTGTCCAACCGGGCCGGGCACGGCGGTCGATCCGGTCGCTCGGGTGCCAGGCGCGGAACCGGACGTCTGGCACGGGGCCGGATTGCCAGCCTGCGGGCGACCGCGCGCGCCAGCCAGCGCCGCGTCATCATCAAGGCGCGGATCGTGCGGCACCGGGGTTCGCGGTTCACCGCAGCGCCGCTCGCCCAGCACCTGACCTACCTAAAACGCGACGGTGTGGCTCGCGACGGGAAGGATGCCGAACTATTCGGTGCCGATCGCGAGCCGGTCGACGGCAAGCTCTTCGCCGAGCGTTGCGCCGATGACCGGCACCACTTCCGCTTCATCGTTTCGCCCGAGGATGCAGGTGAGCTGGCCGATGTCCGGACCTTCACCCGCGATCTGATGACCGACATGGCGAAAGATCTCGACACCCGGCTCGACTGGGTGGCGGTCGATCACTGGAATACCGACAATCCGCACATCCACATTCTGGTCCGGGGCAAGGCCGACGATGGCCGTGATCTGGTGATCGACCGGGGCTACATCAGCGAAGGGATGCGCGCCCGCGCCGAGCAGCGCGTGACGATGGAACTGGGTGCGCGTAGCGAGCAGGACATCGAGCGGACGCTGCACCGCGAGATTGACGCCGATCGCTGGACCAGCCTCGACCGCCGCCTCCAGCGGATGGCCGATGAGCTCGGCGGCGTGATCGATCTGCGCCCCGATCCGCAGCGGACTGCAAACCCCGGCAACCAGCATCTTATCGGCCGCGCCACCAAGCTTGAACGCATGGAGCTTGCCGACAGGATTTCGTCCGGGTGCTGGCGGCTCAAGCCAGGGTTCGAACAATCGCTTCGTGAGCTGGCCGTCAGGGGCGACGTGATCAAGACGATGCACCGGGCGATGACCGGCCAGGGCTTCGCTGCGGAGACCGGACGGTTCGCCATGCACGATGGGACCGCGCCGGAGCCGGTGATCGGGCGACTAGTTGAGCGCGGGCTTCACAACGAGCTGACCGGCGAGGCCTATGCCGTGATCGATGGTGCCGACGGCCGCGTCCATCATCACAAGTTCAGTGACATCGACATGACCGGCGATGCTGCGCCCGGCGCGATCGTCGAGCTCAGGACCTGGACCGACCGGCGCGGCCGCGAGCAATCATCGCTCTGGACGCATTCGGATCTCGATCTTGCCAGTCAACAGACCGCGCGGGGTTCGACCTGGCTCGACAAGCAGCTCGTCGCCACCGAACCGCAGGCGCTAGGCGCCGGGTTCGGGGCCGAGATCGAGGCGGCCAAGACCCGGCGACTGGAATATCTCGAAGCCGAGGGTCTGGCGAAGCGGCAAGGCAATCGCTTCGTGCTGTCCCGCAATCTGCTGGGCACACTGCGCGATCGCGACCTTGCCGAGGCAGGAACCGCGCTCTCCCGCGAGCACAACCTCCCCTATCGTCAGGGCAGGCCCGACGGCGAGGTGTCCGGCGTCTATCGCGGACGCGTCCAGCTCGCATCAGGGCGCTTTGCGATGATCGACGACGGCCTCGGCTTCTCGCTCGTGCCCTGGTCGAAGCAGCTCGACCGGCACCTGGGACAATATGTCAGCGGCGCATCGCGATCGGGTGGCGGGATCGAGTGGACGCTCGGACGCTCGCGCGGGATCGAGATTTAGGATGCCATTTTGCGACAACAATGCGGTCGCTACGCGCATCGCATCGCGCCATCCAAACTAGCCGTCTGTTAAGAATGGACCTCGTTTATGGCACCAAGGTTCAATCAAGCGCTAACGTCGGCCCATCATAGCGACCGCGCGGGCGGATGAGCTGACCGGACCGAGATTGCTCCATGGCATGTGCACACCAGCCAACGCTGCGACCGATCAGGAAGAGGCTGAAGGACGCATGTTGAGGCAATCCAAATTGGGTGGAAATTGCAACGAGTCCAAAATCGCAATTGGGTCGCAAGCCCGTTTTCGTGAAAACGGCGTCCGCCAAGCGCTTCATGCCATCAGGGATGACGCTACCCTCAAGCATGACAACCGTACGCGGATCGCCATCCGGATAAAGGGGATGGCCAAAGCCGGGCAGCTCTGCGCCGCGATTTAGCCAGTGATCAACCGTGCTTGCCACGCCGTCGCGCGAGGCTTCGGCGATTAGCTGGCTTAACGCCGATGTCGCACCGCCATGGCGCGGACCGGAAAGGGCGCAGAGTCCGGCGAGGACGCTTGCAGCAAGCGACGCTCCCGTCGATGCGGCAACCCGCACGGCGAAGGTAGACGTCGTCAGATCATGATCAGCGTTAGCGTCCGCGCTCGTGGTGTAATTTCCGGTGTAGGCGATGGTGTATTCCGGGGTGGGGCATGCCCCACCCCGGAATGCGGCGTCGCTGGTGGCCACCGGGTTCATCGTTATGGTGGAGTTTGCACACTTCAACCGTGACGAAGAGGAGTTCCCGATGACCGAGGACAGATTACTGATCGAAGAGCTGGCTGCAAAGGGCGGCCAACCGGATTTTTTGCGCACCATCGCCGAGAACGTGCTGCAGCTGATCATGGAGGCCGACGTTGATGGCCTGATCGGCGCGGGTCGCCACGAACGCAGCAGCGAGCGCGCGACCTGGCGCAACGGCTATCGCGACCGTTCGCTGGATACCCGGGTAGGCACGCTGAACCTGAAAATCCCCAAGCTGCGTGCTGGGTCCTATTTTCCGGGCTTCCTTGAGCCCCGCAAGATGGTCGAGAAAGCGCTGGTTGCGGTGATCCAGGAAGCGTGGATCGGCGGGGTCAGCACCCGGCGGGTCGATGAACTCGTCCAGGCCATGGGCATGACCGGCATCTCCAAGTCCACCGTCTCCAAGCTTTGCAAGGACATTGACGAGCGCGTCCATGCCTTTCTGAAACGCCCGCTCACCGGCGAATGGCCGTATCTCTGGCTCGATGCCACCTATCTCAAGGTACGCGAAGGCGGGCGGATCATCAGCGTTGCCGCAATAATCGCCATGGCCGTCAACACCGAGGGCCGGCGCGAGATCGTCGGCCTGCATATCGGCCCCTCGGAAGCGGAGGTCTTCTGGTCCGACTTCCTGAAGGACCTTGTTCGGCGCGGTCTTACCGGCGTGAAGCTGGTCATCTCCGATGCTCACGAGGGCCTCAAGGGCGCGATCACCCGCGTCATGGGCGCCACCTGGCAGCGCTGCCGGGTGCACTTCATGCGCAATGCCCTGTCCTATGTGCCCAAGGGCCAGAACACTGTCGTCGCCGCCGCGATCCGCCAGGTCTTCCTGCAGCCCGATCAGAAAAGCGCAACGCAGGTCTGGCGACAGGTCGCCGACCAGTTGCGCACCCGTTGGCCCAAGCTCGGCGCCTGCATGGACGAGGCCGAAACCGACGTGCTCGCCTACACCGGCTTCCCCACCCAGCACCGCACGAAGTTACACTCAACCAATCCGCTCGAGCGGCTCAACAAGGAGGTCAAGCGCCGCGCCGACGTCGTCGGAATCTTCCCGAACGAAGACAGCATCATCCGCCTCGTCGGGGCTGTGCTGATGGAGCAGAACGACGAGTGGCAGCTCCAGCACCGATACATGCAGATCGAAGGCATGGCCGAACTCAACCAACCCATGATCGAGGAGGAAAATCAGCCCCTACACATCACCGCCAAAGCCGCCTGACGATGGCCCACGGCCACAGCCGAAATTACACCACCTTGACGGACGCGACCTGATCAGCCATCAGCACGAGCGCTTCACGCAGCTTGGGCGCTGCCGCCGGATCGCAGCCCCAGCCCTCCACAAGCCGCTGGTGAAGCGGTGCATCATCCGATGTTGCGCCAGATGCGTTGGCAAGCGAACCGACAATCAGGCCGGCATCCTGCATCAAGGTCATGCTTCCGCGGCCAAGGCTTGGCTGCGACATCGATGCGAGATCAGCGAGCGCGGCAAAGGGATCAAGGGCAGCAACCGGACGACCGGACAGATCAGCTGGAATCGCCGCTTCCCACAGCAGGCCAGCGACATGCTCCAGGTTTGCGGTATGCGCTAGCGCGACTGCGTCTTGCCCCTTGAAGAATAATCTCCCTTTGGTTGAGGTTGAAATCCCGGTCGGGATAGTCGGTTCGCCGAGCGACAGGGCCCCGGCAGCAATGGCCGCAGCCTTGCGTCCGCGCGAGCGCTGCCTCACCAGTTCATCGATATCGCCAGCATGGTAAAGGCTGCGGCGCGCGTCCGCGCGATCCGGTTCCATACGGATGCGACCGCGACTGACATAGGCGTATAATGTCTGCGCCTTGACCCCCAGCAGGGCCAGCGCAGCGTTACGATCAATCCATGATTTCATATTGATTATATGTATCAAGATTGATCGCAAAGCCCAAGTGCGGAATGTTGCTCTCGTTTCACGAGGAAGCACTGATGCCCCAACAGTCTCCAAATACGATACTCTCGCGCTGCCTTTCAGCGCTTGGGCTGACCGATGAAGCGTTCGAGCGGCTCCGCATAACGGGCACTGATAGCCTTCTGTCCTGCTTTCCCGTTACTGATCTGGCTGTCGCATCGATCGGAGCGGCCGGACTGGCGGTGGCAGACTTGATGGCCGCTCTGGAACAGACCGTGCGTGTGGAGGCGGATCGGCGTCTTGCTTCGCTCTGGTTCGATTTCACGATTGCGCCTCAGGGGTGGGAATTGCCCAACGCCTGGGATGCGATTGCGGGGGATTATGCGGCTCGCGATGGCTGGATCAAATTGCACACCAATGCGCCGCATCACAAGAAAGCCGTGCTTTCCGTTCTAGGCTGTGCACCGGAACGTGATGCTGTAGCTGCCGCCGTTGCCGGACTATCCGCGCAAGAGCTGGAAACAGTGATTGTCGCAGCGGGTGGCTGTGCAGCGGTGCTGCGGAGCCATTCGGAGTGGCAGGAGCATCCGCAAGGCCGTGCAGTGATCGCCGAACCTCTCGTTCGATGGGAAGAAGTCAACAGCAACAACCCCTCGGAATGGCGGCCTAGCGCAGATCGCCCCTTGGCAGGCTTGCGCGTTCTAGATCTGACACGAGTCTTGGCAGGGCCGGTTGCGACCCGCTTTCTGGCCGGCTTCGGCGCTGAAGTGTTACGGATTGATCCACCAGACTGGGACGAACCTGCTGTTGTGCCCGATGTAACGCTCGGCAAGCGGTGCGCGCAGCTTGATCTTCGCCGTCAGTTTGATCGAGAAGTGTTTGAGCATCTGCTGTCTGAAGCGGATGTGCTGGTTCATGGCTATCGGCGTGATGCGCTTGATGCTATGGGGTATGGCTCTGCCGCGCGGCAGACCATCCGGCCCGGCCTGATCGACGTTTCGCTCAATGCCTATGGTCATTCCGGGCCTTGGGCGAACCGACGCGGGTTTGACAGTCTGGTTCAGCTTTCCTCGGGCATTGCTGCGGCGGGCATGGTCTGGCGGTCGGCGGATCGGCCTGTCTCCTTGCCCGTGCAGGCGCTCGACCACGCTACGGGATATTTGATGGCGGCTGCTGTGATCCGCGGGGTGCGCGCGCGCTTGTCGGGTTCGACCCAGCTAAAGGCGCGCCTTTCCCTTGCGCGCACAGCTGAGCTCTTGTTCGCCGCCCGTGGCGAACCAACCACCGCGGATTTTTCGCCAGCCGCGAGCACGGATTATGCCAGCGATCCGGAAATTACTCCCTGGGGTCTTGCGCGTCGATTGCAGCCACCGCTGCAGTTGTCGACCTGCGCCATGCATTGGGATCGACCAGCACAAAAGCTCGGATCGGCACACGCGCGTTGGGGCGAAGGGCTTGTCGGGGGATCAGCATGACCGCTCTCTATGATTCAATTGGCCTCAATTATGCCGATTTGCGCAAGCCGGACCCCCGCATTGCCTCGGCGATCATGGGCGCGCTGTGTGACTGCCGATCAGTGGTCAACGTGGGGGCGGGCACCGGCTCCTACGAACCGACCGACCGGCAAGTGGTAGCGGTCGAGCCGTCGATAGATATGATCCGCAAGCGTGTGATCAATGCGGTGCCCGCAGTCCAGGCATCGGCAGAAAAACTGCCATTCGACAACAACAGCTTTGACGCTGCCATGGCAATTTTGACTGTGCACCACTGGCGCGACAAGCCCAGTGGCTTGCGCGAACTGCGGCGGGTGGCGCGCGGCAGAGTGGTTCTGTTGACGTTTGATCCCGCCAGTCGCCCGTGGCTCACCGACTATCTTCCCGAACTCGCGGCACTTGACGAAGCGCAGATGCCTTCGCTCGACGACTACGAGAAGTATTTGGGTCCGGTCCGTACAGAGCCACTCCTGATCCCGCATGATTGTAGCGACGGCTTCCTCTATGCCTATTGGCGCAGGCCGCAAGCGTACCTCGACCCAAGGCTCCGTTCGGGCAGTTCTTCATTTTGGGCTCTGCCTGACGTTTCCAGAGGGATCGCGCGCCTCAGCCACGATCTCGAGACGGGCGAGTGGGCGCGGAGATATGCAAACCTGCTTGAAAGCGACGTTTACGATGCGGGCTATCGTCTGGTTGTGACAGTCGACTGAGGTCATCTGGATATTGGTAATCAGGGTGAAGGTCGATAGTTCGTTCATTTGATTGCAAATGGCTTGTGCCGGATCCACTTCTGGCCATCACAATGTGCACGACCAGAGAACTCCAGATGCGCAATATCGTAAATGCTCTGCTGCTTTCCGAAGACAAAGTCTTACTCGCCCGGCGGAGTCTGCACCGCAAAGCTTATCCGGACCTCTGGAGTTTTCCAGGAGGACACGTCGAGGGCGATGAAACATTCGACGAAGCACTGTGTCGAGAAGTGTCCGAAGAGCTCGGAATTGTCCCGTTGTCATACAATCCGATATCGCGAATTTCCGATCCAAACGCGACTTCTGAACCTATCTGGTATCACTTGTATGCCGTCACGGCATGGGAAGGTGAGCCTGCGATTATCGACGAAGAACATTCGGAACTGCGTTGGTTCTCCCTCCGCGAGGCAAATTCGCTAGATGACTTGGCACTTGAAGAATATCGGGCCGTATTTGTCGAACTGATGGCGCAGTCGTCGCTTAACTTTTCGTGATTGTGATTTCGGCTCACGGACATGGAGTTGTCACATTTCAGCGAGCAATCCGATGTCATCGAATTAAATTCGCGGCCGATAAGCGTGCCGGTGGATCGGCCTTCAGGGCGCGAGGTCATGAGCAATCTGCCTCATCGACCTGCTGGTGCAGGCGTTGAACTAGGAGCGGGTTCTACTCTAATCGGGCTCAAGCCAATTTGGGATTCAACGCAGCACGCAAGCGGCTCAGGGGCCGAAACGCTGCTGGCTGGGGAGCACCAGGCTGGCCTCAATCCAAGCCGATTTGATCAGAATCACTCACTGGTGATTTCCGCTTTTCGACGTCTTCGTTCGTAAGTAGACGTTCCGGAATCCCCGAAAAACCCGCCATCACAAGTCAGAGCTCGCCAGAGTGCGATGAGAACCGTTGCGCGCTTGCTCAACTGATCGGTCGCGCCCCATGCTGGCGCTATGTCCGCAGCGAAAATCCTCTGGGGCCAGGTGCTGGCCGTATTCCTGATCATCCTGATCAGCGTATGGGCGGCAACTCAGTGGACGGCCTCCGCGCTCGGCTTCCAGCCCGAGCTGGGTGTGCCCTGGTTTTCGCTGTTCGGCCATCCGGTCTACCGGCCATATGACCTTTTCTGGTGGTGGTTCTCCTACGATGCCTATGCGCCGCAAATCTTCGACAAGGGTGGGATGATCGCGACATCGGGCGGCTTCGTCGCCATAGTGGTAGCCATCGCCATGTCGGTCTGGCGCGGCCGCGAGAACCGCAACGCCAACACCTACGGGACCGCGCGCTGGGCGACCCGCGAGGATATCCGCAAGGCAGGTTTGTTTGCTGACAGCGGAGTGGTGCTCGGCCAGTTCAACAACAACTACCTGCGTCACGACGGTGCCGAGCATGTGCTGTGCTTCGCGCCGACCCGTTCGGGCAAGGGCGTCGGCCTCGTCATTCCGAGCCTGCTCACCTGGCCGGGCTCGGCCATCGTTCACGACATCAAGGGCGAGAACTGGGACATCACCGCCGGGTTTCGCAGCACTTTCAGCCGCACCCTGCGCTTCGATCCAACCAGTCTCGATTCCGCTGCCTACAACCCGCTGCTCGAGGTGCGCCGCGGCATCAACGAAGTGCGCGACGTCCAGAATATCGCCGACATCCTGGTTGATCCCGAAGGCAGTCTAGAAAAGCGCAATCACTGGGAGAAGACCAGCCATGCCCTGCTGGTCGGCGCGATCCTCCATGTCCTCTATGCTGGAGGCGACAAGTCGCTCGCCGGTGTCGCGGCGTTCCTGTCCAACCCCGACGACACCATCAAGAACACGCTCTATGCGATGATGGACACGCCGCATCTGGGCGAAGCCGGGCCGCACCCGGTGGTCGCCAGTGCCGCGCGTGAATTGCTCAACAAATCCGACAACGAGCGATCGGGCGTACTGTCGACCGCGATGTCGTTCCTCGGACTCTACCGCGATCCCGTGATCGCCAAGGTCACCAGCCACTCCGATTGGCGGATCGCCGATCTCGTGGAGGGCCGTCCAGCCTCGCTCTATCTGGTCGTGCCGCCATCCGACATTAGCCGGACCAAGCCGCTGATCCGGCTGATCCTCAACCAGATCGGCCGCCGCCTTACCGAAGAGTTCGATCCCAAGGCCAAGCGCCAGCGCGTGCTGCTGATGCTCGACGAGTTCCCGGCATTGGGCCGGCTTGACTTCTTCGAGAGCGCGCTCGCGTTCATGGCCGGCTACGGTCTCAAGGCGTTCCTGATCGCGCAGTCCCTGAACCAGATCGAGCGCGCCTACGGCCAGAACAACGCGATCCTCGACAACTGCCATGTTCGCGTCGCCTTCGCGACCAACGACGAGCGCACCGCCAAGCGTGTGTCGGAGTCGCTGGGGACGACCACAGAGCAGCGCTCGATGAAGAACTACGCCGGGCACCGGCTGTCGCCATGGCTCGGCCACCTGATGATCTCGCGCTCGGAAACTGCGCGGGCGCTTCTCACCCCTGGCGAGGTTCTGCAACTGCCCGAGACCGATGAGGTCGTACTGATGTCCGGCGCCCCACCGATCAAGGCCAAGAAGGCGCGCTACTACATGGATCGCCGGCTTCAGGCCCGTGTGATCAAGGCACCGGCCAACTGCGGCCAGGCGAAGGCTCCCCGCTCGCCTGACGACTGGAGTGCGCTTCCCCCGATCGAGGCCGACCCCGACTTGGCCGCAGAACATCGGCGCAGGCGCGATTCCGCCAATGGCGGTTTGCGGCGCGAGCCGGAATTGCCGGAGCATGTCGAGGTAGTTGCCCGGCCAAAGGCACCGACAGCGGAGTTCGAGTTTTCCGATGCCGATGGTGCCGAAGACGAACAGGCAACTGCGAACAACGAGCGAATCCGACGGACCATGGAGCGCAGCGCCCGGCAAGCCTCGCTCGATCTGGGTGATGGGATCGACATGTGAAGCTCAAACGCACCTTCCGCCTGCCGCCCGACGTGATCGACCAGCTAGCAGAGTTCGCGACGCGCAAGCGGGTGTGCCAACCCGATATCGTCGAAGCCGCGCTTCGCTCGTTCATGTCGCCCGACAATCCGGAACAACTCGAAGCCGCACTCAGCCGACGCCTCGACCGCATCGACCGGCGTATTGGCGCGCTCGATCAGCAGGCCGAGATCACGACCGAGGCCCTGGCCCTGTTCGTGCGCTTCTGGCTTACCGCCAATCCGCCTCTCCCAGACAGCGCGCTGGCGGCTGCGCAGGCACAGGGCAAGGACCGATATGACGGTTTTGTTGAAGCGCTTGCCCGGCGACTGGAAGGGCGGTCGCGGTTGGGGGACTTACTGAAGTAGGCCAGTGCCCAAGCCAATTCTGGCGCAAATTTCTGCTCGACTCGATTGCCCTTACGACAGGTAAGGGTAGGTCGAATCGCGCTTTGTATATTCCGCCTTGGAGGGCGCGATCGAGATAGTCACTCCCATTCGGTAGTCCGCAAAAGCACCGGGAATTTCTTGATCTTCGCCAGTCTACGCTGACCGCAACAACCTGTTGCCATCCCACATTCTGATGTCTCTTTGATCTGCCTCGCGAGTGCAGCCGGTGGTCGGTTGCCTCAATTGAACGGGGCATCCCATGAGCGTCATTCCGATCCGGTCCGAAG
The DNA here is from genome assembly GCF_003609835.1 of Sphingopyxis sp. FD7. NCBI lineage: Bacteria > Pseudomonadati > Pseudomonadota > Alphaproteobacteria > Sphingomonadales > Sphingopyxidaceae > Sphingopyxis > Sphingopyxis sp. FD7. The sequence goes on from NZ_AP017898.1 coordinate 3,335,783, forward strand.
CATCGTCGCGCGGTGCGCGCATGCTTCGCACGGCGCTCGGTCCGGAGATCGCGGCCTGGCTTGAGGACACCTCCGTCATTGAAGTCATGCTCAATCCCGACGGGCGGCTGTGGATCGACCGGCTGGGCGCCGGGATCGCCGATACGGGGAGCGGGATGTCAGCTGCCGATGGCGAGCGGATCATTCGGTTGGTTGCGCATCATGTCGGGGCGGAAGTTCATGCCAAGGCACCTCGGGTGTCCGCCGAACTGCCCGATACAGGTGAGCGGTTCGAGGGGCTTCTGCCTCCGGTCGTGGCCGCGCCGAGTTTCGCGATCCGCAAACCTGCCGTCGCGGTGTTTACGCTCGCGGATTATGTTGCGGCGGAGATCATGGCTGGGTGGCAGGCTGAGGCGCTGATTGCCGCCGTTGCTGCCCGCAAGAATATCCTGGTCGCGGGTGGCACGTCGACCGGCAAGACCACACTTACCAATGCGCTGCTCGCCGAGGTCGCCAAAACCGACGATCGGGTGGTTCTGATCGAGGACACGCGCGAACTGCAATGCGCCGCGCCCAACCTGGTGTCGCTCCGCACCAAGGACGGTGTTGCCACCCTCTCAGACCTGGTCCGCTCGGCACTACGTTTGCGACCTGACCGCATCCCAATTGGCGAGGTGCGCGGCGCCGAAGCGCTCGACCTGCTCAAGGCATGGGGCACCGGCCATCCCGGTGGTGTCGGCACGATCCATGCCGGATCGGCACTCGGCACGCTGCGGCGCATGGAGCAGCTGATCCAGGAAAGCGTGGTCACTGTGCCGCGCGCGCTGATCGCCGAGACCATCGACGTGATCGCCGTGCTCGTCCGTGACGGCACCGGGCGGCGGCTGGCCGAACTCGCTCAAGTCACCGGGCTCGATGCCCAAGGCGACTACCGCATCCTTCCCATCACACCCCAAACCAAAGGAGTTATCTCGTGATCCAGACCATTTCGCGCGCCCGTGCCCGCCTGTCCGCTGCCATGCTCGGCGGCTTCGTTGCCCTCTCCGTTGCCACGCCCGCTTATGCGGCGGGTTCGTCGATGCCGTGGGAAGCGCCGCTCCAGTCGATCCTTGAATCCATCCAGGGACCGGTGGCCAAGATCGTCGCGGTCATGATCATCATCGCCACCGGTCTGGCGCTCGCGTTCGGCGATACATCGGGCGGCGCGCGCCGGATGATCCAGATCGTCTTCGGTCTGTCGATCGCCTTTGCCGCCTCGTCCTTCTTCCTGTCGTTCTTCTCATTTGGCGGCGGAGCGCTGATCTGATGGAGACCGCGCCGCTTGGATTGCCCGACGGGTATGTCGTCCCGGTTCACCGCGCGCTGACCGAGCATATCCTGCTCGGCGGCGCGCCGCGTGGGCTGGCGATCGCCAATGCCACGCTGGCTGCTGCGATAGGGCTTGGTCTGCGCCTGTGGATCGCCGGCGTGGTGATCTTCGCGCTTGGCCACATAGTCTCGGTCTGGGCGGCGCGGCGCGATCCGCAGTTCGTCGATGTCGCGCGGCGGCATCTGCGTTTTCCCACCTATCTGGGGGTCTGAGCCGATGCTCTCGCTTCGCGAATATAGGAACAAGGCTGATCGGCTTGCGGACTTCCTGCCCTGGGCAGCTCTGGTCGCACCCGGTGTGGTGCTCAACAAGGATGGCAGCTTCCAGCGCTCGGCTCGCTTTCGCGGTCCCGATCTCGACAGTGCCACGCCTGCCGAGCTGATCGCGACGACCGCGCGGCTCAACAGCGCGCTGCGGCGGCTGGGTTCGGGCTGGGCCATCTTCGTCGAGGCGGTGCGCCGACCGGCGCAGGACTATCCCGATAGCGATTTTCCCGACCCGGCGTCGATGCTTGTCGAGCGCGAACGCGCCGCGCAGTTTGCCGAAGAAGGCGCACATTTCGAGAGCGCCTATTTCCTGACGTTGCTTTGGATGCCGCCCGCCGAAGACGCCGCCCGCGCCGAGAGTTGGCTCTACGAGGGCAAGGCCGAAAGGGGCATCAACCCAAAGGAACTGCTCGACCTCTTCATCGACCGCACCGAGCGGTTGTTACGTCTGGTCGAGGGGTTCGTCCCCGAAGTCGCCTGGCTCGATGACAGCGAGACGCTGACCTACCTGCACAGCTGCATTTCGACCCGCAGCCACCGCGTGCGGGTTCCGGAAACCCCAATGCACCTCGATGCGCTGCTGGCCGACGAGCCGCTCACTGGCGGGCTCGAACCGCGCCTCGGTCGCGCCCATCTACGCACGCTAACCGTGGTCGGCTTTCCCAGTTCAACCTTCCCTGGCCTGCTCGACGAGCTCAACCGGCTCGCCTTCGCTTATCGTTGGTCAACCCGCGCGGTGATGCTCGACAAAACCGATGCGACCAAGCTGACGGCGAAGATCCGGCGGCAATGGTTCGCCAAGCGCAAGTCGGTCGCCGCGATCCTCAAGGAGGTTATGACCAACGAGGCGTCGACGCTTCTCGACAGCGACGCCTCGAACAAGGCCGCTGACGCCGATGCAGCGCTGCAGGAGCTTGGCGCCGATCATGTCGGCCAGGCCTATGTCACCGCCACCGTCACCGTCTGGGACGAGGATCCTGCGCTCGCAGCCGAGAAGCTGCGACTGGTCGAGAAGGTCATCCAGGGCCGCGATTTCACCGTGATCGTCGAAGGCATGAACGCGGTCGAAGCCTGGCTCGGCTCGCTGCCCGGCCATGTATACGCCAATGTCCGCACACCACCGATTTCCACGCTCAACTTGGCCCACATGATCCCCCTCTCAGCCGTGTGGGCCGGGCCGGAACGGGACGAACACTTTGCCGCCCCTCCGCTCTTCTATGCGCGGACCGAAGGTTCGACCCCGTTCCGGTTTTCGCTCCATGTCGGTGACGTCGGGCATTCCCTGATCGTCGGGCCGACTGGGGCGGGCAAGTCGGTGCTGCTCGCGCTAATGGCACTGCAGTTCCGGCGTTACAATCGCGCCCAGGTCTTCGCCTTCGATTTCGGTGGCTCGATCCGTGCCGCCGCGCTCGCTTGCGGCGGCGACTGGCAGGATCTGGGCACCAGCCTTTCCGAAGACAGCGCTGGCGCGGTGCTGTTGCAGCCGCTGGCACGCATCAATGAACCTGCCGAACGCAATTGGGCCGCCGAATGGCTCCAGGCGATCCTCACTTCCGAAGGTGTGGCCGTCGATCCGGCGACCAAGGAGCATCTTTGGTCGGCGCTGACTTCGCTTGCCACTGCTCCTGTTGCCGAGCGCACGCTGACGGGACTTGCCGTGTTGCTCCAGTCGCAGGCATTGAAGCAGGCGCTGGCGCCCTACTGCATCGGCGGACCGTTCGGGCGGTTGCTCGATGCCGAGATTGAACATCTAGGCGTAGCCAGCTTCCAGGCGTTCGAGACGGAAGGGCTGACCGGATCGGCGGCCGCGCCTGCCGTGCTCTCCTACCTGTTCCACCGTATCGAAGGACGGCTCGACGGCTCGCCGACGATGATCATCATCGACGAAGGCTGGCTGGTGCTGGACAGTCCGGCCTTCGCCGCGCAGCTGCGCGAATGGTTGAAGACGCTGCGCAAGAAGAACGCGAGCGTGGTTTTCGCGACGCAGAGCCTTGCCGACATCGAGACGAGCGCGATCGCGCCTGCCATCATCGAAAGCTGCCCGACCCGCATTTTTCTGCCCAACGAGCGTGCCGTCGAACCGCAGATCTTGAGCATCTACCGCCGCTTTGGCCTCAACGACCGGCAGATCGAGATCGTCGCGCGGGCGACCCCCAAGCGCGACTATTATTGCCAGTCGGCGCGCGGCAACCGGCTGTTCGAGCTGGGTCTTGGCGAAGTCGCGCTCGCTCACACCGCCACCTCGTCGAAGACCGACCAACTGGCGATTGCCGAACTGACCGAAACGCATGGGACGACAGGCTTTGCGTCCGCCTGGCTGCGTCATCGCGGCCTCGCATGGGCCGCTGACATGCTCCCGGCTCTCGAACCCATTCCCCCCGCCCAATTGGGCCAACCCAAGGAGTAATGCCCATGAAGTCCCCCCGCATCCGCAATCTGCTCGCCGCTGGCGCGGCCTTGCTGTCGATGACAGTCACCGCGCTTGTGCCCGCACCGGCCTATGCGCAGTTCGGCGGGATCGTTTACGATCCCTCGAACTACTCGCAGAACATCCTGACGGCGGCGCGCACGCTCGAGCAGATTAACAACCAGATCCGCCAGCTGCAGAACCAGGCGACCTCGCTGATCAACGAAGCGCGCAACCTGCAAAGCCTGCCGCTGACGATGCTCCAACCGTTGCAGCAGCAAATCCAGCAAACGCAGCAGTTGCTCGCCCGTGCGCAGGGCATTGCTTACGATGTCCAGCAAATCGAGCGCGAGTTCGGACGGCAGTACAAAGATATCGACCTGACCGGCAGCCAGCGCGCGATGGTCCAAGGTGCTGAGGAGCGCTGGCGGGGTAGCGTTGCCGCGTTCGAGGATGCGCTCAAGGTTCAGGCCGGTGCGGTCAGCAATATCGAAGGTGCGCGCACCGCAGTGCAAAGCCTGGTCACCGCCAGCCAGTCGGCAACTGGCGCGCTGCAAGCCGCGCAAGCCGGAAACCAGCTGCTGGCGCTTCAGTCGCAGCAGCTCGCCGACCTGACTGCGACCGTTGCCAGCCTCGGGCGCGCCCAGTCGCTCGATGCCGCCAATGCTGCTGCGGCCAAGGTCCAGGCGCGCGAGCAGCTTCGCCGCTTCCTTCAACCCGGGCGCGGTTACGTTCCCACCACCGCCCAGATGTTCCGGAACTGAGGCGATGGACACCAAGCTCTTCGCGCGGATCGGAGCTGGGGCATTCGTCGCTGTGGCACTGACGATGTCGCTGCTTCAGCTGCGCGAAGAGCGCCCGGAACCGCTGCCGGAAGTGATCACCGTCTGGGAGCCCGACGGCGATCCACTGCCTGCACAGCTGCGTGCCTGCGGGGCGATGGGCGAACTCGCGCTGTCGTCGCCCGACTGCCGCGCGGCTTGGGCCGAGAAGCGACGGCGGTTCCTTGGGGTAGAGTCCGAAGCCAGCGACGCTGCCAGCGATCGTGCGGTCGGTGCGAGTGCGGCTCCGGCTCCGATGCCGTCATCCGAATCCCAATCAGCAAAGGGCTTTTGACATGGGTGGCACCGGCGTCGTCGACCGCTTCCTCGACATCTTCTCGCGCTACATCGACAGTGGCTTCGGCCTGCTGTCTAGCGAGGTCGCGTTCATTGCGACCACTTTGATCGTGATCGACGTGACGCTGGCCGCTTTGTTCTGGTCGTGGGGCGAGGCCGACGACGTGCTCGCGCGTCTGGTCAAGAAGACGCTGTTCGTCGGGATCTTTGCCTACATCATCGGCAACTGGAACAACCTCGCGCGCATTGTCTTCGAGAGTTTCGCCGGGCTTGGCCTCAAGGCCAGCGGCACAGGCTTTACCGCTGCTGAACTGCTGCAGCCAGGCCGGGTCGCGCAGGTCGGCCTCGATGCCGCACAGCCGATGCTGACCGCGATTTCGGACCTGATGGGGTTCGTCAGCTTCTTCGAGAACTTCCTCCAAATCGTGATCTTGCTGGTCGCCTGGGCGATCGTCATCATCGCCTTCTTCATCCTGTCGATCCAGTTGTTCATCACCCTCATTGAGTTCAAGCTGACCACGCTCTGCGGGTTCGTGCTGATCCCGTTCGGCCTGTTCGGCAAGACCGCGTTCATGGCTGAGCGCGTGCTCGGCAATGTCGTCTCATCCGGTATCAAGGTGCTGGTGCTTGCGGTGATCGTCGGCATCGGCTCGACCATCTTCTCCGAGTTCACCAGCGCGATTTCAGGCGAGCCGACCATTGAGGACGCGCTGTCGATCATGCTCGCCAGTCTGGCTCTGCTTGGCCTTGGCATCTTTGGCCCTGGCATCGCCAATGGCATCGTCTCTGGTGGACCGCAGCTTGGCGCAGGTGCTGCTGCCGGGACCGCGCTGCTTGCCGGTGGTGCAGCCGCAGGTGCGGTTGCTGGAGCGAAGCTCGCAGGCGGCGCGGTCGCCAGCGCTGCATCCAACGTCGCGCATGGCACCTCGCGTGCCGCTGGCGGGGCTACCATGGCCTATGCCTTGGGTTCGGCGGGCAAATCTGGCGCGGCTGCGGTCGGCTCAGGCATGGCCGCGGTCGGCGATGCCGCCGTGGGGGCTGCAACCTCGCCGCTGCGCAAAGCGGGCGATGGCGTGAAGCAGTCGTTCCGCGAAGGCAGCCGCGCCGCAATCACCAACACCGGCGGCACGATCACGCCCGGACCAAACACACCGCCGCCACCTCCGCCAAGCGCCGACGCAGGTCAACCAGCTTGGGCCAAGGCGATGAAGGACCGGCAGACCATCGCGCACGGCGCGACCATCGCCGCCCATACGCTGAAATCTGGCGACAGCCACGGCGGCGGAGCTTCCATCGACACTTCCGAAAAGGACTGACCTATGTTCCGACGACCCTCGATCCGCTACGGCAAGACCCCCGACCCCGAAACGCCCTACCAGCGCGCCGCGCAGGTCTGGGATGACCGGATCGGTTCTGCCCGCGTCCAGGCGCGCAGCTGGCGGCTTGCCTTCTTCGGCGCGCTCGGTCTTTCGACGTGCCTCACTGCGGGGATCATCTGGCAAGGTGCGCGTGGTTCCATCATCCCTTGGGTAGTTCAGGTCGACAAGCTCGGTGAGGCGCAGGCCGTCGCCCCCGCCGATGTCGGCTATACGCCTTCGGACCCCCAGGTAGCGTTCCATCTGGCCCGATTCATCGAGCAGGTCCGCGCCGTCCCCGACGATCCGATCATCGTCCGCCAGAACTGGCTGCGCGCCTACGATTTTGCGACCGACAAGGGCGCGCTTGCGCTCAACGACTACGCTCGGACCAATGATCCGTTCGCCCTGATCGGCAGGGAGCAAGTTGGTGTGGACGTCACCAGCGTCATCCGCGCCTCGCCGACCAGCTTCCGCGTCGCCTGGGTCGAGCGGCGATACCGCGACGGCAGTCTTGCCGAAACGAGCCGCTGGACCGCGATCCTGACCATCGTCGTCCAGGTCCCCCGCACCCCCGATGCCCTGCGCAAGAACCCGCTCGGCATCTTCGTCAACGCCATCAATTGGTCGAAGGAACTCGGATCATGATCAGCACTTTTGCAACGGCCAATCGCCGCATCGCCTTTGCCGTGCTCGCAGCAAGCACAGCGCTTGCCTCGCCCGTGCAGGCCAAAGAATCTAAAACGCATCAGCCTGCATCGCCTGCGGTTCCGGGCGAGGTTCCGCAGGCGACCCATTCAGCCGAGCGTGTGATCGCGATCCCTGTACCGCTACCGCTTCCTGGCCAGCTCAAACAGTTTCCGCAAGCGTCGCTCCCCCGCGCTGCGGGCCGCTCCCGCCCGTCCTTGCCCCGGGACAGGGTGGGAGCGGCAATGGAGGCGGCACGGGTGCAGCCCGACCGAACCGGGTTCATCAACGCGATCCAGGTCTTTCCCTACACCGAAGGCGCGCTCTACCAGGTCTATGCCAAACCCGGACAAGTGACCGACATCGCCCTGCAGGAAGGTGAACAACTGGTCGGCTCGGGTCCGGTCGCATCCGGCGACACGGTGCGCTGGATGATCGGCGATACCGTCAGCGGCAGCGGACCCGCGTCGCGGGTTCACATTCTGGTGAAGCCGATCCGTCCCGACATCGCGACCAATCTGGTGATCAACACCGACCGGCGCACATACCATGTTGAGCTGCGTGCCAATCCTTCGGTCTATATGGCGTCGGTCTCCTGGACCTATCCGCAGGACGAGTTGATCGCGCTGCGCCAGGCCCGGGCCGAAGCAGAGCGTGCCGCGCCAGTTACGGCGGGCATGGATCTGTCGCTGCTCAATTTCCGATATGCGATCGACGGCGACCGCCCCGACTGGCGGCCGCTGCGCGCGTTCGACGACGGGGTCCGCGTGTTTATCGAATTCCCCGAGAGCATCGCGCAGGGTGAGCTGCCGCCGCTATTCGTGATCGGCGCCAAGGGCGAAGCCGAATTGGTCAACTACCGGGTCGCCGGTCGCTACATGATCGTCGACAGGCTGTTCGCAAAGGCCGAACTGCGGCTCGGCGGGCGCAAGGGGCAGCAGACTGTCCGGATCACCTCCAACCGGCGGGGGCGGGCATGAACGGGCAAGGTCAGACCGAACGCCCCGAAGTACCGCCCGTGGATCCGGATAGCGCGGTCAAGCTGCGCGGCGATCCACCGCGCGTGATGCGTCTGTCTCGCAAAGCGATCGGCATTGCCTCGGCCTGCGGTTTCGCGCTGGTCGGCGGTGCGCTGATCTATGCGCTCCAGCCTGCTGGCCGGAAGGGGGCTGAAGAACTCTACAACACCGATGGCGTGGCGGTGGCCGACAATCTCGCGGGAGCACCCAAGGATTACGGCCAGGTGCCCAAGCTCGGGGCTCCGCTCCCCGGCGATCTTGGCAAGCCCATCCTCGATGCCCAGCGGCGCGGTGACGTCGCTGCCCTGCCTCCGATTGGCGCGCAGCCGCCTGCGGCTTCAGTCGACCCGGCAGTCGCTGCCGCTGATGCCGCTCGCAATCGCGCCGAGCAGGAACGCGAAGTCGCGCGCGGTAGCCGCCTGTTCTTCGGCGGCGGATCGCCGGGAAGTGGGAGTGCGGGCCTTGTGAGCCTCCCGCCACCAGCCGAAGCATCGGCTGCAACACCTGTGGCGGCGCCGCAGTCCGACGCTGCCCGCAAGCAGGCCTTCCTTCAACGCGCCAGTGACCGGCGCACCGTGTCGGGCGAGCGCCTGACCGGATTGGCCTCTCCTTCAATCCTGCAGGCGGGATCTGTCATTCCCGCAGCGCTGATCACAGGCATTCGCTCCGACCTTCCAGGGCTGGTGACCGCACAGGTTACCCAGAATGTCTTTGACAGCCCGACGGGGCGCATCCTGCTCATCCCGCAGGGCTCGCGGCTGATCGGCGACTATGACGCCGACGTCGCTTTCGGGCAGAGCCGGATCCTGCTCGCCTGGAACCGGCTGATCCTGCCCGATGGCCGCTCGATTGTGCTCGAACGTCAGCCTGCGTCCGACCCACGTGGGTTCGCAGGATTGCAGGACGGCACCGACTATCATTGGGGCGGCTTGCTCAAGGCCGCGCTGGTCTCGACCTTGCTAGGCGTTGGTTCGGAGCTTGGCTCGGGCAGCGATGACAACATTACGCGCGCCTTGCGCCGCGGCAGCCAAGACAGCATCAATCGCGCCGGCGAGCAGATCGTGTCGCGCGAACTCAATGTGCGACCGACACTGACCATCCGGCCCGGGTTTCCGGTGCGGGTGTTGGTGACCCGCGATATTGTGCTGGGAGATGGCCAATGACGCGGCTGAAACTGGCCGACCTCGCCGATGAAAAGCCGGTGCGGCTGACAATTGAGGTGTCGGCGCGGCTGCACCGTGAGCTGCTCGCCTATGCGACCGTGCTCAATGGTGGCGACACCAAAGGCGCGCCGGCGCCCGAGCGGCTGATCCCGCCGATGATTGATCGGTTCATCGCGACTGACCGAAGCTTTACGAAATCGCGCCGATCGGCTCAGCTGGGATAGCGTTCCCCGATCATCGAGAAGAACTGCTTGAGGGCTGGGTTGGCGTTGCCGTCGCGCCAATAAAAGGCATAGTCGAGCCGGGTTGGACCATTGGCATCGAATATCTCGCGGAATTCGATATCCGGCCAGTTCACGCCCTGGGAAGCTTCGGTCGCGATCGTGATGAAGCGCTTGGCCGCCACGATGCTGATCACGCTCTCAAGGCTGGTGTTCTGGCGGATGATCGCCGGACTCTTGCTTTGCTCGGTCAATCGCGCAGCGATGAGGTTGCCGAACGATGGCCCCAAACCGCCAGCCTGCACCACGAAAACTTCACGGCGCAGATCCTGCCAGTAGATGCGATCCCTTGCCAGCAACTCATGATCGACCGGGAGGGCTACAAGTATCCTCTCGGCCCAGGCCGGGCGTGAAGCCAGGCCTTCCTCTTCGATGCCGATGGGGCAAACCGCGAGATCGATCGTCCCAAGATGAAGGCCGTGGCGCAATTCGTCGGGACCGGCCTCTTCGCCGTCGAACTGGACGTCCGGGAATTTCGTCAGATAGTCCGAGATTGCCAGCTTGAGATTGCCCGACATCAGACTTGTGCAGAAGCCTACAGTGATCCGGCCTTGCAAACCGTAGCTCACGTTGCGGGCAATGGTTTTGAGGTTATCGACATCGGTGATGATGCGGCGGGCGAGTTCGACGCACACCTGACCATGTTCGGTCAGTTCTGCACCGCGCGTGGAGCGCTCAAACATCTTTATGTTGAGACGGTCCTCGAGCTGTTGGACCCGCCTGCTCAGGGTGATTTGTTTGACGTTAAGCATTGCCGCCGCCCGCGCGAAACTCTTCGCATCGGCCGTTGCGACCGCATAGCGAAGTTGGCGCAGTTCAATTGGCATTGGAGTTTGGCGTTGATCTATCTGAGACCAAATCGATCATAAGCCATCACATCTCCATCGGTAGGCCGTCATAAAGATGCAATGCTCCAGCTCTTACCGATGACGCCAATCCCCCTACTTCTGGCACGAGGTGAGTGAGATACCAGTCAACGGCGGATCGCTTTCGGGACAAAAATCCTACTTCGCCTTCACCGCTGGCTAGTAGGCGCGAGGCAATAAGGCCCTGGCGTTCCATCAGCCAGCCACATATCATTGTGCTCACCATGGTCAGATAAGGCGCGCTGGCGGCCAACCGGTCGTCGATTTCGGCGTATAGCAGCACCTTCGTCAGTTCTTCGACTGTCGCGGCAAGGGCAAGCACCCCCTTATCTCGCGCTTCGGCTCGCACTTCGGCGATCAACGTAGCCATGCCCGCGCCACCATCGCCAGTCAGCTTGCGGCCAACCAAGTCAGCGGCCTGAATTCCGTTGGTACCTTCATAGATCGGCGCAATGCGCGCATCGCGGTAATGCTGAGCGGCCCCTGTTTCCTCGATAAAGCCCATACCGCCATGCACCTGGACTCCCAGTGAAGTTACTTCGCAGCCAATGTCGGTGGCGTGGCTCTTGGCCAACGGAGTCAGCAGATCCAATCGCTGCTTGGCGCCCACGATGCCAAGATGGGCGCGGTCGATTTCTGCCGCGGCGGCATAGACCAAGGCGCGCGCCGCTTGGGTCTGCGCCATCATCCGCATCAGCATGCGCCGCACATCAGGGTGCTGGACGATTACCACAGGGCGGGTCGCATCGCCGCCCACGCGAGATGACTGAACCCGTTCTCGAGCATAGGCCAGCGCCTGCTGGGTCGCGCGTTCGGCTATCTGCACGCCTTGCAAGCCAACATTAAGCCGGGCGTTGTTCATCATCGTGAACATCGCCCGCATTCCGCCGAATTCCGGCCCGATCAGCCAGCCGTGGCAATCGTCGTTATCGCCAAAGGACATGACACACGTGGGAGAAGAATGGATTCCCAGCTTGTGCTCGATCGAAACGCAGCGAAGATCGTTGCTGCTGCCATCTGGGCGTACCTTGGGTACCAGGAACAGCGATATTCCGCGCGTTCCCGGCGCGCCGTTTGGTGTGCGGGCCAAGACTAGATGGATGATGTTGTCCGCCAGATCATGCTCACCAAAGGTGATAAAGATCTTGGTCCCCTTGACCCGCCACGAACCATCGCCCGCCGGCGTTGCAGAAGTGCGCAGCGCGCCGACGTCCGATCCGGCCTGCGGCTCGGTCAGATTCATCGTGCCAGTCCATTCGCCAGACACTAGCTTTTCTAGATAGGCCGCGCGCAACTCGTCGCTGCCGTGGCTGGCCAACGCCTCGACCGCGCCAGAGGTCAGGATCGGGCATAGGCCAAAGCCCATGTTGGCCGCACCCAGGCTTTCGATCACGGCGAAGCCCAGCGCGTTGGGCATGCCCTGGCCGCCGTATTCGACCGGACCCGCAATCGTCCCCCAGCCGCCATCGACATAAGCACGGTAGGCTTCGCGAAAGCCCGGCGGCATGGTCACGTCGCCATCAACCCATCTGGGATTGACGGTATCGCCGGTGCGATTGGTTGGTGCCCATTCCCCTTCAGCCAGCGCCGCTGCGCCTCCCAGGATCGCGTCAATCATGTCAGGCTCGGCCGCAGCAAAGCGCTCTGCGGTGGCCAGATCGGCGATCCGCGCAACATGTTCGAGGACAAAGCGTTGTTCGGTCACGGCAGCGGTAAAAGTCATGGTGGCCCTTCTTAAATTTGTGGACGCTGCTCAGAGCTTGCCGGTCAGTTCCGGTACCGCGTTGAACAGATCGGCGACCAGGCCGATGTCCGCCACCTGGAAGATCGGGGCGTCTTCGTCCTTGTTGATGGCGATGATGGTCTTGGAATCCTTCATGCCCGCAAGGTGCTGGATCGCGCCCGAGATGCCGACCGCGACATAGACTTCGGATGCCACGATCTTGCCGGTCTGGCCGACCTGGAAGTCGTTGGGCACGTAGCCAGCGTCGACCGCAGCGCGGCTGGCGCCAACCGCGGCACCCAGCTTGTCGGCCAGCGGGAAGATGGTGGCCTTAAAGGTATCTGCGTCTTTGAGCGCACGGCCACCCGAGACGATGATCTTGGCGCTGGTCAGTTCGGGACGTTCGCTCTTGGCGATTTCCGAACCGATGAAGCTCGACAGGCCGGCATCGCCCGCGCTCGAAACGGCTTCAACGCTGCCCGAGCCGCTGCCGACTTCCGCCTTGGCAAAGGCGGTGCCGCGCACGGTGATCACCAGCTTGGCATCGCTCGATTCGACCGTGGCGATGGCGTTGCCGGCATAGATCGGGCGGGTGAAGATCTTGGGGCCTTCGACCGAAAGGATGTCGGAAATCTGCATCACGTCGAGCAGTGCGGCCACGCGCGGTGCCACGTTCTTGCCGGTGGTTGTGGCAGGAGCTAGGAACGCGTCGTGGCTGGCCATCAGCCCGGCCACCAGCGGCGCGACGTTTTCAGCCAGCGCATTGGCATAGGCCGCGTCGTCAGCCAGGTGGACCTTGCCAACGTCGGCGATCTTGGCGGCTTCGGCAGCAACGCCGGCGCAGCCCGAACCGGCGACCAGCAGGTGGACTTCACCCAGCTGGGCAGCGGCGGTGACGACGGCCAGGGTAGCATCCTTGACCGAGGTGTTGTCGTGTTCGACCCAAACGAGCGTCTTGGCCATCAGGCGACTCCCATTTCCTTGAGCTTGGCGACGAGGGCGTCCACGTCTGCCACCTTGATGCCGGCGCTGCGCACCGGCGGTTCGCTGACCTTAAGGGTCTGCAGGCGCGGCGCGATGTCCACGCCGTAGTCGGCCGGGGCCTTGGTGGCGAGCGGCTTCGACTTGGCCTTCATGATGTTCGGCAGCGAGGCATAGCGCGGCTCGTTGAGGCGCAGGTCGGTGGTGACCACTGCCGGCAGCACCAGCTTCACGGTTTCCAGACCGCCGTCGATTTCACGCTTCACGACGACCGAATCGCCTTCAACGGTGACTTCGTTGGCGAAGGTGCCCTGCGGGCGGCCCATCAGCGCGCTGACCATCTGGCCGACCTGGTTCGAGTCGTCGTCGATCGCCTGCTTGCCGGTGATGATCAGGCCCGGGGCCTCTTCCTCGGCCACACCCTTGATGATCTTGGCGACGGCGAGCGGCTCAACCTCGACGCCATCGTCGACCTGGACCAGCACGGCGCGGTCTGCGCCCATCGCCAGCGCGGTGCGCAGCGTTTCCTGGGCCTTGGCTGGACCGACCGAAACCGCGACGATCTCCGAAACCACGCCCTTTTCCTTGAGGCGGATGGCTTCTTCGACCGCGATCTCGTCGAACGGGTTCATGCTCATCTTCACATTGGCGAGATCAACGCCGGTACCGTCGGATTTCACCCGCGGCTTCACGTTGTAGTCGATCACGCGCTTCACGCAGACCAGGGCTTTCATCAAACTTTCTCCAAGTGTACCTGCCGTTACAAACCGCCTTGAAGCAGCATCGTGATCTGGCTTCCTTACTCACGCGTCGTCACGGTGCGGCGAAGGTGTCAAAAACCTGTGATGCTCTTCACAAAGTTTCGCCGCGCTTCCCAAGGTGTTTCATCAATCTTCGACGCGACGGCGGCGTCAGCGTCAGTGACGAACCAATGCACCTTGCGGCCCGTGGTGGCAGCGAATGCTGTATCAGCGACCTGTGCGGGCGTTACGTTGATGCCAAGGATATCGACCGACTTGGCCCTTCTTGCGGCATTCTGCACCATCGGTGTTGCAACATAGGCTACCATCACGTCGCTGACCCAAATCCCGGCGCCTTCCAGCTCGATGTTCCACGCTTCGGTAAGCCCACGCACCGCAAACTTACTTGCTGAATAGACCGCTTCCTCGGGAATGCCGTAGATCGCGGAGACAGAGGACATGTTGACAATGTGCGGATCGCGGCCCTTCCTTAGCCAGGGAATGGCAGCATGAGTGGCATTGATGACGCCCATGAGATTGACATCAACGATATCCTTCAGCCGATCGAGATCGGTTTCCGCAAACGCGCGCATTTCCAGAATGCCGGCGCAGTTGAACAAGGCGTCAAGTCCACCTTGTTCTCTGCAAAAACACGCCAGCGCATCAGCGAGTGCGCCGGCGTCTCGAACATCGGCTTCGTAGACCAGGGCGTCGCCGTGCAGTTCTTCCCGTAGGGCTTCCAGCAGGCCGGCATTCCGATCGGACAAGCCGACCCGCCAGCCTGCGGCTAGAAATCGCTTTGCACTCTCCCGCCCGATCCCAGATGCAGCACCTGTGATGAAGATCGATTTTTGGTCCTGCTTGTTCTGCGTCATGTTCCTACTTCCACAACAATCCGTCCACGAACCCCGCCAGCCAAAATGGTCGGTGCCACTTCGATCACATCCGCCAATGCAATTTCGTTTGTCATGCTTTTGAGGAGGCCGAGGTCCAATTCCGCCGCCAGAGCCTTCCAGGTCGTTTGCCGCAACTCGACGGCAGCGTGCACGCTATCGACGCCACAAATGGTAATGCCGCGTAATGCCAGCGGATACATGGTCGCCGGGAAGTCGGCTCCCTGCGCGATACCGGTTGCCGCGACCGTGCCCCCGTAACGGAGCGACGCGCAGATGTTGGCCAGCATATGACTGCCGGCGGTATCGATAGCGCCAGCCCAACGCTCTTTCTGCAACGGTGCTCCAGCCTGCGCGAATTCGGCGCGGTCGATTAGCGACGCGGCGCCGAGATGGCGCAGGTAAGGCTCTTCCGACAAGCGTCCCGTCGCCGCTACAACTCGATACCCGCGCCTAGCCAGCAACGAAATGGCGATACTTCCAACGCCGCCGCTTGCGCCGGTGACTAGAATTTCACCGTCATCGGGCTGTACACCCTGTCGTTCCAAAGCAAGCACACATAGCATAGCGGTATATCCGGCGGTGCCGATCGCCATTGCCTGTTTCGCCGAGAAGCGATCAGGACATGCGACGAGCCAGTCGCCGTCAAGACGGCACTTGCCGGCATATCCGCCCCAATGCCGTTCACCCAGACCCCAGCCGTTGGCAATTACGCGGTCGCCGGGTCGCCAGCGGGGGTGGTCGCTCCATTCGACGATCCCGGCCAGATCGATGCCGGGCACCATCGGAAAGGACTGAATCAGCGGGATCGCGCCGGAAAGGAGAAGGCCGTCCTTGTAATTGACCGTCGATGCTTCGACCCGAACCAATGTATTGCCGGGTGGCAGGGCGGTTTCGTCAATACTCCGGAACGATACCTTTTGTCCGTCTCCTTCGCGATCGATAATGATCGCCGGGAAGGTTTCTGCGCTCATGCGGTATATCCTCCGTCGATGATCAATTCTGCGCCGGTCATGTAGCTGGAGTCATCCGAAGCCAGGAACACCACTGCGCGCGCGATCTCGTCGGTTTCACCGAACCTGCCCATCGGCGTACGTGCCAACGCCTGGGCACCAAAATCGTCCGGCAGCAGTGGAAGGGCGTCAATTACAAGGGGCGTCGCAACATATCCGGGATGCAGGCTGTTGATGCGGATCGGATAGCCTGAACGCGCGCAATGCAGTGCGGCGGACTTCGTCAGGAGACGAACACCACCCTTCGATGCATTGTAGGCTGGTACATGGGGATTGCCGACGATACCTTCGATCGACGAGACGTTGATGATGGCTCCCCCTCGCTGCTTCATACTGCGGACCGCAGCGCGTGTACCAAGAAACACGGCGTCGAGGTTGACCGCCATGGTCTTGCGCCAGGCCTCAAACGTCTGATCCTCGATCGAACCCGGGATTGCGATTCCGGCATTGTTGACGACGATATTGATCGGGCCAAGCGCGGCACCAGCGATCTCAAATATCTCGTCCCAGCCAGGTTCGGAGGTAACATCCTGCCGATGAAATACCGCCTTGTGACCACTGCTCGCGAGTTGATCGACTAGCACCCGGCCTTCATCGACGATGACGTCGGTCACGACTACCGCTGCACCTTCCAGTGCAAGGGCGCGGCAGATTGCATTGCCGATGCCGCGAGCGCCGCCCGTGACCAAGGCGACCTTGCCTACTAATCTGCCTGACATATTTTATGCTCCCCCTATTGAACTGCGAATGTGCCACCGTCTGTTTCGGCGTGAAGTTTGTCATGAATTTTGCTTGGTCGCTCCGATCACCTGTCGCGACAGCCGTTGAACTGGTCAGGCAAAGGAGGGGTAAATCAGCGCGTAGATCTAGCGAGAAGCGCTGTCGATAACCCAACTCTGTTTCTGATAGTATGATACGAAACGAGAGTTTCGGTTCAGACACTCAATGCATAATTGGCCAGCGAATGGCCGGGAGGGATGTTCTTCCTCCCGGCCATCGCAATCAGAACCTTGCAGTCAATTCGACACCATAGGTCCGCGGTGTACCACGGTTCAGGTAATCGAGGCCGAAAATGTCGATGTTAAGACCATAGCTGTAGTAAAATTTGTTGGTCAGATTCTTGACCCAGAAACTTGCAGAGTAGTTCCCTCTTTCAACAGTCAGGCGACTGTTTGCGAGCCAATAACCCGGGTTTCCGCATGTAATGGCAACACCTGCTGGGCGGACGGCTCCAGGAGCACCAGGCCTATCACACGGATTCAGACCATAGTCTCCAAACGGATCGAAGAAGTATCGACCCGTATAGGCTGCGTCGGCGCGCAGGTTCACCTTCCAGTCGTCCGATTTGTAAGCATCCCAGTCGAGACCGAACGAGAAGGTTTCACGCGGTGCGTTCGGGAATGGGTTGCCATTGACGTTGCGAGTGGGGCTCGAAGGATCAGCCGGATTCAGGACATTACCCTGATACTTGCTTCTGAGCAGGCTGGCCGAAGCGTCAAAACGCAGTGAAGGAACGATCTGCCAAGTGAGCTCCGCCTCGCCGCCATAAAGGCGGCCATCGGCACTGCGTGTGAACGACGTGGCGCCAATAACCTGTGTAACTTGGTGCCCCTTATAGTCGTAGTAAAATCCAGCTAAGTTTATCTGCACGCGCCGATCAAATAGGCGCATTTTCAAACCGCCTTCATAGGCATTAATTTCTTCAGGCTGAATGTAATAAACCTGGTTGGTTCCCTGATAAGCCAAACCATTGAAGCTACCACTCCGATAGCCACGGCTATAGTTCACATAGCCCATAATATCGTCAGAAAAATCATAGCTGACGTTGAAACGGCCAGTGAGGCGATTGGCACGCTCGCGTTGCTCAAGTGCAGGCACCGACGGGTCAAATGGAAATGTGTAAGGAATGGTGCTGGCAACGATGTTGGTACCGCTCAGGTCGAACAGGACGGTACGGCCATTGAGGTAGTTGATCTTGTCGCGCGTGTATCGCAGTCCCAAACTGACGGTAAGCGCGTCAGTCACATCATAGGTCGCATCGGCGTAAATCGCCATCGATGGCCGGCTGACAGTGAATTGCTGGACGCCATTGATTGGACCGAACGGCGGAGCACCCGCCGCACGGCATGCTGCGGAAATTGCGCCGCCGAAACCGCCGCCACCGGAATTGTTGAGTTGGACATCGGTCAGGAAGGCAATGAGCGACCGAGCATCAAGAAAACCATTCGGGTTGCCTGTGGCCACTGGAGCACAGCCAGCAGCGGTGGTGGGATCAAGCGCCGGGTTGACAGCAAATGCCGGAATAATAGCTGCAGCTTGCGGCGCAGACACGGGGGCGTTGAAAAAGCTGTTGCCAACCCCCGCTCCACGCAGAAGGGGTTCAAGCACGCCGAAGAAATCAATCTCGTTGCGTGTCTTGATCGTGTCCTTGCCGTAGTACAAGCCAGCGATCAAGTTCAACTTGTCGGTGTTGAAACTGAAGCGCAGATCCTGGTTAAAGTTGCGGCTGGTAGAATTGTAGCGTAGTGCACACACGTCGTTTGGCGAGCCATCACAATCAAATGGCGAGTTGCGATACTTCCCCCAATCATAGCCTGTGATCGAGGTCAGAGTCAGACTATCGGACAGCTCTGCAGAGATGTTCAAGGACAATCCACTCGAAGAGGTGTAGTAGTTTCCTCCTGTGTCAGCAGCCACTTCATCCCTATTCAGGGCACGGCCGCCATTCTGTGCCGGATCGAACCGCGAATAGCCCAGAACATCGCGATCCCCTGCCAATTGCCCGATTGCATAGGGGTTCGGGGCAACTGGATTGTCGCGTGCCACATAACCTTTGAGGTTGATATCGAGGGTTTCACTGGGCTTCCAGCGTATGCTCACGCGACCAGCAACTGTGTCTGTAGTCCCTGTATCCCGGTTCTGAACGGGATTGAACTGCCAACCATCCCCTTTGGCGAAAGTCCCGGCGATGCGGATGCCAAGCACGTCCGGAACGAGCGTTGCCTCAGCGGCTCCCTCCAATGTCCATGTGTCATAATTGCCGTAACCAGCGGTCAGATAACCTTCTGAATCGCTTAGCTTGGGCTTGTTGCTGAAAAAGCTGATCGCACCGCCTGTGGTGTTTCGGCCATAGAGCGTACCCTGCGGGCCGCGCAGCACCTCGACGCGCTCCAGATCGTAAAGTTGCTGGCCGTGGCTGGCTCGGAAGCTCTGGTAGACTTCATCGACATAGACGCCGACGGGCGATGCGGTCGAAGCCGAGAACTCGTTTGCGACCGACACCCCGCGCAGAGCGAAGTTCGGCTGGGTTCTGCCATATGGGGTGGTGATCTGCAGGCTTGGAACAAAGCCCTGCAAATCCGACGTTTCGCTGACGCCGCGAGACTGGAGTTCGTCGCCCGCAAGCGCGGAGACAGCAACCGGAACGTCCTGAAGATTCTGCGAACGTTTTTGTGCTACAACAACAATATCGGCAATTGCCCCATCGTCTTGTGAAACGGCTTCTGCTTCCTGGGCCAAAGCAGGTGTGCCAAATAGCACCAATAGTGCCGATCCGGTCAGTAACCGTGTGTAAGTTTTCAAGGAAACTCTCATCATAACCCCCTTAATGTCTTGATTTTCCGTTAATTTTATAGTGCCGTGGCTGACCAGCTATGGTAGCCCTTCTCTGCCCAGGCATTGAGAATGTTGCGGGCTCCGATAGCTTTTGATGGCGATTGGAAGCCTGTGGCGAGAAGTTTGCCTGCCAGAATACGACGGCACGCTTCTGCTGCGAGTTCGCCGGTCTGAAGATAGGGTGAGTTGCCGCGCATGACGACGCTGACCCCGTTCATATTGCCGCGACCAATGCATGAGATCACGGAGCGATTCCTGTTCGGATCCTCGCGATCAGGTTCAACTTGGGTGAGATCGCCGCCAAGCTCGTTTGTCACGCGCTCCTGAGCATCATAATCAAGATTGCGGTATTTTTCCTCAAATTCCTTGAGGACATTGAGGACCGCACCAAACATAACCTGATTCTTGAATCCAACCAGGGTCGTGCAATTCGTGACGCGGGCGTCGTCCATATACCAGATCGGTTCGCCGCCGCCGCTCCACGGCAGCGCCTTGAACAACCGGTTCTGGTCGGGCGAACGCACATCATAGGCCGTGGCATAGGGCCACATGACCAGTTCGTTGTGTTCGAGAAAATACTGCGGCTTTGTGCACATCCGCAGAAACGACTTGGTCGATGCGACGCTGGTGCTCGAATCCGCGAGATAGAGGATGTCGAGTGAGTCGACGCCCGGCGTCTCGAGAGCGATCTCTGCCGCGATATTGCCTGCCGCCCACATATATGAGGACGCTGGCGCGAGCAGCAAGCTCTTGGCGGAAAACTTCGCGCCGTAATTGTCGCGACAGAAGGCCATCCAGTCGGTCTCGCCCGTGGTATCGAGGTAGTGACACCCCGCATCGAGTGCCGCCTGAACGACCGGCTCGCCAAGCTGCATGAATGGCCCAGTTACGTTGTAGACGACCTTCGCGCCCTGAAAGAGCGCAGCGAGCGATGCCCGGTCATGCGCTACTTCGGCGATGCTGTAGTCCGCGCCGGCGAGTTCCGGCACTTTCGCCATCTGCTCTTCCAGGCGTGCCTTGCTTCGCCCGGCTGCGATGAATGGAATCCCGGCCAAAGCCAGATGCCAAACGATCAGTTTGCCAGTGTAACCGCTGGCGCCATAAACCACGACAGGTGCCGTCATGATGTAATCCTCTCCTCGCTTGTGTTCCATGTTGTCAGGCCGTTCCTGTCGAACAGGTGGCAGTTTCCTTCTTCCAGCATCGCCGCGAGATGCCGGTCCTGGGGTTTCTCCGATGCCGTCTTGGGGATGGCCTGGACGATCTGGAGGTAGGTCGGCACATTGGCCGAACCGAGCGCTGCGGCACATGCCGGAATGACCATCGCAGCATCGAAACCGTCTCCGGCGACGATCGCCGCGATCACTTCCTTTTCGCCCGGCGTGTTCCTCGGCGTGGAGAGACCATAAACATAGGTATCCGCTACGCCTGGCATCGCGGCAATCGCGGTTTCGATCGCGCGACCGTCGATGAAGTCACCGTTGCGCCGGATCGAATGGCCGTCGCGATGTGAGAAGAACAGCCAACCGTTTTCGTCTTTCCAGCCAATATCGCCCGTGTGAAACCAACCGTTGCGCGTTTTTGCAGCCGATGCCTCGGGATTGCCGAAATACGTCACCGGAGCCACCGAGCCGTCCTCGTTCCGAAAGCAGATTTCGCCAGGTTCCAACGCGGGAAGTACTGTGCCGTCGCTGCCGAGTATCTCGCAGATGCCGCCACCCGGCGGTTTCCCGATTGAACCGACTGGGCCGGTGCCGGGCGGGTTGAGCGACAGACCGCCTTCCGCAGCACCGAAGAACTCGAAGATCCCGACGCCGAACCTATCTTCGAATGCACGCCACATCGAAGCTGGCATACCGGCGCTCAGCACAAAGCGAACCTTGTGCGCGCGATCAAATGGTCCGTCTGGCTCGGCGAATATCGCCGTCGCCATGCCACCCAGCAGGTTGAAGGTGGTACAGCCGTACCGCGCCAGGATTTCCCAAAGCCGGGATTTGGTAAACTGTCGGCTGATGATGACGGGGAGTTGTAAGGACAAACCATTCCCGAGCGTGATAAGTTGGGCATTGGCGTGAGTCAGCGACAGTCCGGTGTAAAGAATGTCGTTCGGCTTAAGTCCGATCACCGCGCCGAGCGACGCGACCGCTGCGAAACGTGCGTGTGGTGCGAGGATTGCTTTGGGGTCCCCGGTCGTGCCGGACGTAAACAGCATCTGCATCGGCTTATCGGCCGGGCGCGGCGCGACTTCCCCCACTGGCTTCGCCGCAGCTCGGACATCGGCCAACGCATGGTGATCTTGGTTGCTACCCAAGTCGTCGATGACCCAGACCCAGGCAAGATCGGGCAGTCCCTCTCGCAAGGCATTGAGATGGGGCAGGACGTCGCGCGAGACGATCGCTCCCCTGCAACGCGAGAAGCGAAGCATATAGGCGAGCTTGTCGCCTCGGGTGCGAGGATCGATGGGCACGAAAACCGTTCCGGCGATCTCGGATGCTACCATTGCCTCGAGAAATTCGGGATGGTTGCGCATGATAAGTGCGAAGGCGTCGCCTTCGACCATGCCTGCACCCCGCAGTGCGCCAGCAAGTTCCCGACCCGCGAGAAGCAGATCGGCATAGGTGCGCGCTTCCTCGACGAAAGTGCCTTCAGGATCGATGTCGACAAAGGTGACGATTGGCGCCGACATGTTCGAGGCCACGCCGTCGAGCACCATTCGCAGCAGAGGCCGGACCGGCGCGCTCATCGCGATAGCACCGTCATGGCGATGGCGGCTGCATCGGTGCCGATGAAGCCTCCGCCATTTTCTGCGAACGCCAGTTTCGCCCCTACGGCCTGGCGCGCACCGCATCGCCCGCGCAGCTGCTGGACCAATTCATGGATCTGGCCGAGACCGGTAGCGCCGATCGGATGCCCCTTGCGAACGAGGCCCCCCGAGGGATTGACCGGCACATGCCCGCCGAGCGTCGTGGCACCGCTGGCGAGGAAGGATGGCCCTTCGCCAATCCCGCACAGGCCCAACGCTTCATAATAGATGAGTTCGGCCGGCGACGTTGCATCATGGAGTTCGACGCAGTCGATGTCGCGCGGATCGATACCGGCTTCTTCATAAGCCTGGCGCGAGACCGTGACCGTGACACCCGGCGCTCCAGAGACCACGTCGAAACCACTCGACACGATCGAGGAAAGCACATGGACCGGGTCACTGATGCCGAGTTCCGCAGCCACGCGCGGGGAGACGATCACTGCCGCCGCCGCCCCGTCGCCAATGGGCGAGCACATCGGCAACGTGAGCGGCGGAGAGATGAGCTTGGCGGAGAGAACGTCCTCGACGCTCAGCACATCGCGGAACTGAGCATTGGGGTTGAGACTGCCGTGCCGGGAATTCTTAGCCGAAACCAGGGCGAAGTCGCGTTGGGTCGCGCCGCTTGCCGCCATATAGTCGCGCGCCATCCGTGCGTAGATATCCATGAACAGCGAGCGACGGTCCTGCGGCGCCGCCTCGACTTGCGCTGCACTGAGATCGCCAACCAGATACTGGTCCAACAGTTCCGGGCGCTCTGTGTCGACGCAGCCCGCATAGACGGCCATGGGCCGCTCCTTGTCGGGATGGTAGAGTTTCTCCATCCCGAAGGCGAGAACGACATCATAGGCACCCAGTGACACCATCGAGCAAGCCTGCTGGAACGCGGTCGATGCGGTAGCGCAGGCATTTTCCACATTGATCACGGGGACGCCGCCGAAACCCATCTGTCGAAGCACGACCTGGCCAGCGACGCAGACTTGGCCGGTAACCACGGGCCCGCCAGCATTACCTGACCAAACCGCCTGTATGCGATCGAGCCCTATGCCGGCATCGCTCAGCGCTTGCCGGATCGCGTCCTGGCCGAGACTGGCAAGGGTGCGATCGAGAAGTTTCCCAAACGGAGTGATCCCCACTCCCGCAATGACCGCCTTCTGGCGCAAGACAATTCTCCCCTTCCGCAGCCCCAAATTGGAGCGCGGCAGATGCAATTTTCGACAGACAATGCCCTTTTGCTGCCGCCGGATGGCGGCGCAGCCTCAGGCAGTGGGTTTCAGCAGATCGGGATCGACCATAAGCGTTCCTCCCTTGATCGACAGAATCTCGTTGCAACCGTCCTCAATCAGTGAGGAGCGCGCGTCACGAAATATCTTCTCGACCGGATATTCGCGAGTGACACCGTTGCCTCCGAACATCTGGACAGCATCGCTGGCCACTTCGAGGGCGTGTTGAGTTGCGGTCACTTTCGAGAACATCGCAGCCTGAAGCGCAGGCATGTCGTTGAGCATGTTGAAGGTCGTGACGCGGCGGGTGATCGCGCGCGAAAGCTCGACCTTGCGCGCCATGTGAAACAGACGCTTGGCGACATCCTGGTGGCGGATAATCGGAACACCGCCTTGCTTGCGCTCATGAGCATAGGCGAAGGCATGCTCGTAAGCGGCGCGCGCACAGCCGGTGAAGACACCGCCCATCAGTGCATTGGCCTCGCTGTGGATAGCATAAACGCCCTTCTTGTAATCCTCGGGCGCGACGATGAGGTGATCGATGTCGAGTTCAACATTGTCGAAGAAGATCTCGCCCTGCGGCAGGGCGCGCTGTCCCATCTTCTCGAGCGGTTTGCCCTTGGATACGCCCAGTGACTTCAACGGCACGATGACGACAGCACCGCGGCTCGAGTCGATGCCAGCTTTCGTTTCCGCTGCGCAATAAAGGATGGCAAGCTCGGCGATTGGGCCGTTTGACACCCATGCAGACTTTTGCCCCGAAATGATTACTTTGCCATCACTGATCTTGGCGACGCAGTTAGGCCGGCCGTAAGTCCCCTGCGGGTGAAAGATTGCTCCGTTTGCGTCGAGTGAGTCGCTGCCATGATCGGGTTCGGTGATGCCCCAGCATCCGATCAGCTCCTCGGGATAGGTCTTGAAAACGAATTCGTTGCCGAATTTCGCAGCCATATAGTGCGGCAGAAGATCGACGCCTGCCGAAATGGCGAGACCAGCATCGCCCCAACCCAGCTCCTCGAAAAGGATGGCGAAGATGTCAGGCATGAGATTCGGCGGGAAGGTCGCAAGCGCCTCCATAGTGATACCGAGTTCTGCATAGGCTTCACGAAAGGCCCAAAGCTGTGATCCCGGCGCGATGACCTCTTCGGCGCTCAGGCGATCGAGATTCCGCCCGATTGGTTGCATGACCTTTTCGGCGAATCCGTGCACGCTCTGCTGCAATTGCGCCACGAGATCGTCGAGTGGAGGTTCGGCGCCGAGTGAGCCAAGCCTGACCTTGGGATTCTCGTCCCAACGAATGAACGGGCGGGGGCCGGTCGCTTCGACCGGCAACGCTTCGAGCGCTGCAACTTGACTCATCATATCCTCTCCATCCAATCTCGGATTTCCGAGTTGTTATTGGCTTAGCGGAGTGGATGCTTGCATTGAATGGCTCCATCTGCCAATATTTGACTTTAACTGCCATTTGGGTGGTTTGGTGCAAGGCAGACAATGCAGATACACCTCCTAGAAACCGTTCGGCTGTCGAATCAAAGCCTCCGGATCATGGCGTCAGCCCTGGAGGAGAATGCCATCAATCCGGTGCCTTTGCTTGTTCAGGCAGGAATTGCGCCTGACATTATCAACAACGTACAAGGCGAAATTACTTGCGCGCAAGAACTTCTGTTCCAGCAGTACTTTACCGATAAAACACGCAATATTCCAGGACTTTGGATGAGAACTGGCCTGCGCTATAGAGTCATGTCTTATGGCCCACTCGGCTTGGCTGTGCTGGCAGCAAGTAATGTAACTGAGGGGCTTCACGTATTGGGCGCGTTCCAAGGTCTAACTTTCTCCTTGATGTACTACGAGGTGGAAATGGAAGACGACCAAGCCGTCGCGCTCACTGCCCATGACCATGATGTTCCGGCAAGCCTCCGCGAGTTTCATCAGGAACGAGCTCTTGGCTCTGTGACCATGTTTCTCAATGACATGCAGCCACCACAGTTTCCACTAGTCCGTATTGAATCAACCCTACAACGGGCTGCTGGATGGCAAGGCTGCGACGCATTGCTTGGCGCGCCTGTAATTTTTGGAGCAAAAACAACCCGCTGGATATTCAAGAAGGGGGCTGGCGACTTGCCTCTTCCGATGGCGAGTCCTCTCTTAGAAGAGACATACAGCAGCTTATGCAAGAAACTCGTTGCGACCGCCTCGGTCCAAAACTCGTTTGTGAGTCACGTTCTTGACCTTCTTGTGCGATCGGGGCGCGGCTTTCCGTCGGCCGCCGAAGTCGCCGCGCAATTGCACGTATCTGAACGAACATTGCATAGACGCCTCGAATCAAATAATACTAGTTTTGGAAAATTGTTGGATCGAATTAGATATGATCGCGCTCTCGATCTCCTAAATAAATCAACACTCACCATTGAAAAAATAGCTGATATGCTTGGATTTTCAGAAACATCGAGTTTTACGCGCGCTTTCAAGCGTTGGTCGGGAGTTTCTCCGCAGCAGCACAGAATGAAATAGAGAGTCTATATATAAATTATCTCGATTTTCGATAATACGCTCTCTCTCTGTTGCGTACATTTTGGCTACGCATTCATTACCTTGGGCTAAAGTGATGTCGGTAGCTTTGAATACCGGATTGCCCTGTTCGATAAGTTCTGCAATGGCTTGCCTCAGCTTGCCGGTGCTGTTGTGAGCTGGACATCTCGAAGAACCGTCCATTTGCGGGCTGACGAGGCGACGGCACGGCTTTGATTGTGCGGAAGTGGCGCTCCGCCAACGATCATTGTCTGATTTTGCAGGTGGCTCCGGCTCTTTTGGTCGTTTCCGGTGTCACGCGGGCGCAGTACGCCCCTCTAGCCAAGCGAGCCGCTGGAAGTTATTAGCGAGGTTCGCCATGCCGATCTTGATGCGGGCGCGGGCGATGCCGATGGTGCGCACGGCGAGCCCCATGCGGTGCTTTTGCCCAGCGAACACGTGCTCGACCGCCGAGCGGACAGCGGATCGCTTCGCATTGGCCCTGGCGATACGATCGGGCATCGGCCGGCGCGGCGGCTTCTTCTGGTGGATGTGGCTGGTGAACATGCATTTAGCCAGGAATGCCTCGTTCTTCTTCGACCGATAGGCGGTATCGGCCCAGACGCCCGAACCGGTGTTGTCCTTACTGACCACGTCGGCAGCCGGGCGCCGTCGTGGGCATTGGCGGCGCTCGCGTCCCATTTGCGAATGAGGTCATGGGCGCGGTCGATGCCGATGTGGTTCTTGTAGCCGAACATCCGGATGGCGAGGTCGACCGGCTTGAACGTCATCGGATCGGCACCCTGCCGTCCGGGCAAATGCTGGGGCGGGTCGGCCTCCCCGATGGATCGCAGCACTCCATTGCGCAGATCGGAATTGCTGGCCGCCAGCCGCAATTCTGGTGGCGGGAAACACATTCAGACAGTTCAGCTTCCATGGGAACGGTGGGGCGGCATTCGCGCGGCTTCGGCCAGGAGATGCGCAGTGAACTGAAGCGGCTCAGCGTCGGCATCGTCGGGGTCTCCGGAACTGGCAGCATCGTTGCCGAGCAATTCGCCAGACTCGGCTTCGGCCGGATGGTCTTGGTCGATCCCCAGCGTGTCGAAACCCGGAACCTCGATCGGATTTTGAACGCGACCGCGACCGATGCGCGGGACGCTACGTTCAAGGTCGATGTCGCCAAGAGAGCGATTGACGCACTGGGGTTCGGCATCCAGGTGACGGCCATCCCGGCGAACATAGTCGATCGCGACGCAGTGGTCGCACTGGCCGCCTGCGATATCCTGGCCGGCTGTGTCGATGGCGCCGAAGGCAGGGCGATCCTTGACCGTCTGGTGGCAACGCAGCTGCAAGTGCTCGTCGATGTCGGTGTTGGCGCGGTGGCAGACGAAGACGGCTCGATCGATCAGGTCGACACTGCGGTGAACTTCATCGTCCCCGGAGGATCGAGCCTGCTTTCCAGGGGTGTCTACACGCCCGAGCAAGTCCACGCCGAAAGTCTGGCCCGGGCCGCGCCGGAAGAGTATGCCCGGCAGCGCGCGGAAAAATACATTATTGGCCGTGACGAGGAACAGCCGGCGGTCATCGGCATCAACATGCTCGGTGCGGCGAGCGCGGTTGTCGAACTGATCGCGCGGCTTTACCCGTTCCGCCATAACCCCGATCCTGCCGCTTTCGATGCCGTGCGGATGAACCTGGCGGAAGTCGAATTCACCACCGAGACCTACGAAAAGCCGTGCCCGGTCATGGGCAAGCTGTTCGCGACTGGCAGACGCGAACCCCTGCTCAACCTGCCGCAATTGTCGAGGAAAATCTGATGCGGAAGTTGCGATCGATACCGAGGCTGGTGAGCCTCTGGCTGCAGGACAAGTATTATTCCCGGTGGGGGCGTTACCGCGTCATCGAAGACGAAGATCTGCCTGACGATGCCATTCCCGGCAAGCTCTACCTGGTCGGCGAAGATTGCCGCTACTGGATCGCTGCCATGCGGTGTCCGTGCGGGTGCGGCACCTTACTGGAAATGAATCTGTTGCCTGACAGCGAGCCCGTCTGGTCGCTCAGTCTCACCTCAACCGCACCAACTCTGCATCCGTCGGTTTGGCGCAAGGATGGCTGCCAGGCGCACTTTCTGCTGCGCAACGGCCGCGTTGTTTGGTGCTGACAGCCACGTTCAAGGATTCGATCATGCCCGCTAAGAGTGGCCCTCGGGGTGAAGTCCACGCGATTGACGGGAATGGTGAACCCGTCGTCATCCGGGTATTCTGGAAGCGTGGCTCGACCTATCTGTCGCTCAACGGGCACGAGCACCTCGTCCATCCGTCCAATCTGCGCCGGGCGAGCGGCTTCGCCTTGGAAGCGGTTCTGGTCTATCACGTTTCCGATGCGGTCTATGTGCCGCGCTAGGAAACCGGCCCCCATGCGCCGCTAGCTTCCCGCGGCTAGGCGGGTTCGAGCATCTCCAGCCGCCGCATGAAATTGTCCGGCTGCCCATCGTGCAGCTCGAGGAAGCGGTTGGCTTCCTTGACGATCCGCGCTTCGACCACGGCCTCACGGTCGATCCTCGACTGGGCGTGGAGCCACTCGGTCACTTCGAGCCAGTCCCATAGCGGGCTGTTCGAGGTGACCCGGGCAACCGGATTGGGGAAGCCGGAGCCGCGTTCCGCCTTCGTGTAGAGCGAGATCGCCTGGCGAGTGAGGCCAGAGCGTTCGGCAATGTCACTTAGGCTCACCAGATAGTCAGGCTCGACGCGTTCGACCTTGGCACCGGTCTTGAGGATGTCCTCATATGCCGATGCAACCGCCTTGGAGAAGGACACGGCTTCACGGGCGAACTCGGCGATGATCACGCCCTTCTGGAAAGAGAGGGTGGCATCGTCGCAGCCCGCCTCAAAAAAGCGGTCCTCATAGCCTTCCATCTCGGGATCGAGACCGGAGGCGACAATCGTGAACTCGTGCGTCTTCATCTCAATCACTCCGTGCCCGGATGGGGGCACCGCGCCACGTCACGCCGGATCGCCTTGGCGTGGTTCTCCGCATTGCGCGGGGTGCTCCACACCGAGACCATGCAACCGTCGCGGTCAGCCCAGGGGCAGTAAAGCCGTCCCCAGGCATGGCCGCTGATCGGAACCACCCGCCAGCCCAGCGCTTCGGCATGGGCGACAGCTTCCTCAATCTCCTTGTTCGGATGGCGTGGCCTTGCCATTCGACTGAACTCCTTATCGCTTATCCGTTGACATTTGTCAACACCATAGCTGTTTTGCAGCTACACGCCTGTCCCCAGCGCCGCCGCCAGTTGCGCGCCAACCCGATCAGCCGCGAGTTTTGAGGGATCCATCTCGACATGCGCGTAGATCATCGTCGAGCGCATGTTAGCATGGCCGAGGATGGCGCCGGTGAGGGCCAGAGCCTCACCGCTGGAGGTGGCGATGGCACCCACGGTGTGGCGCAGCGTGTGTGGCGTCACGCCTTCCAATCCAGCCTTGGCGATGATTTTCGGCCACACCTTCTTGGTGCCCTGAAAGAAGCTCTCGCCGCTGTCGGCGGGGAAGACGAAGTCTGAGTCCTCATCGCGCTCGATTGTCTGCAGCAGCTTGACCGCGGCAGCGGCCAAGGGACGTACCGACCGACCGGTCTTGCTGTCGGCCAGTACGAGCAGGCCACGCTCGAAATCGATCTCGTTCCATTTGAGTTCGGCGATCTCCTGGCGGCGGCAGCCCGTCAGCACCCAGAGGCGGGTGATCTGGAGCGCCTTGAGGTTCATCCCTTCCGCCTCGAGTTCGTCCAGCGCCGTGCCCAGCCGCTTGATCTCGTCGATCGACAGGAAGCGCTCGCGGCGATTGTCGGTCTTGCGCACCACCGCCTTCTCGCAAGGGTTGGTCTCGACGATTTGGCGCCGAACGGCAAAACTGAAAACCGCTGAGAGATCGCGGAACACTTTTCGAGCGGCCCCGTCACCGCCCCGGACGACGATCCGCTTGCGATGGCCGATCTTGGTGTCGCTCGCAGACTTGCCAGTGGCGACGTCGCGGAAGAAGCGCTCGATCTCGGACACATTGACTTCAGACACGCGCTTGGTGCCGAGAAGGGGAACGACATGGTGGCGAAGCCGCGCGATGGTGTACGTTTTCGTCCGGTCCTTCATCGGCTCGCCCTGGCGCTTGCCGCGCTGGATGAAGCAGCCTTCCTTCTCGTAGAGATCGATCAGCGCGGCCATCTTGAGCTCTTCACGCCTCGCATTGCGCTGCATGGCGGGGTCTTCGCCCACCATTGCTTCGGCGAGGATCTGCTGTGCCTTCTTTCGGGCCTGCTCGACGGTCAGCGTTCCATGGCGGCCGACAGTCACATAACGCCTGGGTGCAGATCGCCCACCACCGTTTGCCCGATACCGAACAACGTATGTCTTGGCACCCGACGTCCCGACACGTAGACCAAAGCCAGGCAATTTGCTGTCCCAGACATCATAGCGCCTGTCGGCAGCGTTGCAGCTATCGACCACTCCTTTGGTCAGGACGGTTTCAGAGGTTTTGGGCATGGCTCACTTGACCCTGGTTCACTGCTTCTGGTGTCCACCGGGCGTCCACCAAATGGCGAACTAACGGTAGCAGAAGGATGAGTCAGCGTAGGCTCCAAGTCAAGAAAAGTATTGATTTATATGGCTTTGGAGCATGTTCGGATACGATGGCGTACACCCGGAAAGATGCTCGGAGAACTTTGCCAAGGTTGGGGTCGAGGGTTCGAATCCCTTCGCCCGCTCCAGTTTTACTAACAATTTCAGGCACTTACTCCGAACGGCGGCGTAATATGCGTCGTTACGCGGCCCGAATTTTGCCTCGCGTAATAAGGACGTAATATGATGGGAGCGAGCTGTCGGGCGCCTCTAGGGCGGGATCGGCGGCGTTGTTCGCAGAGGTCCGAACATTCTTCCGCCGATCCGATGCGCCTGAAAGCTTCTAGGCTCGCTGCTATTTGGCCTCTTGCCGGGCGTCGCGAAGGATTTCGATCCCGCCCTTGATCGCGATCAGCGCGGTCGCGAATCCCACCAGGAGGTCCGGCAAGTTCGTGCCGAGCCACCACACGAGGACACCCGCGATCAGGATGCCGCCGTTCGAGATGAAGTCGTTGAAGCTGAACGTGGTCGCGGCGCGCAGATTGACGTCCGGATCCTCAATGCGCTGTAAGAGCTTCAGGCAGGCATAGTTTACGACCGCAGCGACGGCGGACATGATCATCATCGTCGGGCCGATCGGCTCGCTGCCTTCGAAATAGCGGCGTCCGACGTCGAACAGGACGCCGGCCGCAAAGATCAGCAGCATGACGCCCGATGCCGTGGCTGCACGGGTTTTCCATTGCAGGCCGTGGCTGAGCGCAACGAGGCTCAAGGCATAAACCGCGGCGTCGGACAGATTGTCGAGCCCGTTGGCGATGAGCGCGCTCGAATCGCCGAGCGCGCCGGTTACAAGGAAGGCGATCGCAATCGCCGCGTTCAGGACGAGAACGATCTGGAGCGTTCGCTTCTCGCGATCGCTCCCGGATGCTTTTTCTTTCATTGCAAGCTCCTCAATCCTCACCATCCCTAAAAGGAGGCGGAACCCTCTTGGGTTCCGCCCCAGTCGCATTCCCGGTTGCCGCCGACAGGGGGGAATGGCGGCCATCCGGGAGGGTCTCAGCCCGCGGGGCTGGGCACGCCGCTCGGGCGCGCCAACTCTTCCTCTTCGATCTTCGCGGTCCGTCGATGGACCAGGAGGTAAAGCGCAGGCAGCACCAGTAGCGTCAGGATCGTCGAGGAGATGATCCCGCCGATGACGACGGTCGCCAGCGGCCGCTGCACCTCGGATCCCGCCCCGACATTGAGCGCCATCGGTACGAACCCGAGCGACGCGACGAGCGCGGTCATCATCACCGGCCTGAGGCGGGTAAGTGCGCCTTCGCGGATCGCATCGACGAGCGCTTTTCCGCGTTCGCGCAAATCATTGATGAAGGACAGCATCACCACGCCGTTGAGCACCGCGACCCCGGAGAGTGCGATGAACCCGACGCCCGCCGAGATCGAGAGCGGAATGTCGCGAAGCGCCAGCGCCGCGACGCCGCCCGTCAGCGCCAGCGGCACGCCCGAGAAGACGATCGCCGCATCGCGAACCGACCCGAACAGCATGAACAGCAAGCCGAAGATCAGCAGCAGAACGAGCGGCACCACGATCTGGAGGCGCTCGGTCGCCGACTGAAGCTGCTCGAACGTCCCGCCATAATCGACATAGTAGCCGTCGGGCAGCACGACATCGGCTTCCACCTTCCGGGTCAGTTCGTCGATAAACGAGCCAAGATCGCGGCCCCGGACATTCGCCGTGATCACCGCGCGGCGCTTGCCATTTTCGCGGCTGATCTGGTTCGGCCCGGCTGCAAGCGAAATGTCTGCCAATTCCGAAAGCGGCACGAAGCCGCCGGCAGGAAGCGCGACGGGGAGGTTGCCGAGCGACGCGAGGTCGGTGCGAATGGCTTCGGGAAGCCGGACGACGACATCGAAACGCCGGTCGCCCTCGAAGAGCTCGCCCGCCTGCCGGCCCCCGGTCGCGGTCGAAACCGCATCCTGGACCGTCTCCATGCTCACGCCATAGCGCGCAAGCTTGTCGCGATCGGGCGTGACCGAGAGCATTGGCAGGCCGGTGACCTGTTCGAGTTTCACGTCCTGCGCGCCCGCGACTCCGCCGGCGACTTCCTCGATCGCCTGCCCGGTTTCGAGCAGTTGATCGAGATCGTCGCCGAACAGCTTGATCGCAACGTCGGCGCGAACGCCGGCGATCAGCTCATTCATCCGCATCTTCACCGGTTGGGTGAACTCATAATTATTCCCCGGCACTTCGTTCACCGCCTTGTTAAGCTCGGCGACGAGCTGGTCGCGCGGCTTTCTGGGGTCGGGCCACTCCTTCCGGTCCTTGAGCATGATGAAATTGTCGGCGACCGACGGCGGCATCGGATCGGTCGCGACCTCGGGCGTACCGATCTTCGCGAACACCCGCTCGACTTCGGGGAACTGCCTGATTCTCTTCTCCAGCGCCTCCTGCATCGCGATCGACTGGGTGAGGCTCGTTCCCGGAATGCGCATCGCGTGCATCGCGATATCGCCTTCGTCGAGGTCCGGAATGAACTCGGACCCAAGACTCGTCGCTGCCACGCCGCTGAGTGCGACGAGCAGCAGCGCGCCCGAAAGCGCCGCCTTTGGCCAATTCAGGACTCGGTCGAGCATCGGACGATAGCCCTTGCCGAGACCGCGCATCAGCCAATTCTCCTTCTCCTCGACCTTGCCGGTAACGAAGAGCGCCACCGCGGCCGGAACCAGGGTGAGCGACAGGAGCAAAGCGGCGGTTAGCGCGAGGACGACCGTGATCGCCATCGGATGGAAGGTCTTTCCTTCGACGCCTTCGAGCGCGAAGATCGGCAGATAGACCGCGGTGATGATGATAATGCCGAAGATGCTCGGCTTGATCACCTCGGCGCTCGCCGAGGCAACGAGGCCGAAGCGTTCGTCGCGATCGAGCAGGCGTCCGAGCCTGTGCTGGGCCTCGCCAAGCCTGCGGAGACAATTTTCGACGATGATGACGGCCCCGTCGACGATGAGGCCGAAGTCGAGCGCGCCGAGACTCATGAGGTTCGCCGATGTCCGCGTCTGGAGCATGCCCGTCAGCGTCATCAGCATGGCAACGGGAATGACCGCCGCCGTTATCAGCGCCGCACGGAAATTGCCGAGCAGCAGGAAGAGGATCACGATGACGAGCAGCGCGCCCTCGGCGAGATTCTTCTGCACCGTCGAAATGGTCCGTTCGACGAGTGCGGTGCGATCATAGAGCGGCTTCGCAACCACGCCCTTCGGCAAGGCACGCGAGGCTTCGACGAGCCGTTCGGCCGAGGCCTGTGCCACCACGCGCGGATTTTCGCCGATCAGCATCGAGACCGTTGCAAGGACGACCTCCTTGCCATTCTCGGTCGCGGCGCCCGTGCGAAGGCCCGATCCGATCGCGACATCGGCGACGTCGGCGATCCGGATCGGAACGCCGCCGCGGGTGGTGACGATGATCTGCGACAGATCGCGCTCATTATTGGCCTGACCCGGAACGCGGATCAATATCTGTTCGCCGCTGCGCTCGACATAGCCGGCGCCGCGATTGGCATTATTGGCCTCGAGCGCGGTGACGACATCGTTGAGCGAGAGATTGAGCGATGCAAGCGAAGCCGGATTGGGGGTCACATGATATTGGCGGGCATAGCCGCCGATCGTGTTGATCTCGGCGACCCCCGGAATCGTCCGCATCTGCGGCCGGATGACCCAGTCGGACATCGTTCGGAGGTCTTCCGCCGTGTAGGGCGTGCCATCGGGCTTTCGTGCGCCCGGTTCGGCTTCGATCGAGAACATGAAGATCTCGCCGAGGCCGGTAGAAATCGGCCCCATTTCGGGCTCCATTCCGGGTGGAAGCTGGCCGCGCGCGGCCTGGAGCCGCTCGTTGACCTGCTGGCGCGCGAAATAGATGTCGGTCCCGTCCTCGAAAACGACGGTGACCTGGCTGAGCCCGTAGCGCGAGATCGATCTGGTATAGTTGAGGTTCGGGATGCCCGCGATCGCGGTCTCGATCGGATAGGTGATGCGCTGCTCGGATTCGAGCGGCGAATAGCCTTCCGCTTTTGTGTTGATCTGGACCTGGACGTTGGTGATGTCGGGAACGGCGTCGATGGGCAATTTGGTCGCGCTCCACGCGCCGATCGCGCACAGGAGCGCGACGACCGCGAGGACGAGCCATCGTTGCCGGATCGAAAAGCCTATGGTTCTGGCTAGCATGTTATCCTGCTCCCCGATCAATGGTCGTGGCCCGCGCCGGACTTTTCGATGTCGGCGCGAACGAGGAAACTGCCCTTGGTGACATAGGCGGTGCCGGGCTTGATGCCCGACAAGACCTCGGTCCATTCGGGCGACGAACGGCCGAGCTTCAGCATCCGGACCTCATAGTCCTGCCCGAAATTGGCAAAAACCACCTTGAAGTCGCGGAAGGGCTGGATCGCCTCGGTGCGCACGGCGAGCGGCACGGTGACGGGGTTGACCATCACGCGGCCGCGCAAGGCCATGCCGGGGCGGAGCGTTCCCGAACGGTTGGGGATCGTCGCGCGGATGAGAGCGGTGCCCGCCTCTACATTGCCGTCGGGCAGGAACTGCCCGAGCGGCGCGGTCGCGATTTCGGCGCCGTCTTGCGTCTCCACGGTCACCCGCATCCCTGGACGGATAATCGCGAGGTCGCGGGGGAAGATGTTGAAGACGACCGTGGTCTGCGCCGGGTCGGTGACCACATAGAGCGCGCGCCCGTCGGTGACGTCACCGGGGTTAGCGTTGCGCTCAGCGATCACGCCGCCGACCGTCGCATAGACCGGATAGACCTGGAGGCTCTCGCTCGACTCGATGCGCGCGAGAAGCTCTCCGCGGCGGACGCTATCGCCCACCGCCTTGGTCACCGAGACGACGCGACCGGGGAACTGGCCGCGAATTTCGGAGCGGGCGGTCGGCGACAGTTGGACGGTGCCGTAGAGTTCGCGCATCTCGCCGACGGTCGCCGGTCCGACGACCGCGGTTTCGATGCCGCCGGCCTTCGCGGCGTCGGCCGCGATCCGCGTGCGCCCTTCGGGGTTCGCATATTTCCAGACGTAGCGCTTGCCGCCCGTCACCGCGACAACCTCGACATCGAAGCTGTGCGGTTCAGTGACGACGCCATGGCCTGCGAGGAATTTGCCCTGCGGGCGGAAGGTGAAGCGATCGACATCGCCGCCAAGCCGCGTGAGCGTGATGGCGAGCTGGACATCCTTGGGGTCCACCGGCTTGCCGTCCCGCGTTGCGAAAACGCGAAATTGCGGCTCGGTGCCATTCTCGAAGATCGTGACCTCGACAGCGAAATCGCCGTTCTTGAGCAATTTGCCGCCGTTCGGGCCTTTGGCATCTTCCTCGCCTTCGCCCTCGGCGTGGCTTTCGCCTTCTTCATGCTTGTCTTCGCTCTCGGCTCCGCCGCCGCAGGCGGCGAGAGGCACGGCAAGGAAAAGCGCCGCAGCCGCGGCGGGAAAAGGAAACTTCTTCATGGAATATTCTCCGCAAGGGGAGCCGCATCGAAGCGGCCGGTCAGGCGATCGATTTCCGCGAGCAAATCGCGGTAGCGCGTCATGGCTTCGGCCCACTGACCCTGGATCTGGATGATGACGTCGGCGGCATCCTGCACATCGGCGAACAGAAAGCCGCCGCGGGCATAGCCTTCGCGCACCTGACCGAGCGTCTTCACCGCCTTGGGATAGACGTCGTTCATGATGCCCTCGGCCCGCACCCGTGCGGCGTCGGCATCGGCGCGCAGCGACGCGAGGCGCCGCAGCCGTTCGAGGCGGCTCGCTTCGGACTGGAATTCGAGCTGCCGTCGTTCGGCCTGCGCCCGGGCGATATTGCCCTGGTTGCGATCGAACCGTCCGAGCGGGATCGAGATGCCGCCAAGAACGGCGACATCGTTGGTTTCGCGAAGAAAGCGCGTTCCGCCCGAGACCGTATAGTCCTGGTGCGCACGGCTCTGCTCGACGACAACCTGCGCCCGGGCCCGGTCGACCGCGGCGTCGAAGACCGCCGCGTCGGCTTCGGCCAGCGGCGGATCGCGCGGATCGGGTTTCTCGATCCCCTCGGCGATAACGAGGCTATCAGGCGTGCCGCCCCAGAAGGAGGTGAGCAATGCGCGTGCGGATTGCCTCTTCGCCTGGGCTTCCTTAAGGGCCAGTTCGGCTTCGAGAATGCGGGCATCAGCGCGCGTCTCCACGAACAGCGGATCCTTGTAGCCGCGCACGCGGCGTATGGCCTCGGTCCGCATCTCCTTTTCAAGTTTGACGCGATCCTCTGCGATCCAGACCATCTGCTCGGCGATCTGGACGTCGATATAGGCGCGCTGCACTTCCTGGGCGATGTCGAGCCGGACGAGCCGCCACTGCGCCTCGGCGAGTACGACACCGCGCTCGGCAAGAGCCATCCGCGCCTCGCGCTTGCCCCCGCGTTCAAGCGGCTGCGAATAGGTGACGGTGAGTTCCGATTGCCGGAACAGGCCATAGCCGCCCGTCCCGACGCCATTGTCCATGTCGACCGACACGGTCGGATTGGGGCGGACGCGGGCTTGCAGCTGGTCGGCGCGCGCAGCGTCGACCCCCGCTTCGCCCGCTCTAAGCTCGGGCGATGCAGCGATGGCCCGCTCGACCGCTTGGTCGAGCGTTAGCGGCTGGGCCCAAACGGACCCCGCCAGCAGCGCAGCCCCAGCCAACAGGGCGGCGCGCATATGGATATGCATGAATGATCACTCCTGAACGGTTCGACTGAGCGCAGGCCGAAAAGGGGCCGCGCGGCAGGCTTCGTTCAGGCGAGGGGCGGGTTCAGGGGCGGTGCGAGCGCGCGCGAAGCGAGGCGCGTCGCGGGCAGCGCAAAGTGCAGGCCGCCGGAAAAACAGGACAGATCGTCATGACCCGAAAGGGCCTGATCGGATGCGACCGGGCAATTATGGTGACTGCCGTGGAGGTCGGCGTCCTGCTGACCTTCTTGCGTGTTCCTATCCGACGCATGGCCCGGCTCGACATGGTGGGACAGATGCGAATCCGTCGCGTGATGCGTCATGCCCGCCATCGCCGGCGCAGCATTGTGGAGCCCGCTGAGCAGCAGGATGAACACAAGCAACAGGCGAAGGGGAGCGCCGGACATGGTCGCGCCCCTAACAGCGAATGACCGGTTCCGGAAGTCCAAAACCGGATCAATCGGTTCGCGCAGCGCCTCCCTCCCTCGACCGGGCCGTCTCGATCAGCGCTTCCAAAGCTTTCGGCATCGGCATCGGCTCGAAGGCGCTCACCCGCGCGCGGCCAATATTCCCTGCTGGGAGACGGCCGGTCAGCGAACCGAGCGGAACGAGCAGGAACCGCATCGCCTGGCCGGCAGCCTCGCGGGCATCGCCGAGCTCTATCGCGTAGCGAAACATGTGCCAGTGGGAGGCGAGATGCGCGCCCATAAAGGGCTGGCTCAATATATGTTCCCATTCGAGCGCCTGCCACGCAGCGGCTTCATCTCCGATCCGGCGTGATTCGCAAAATAGGCGATATTGATCGCGCAGCAGCGGCTCGATGACGGCCTTGCTCACGGGTTTTGCTATCGGCGGCACCATGCTCTTCCCCTTTTTTGTCCACCGCAGGCTTTTGCACCCTGCAGTAGATACAGGGTCAAGCCCTGATGTTCCGGCAGGACGCTGTGCCGCTCGGCTTCCGATTTACGCCCTTGTCTGACGGGAAGCATATCGCTCGAATGTCGTCACGAACAAAGGAGGCGGGAGCCAATAGCGGAGCGATAGAAATAACAGCAAAAGACATTCGTAGAATTATTGTGCCTAACGCGCGATTGTTCGGCGGATATCCTGTTTACTTAGACCGTCCTGCAACTATAGCGGGGCAAGATGCACTTCTCCGTTGCCTCCATGAGATAATATTACGGAGACGGTTCGAGGCATCGAAGAGTGCCGCCGAAGTTGATTGAAAATCTTCTACTTTTCACCGCGCCGTTTCGATGCTAGGGGCCGGTCTCAATGCGACGGGTGATCCTCTTCCTCCTGACTCTTCTCCTTGCATCCGGAACGGTTGCGGGGTCGCTCGCACATGCGACCGAGGATCGGGCCGAGGCGAGCCTTTTTGTCGCGGCGATCGAAGCCGGCTGCGTTTCCGCACCGGCGATCGAAAGCGCCGAAGTCGACAAGAAAAAATCCTCTCCCGGCGAAAAGCAGCAGGTGCCCGCCGCCGCTCATGGTTGCCATGGTCACCATTCGGGCGTCCCGGCGGAAACGCTGTCGGCAGCGACCGAAACACCTGTCCCTGAAGCGCACACGCGCATCCTGACGGCAGCCTTGCCGCCCGTCGCCTATATCGGCACGTTCCGCCCTCCAATCGCCTGACGCTCTAGGTCTGCGCGCGCCCTTCGCGTGCGCTTCTCCCTGGAAACGTCAGGAGTATCTTTTTCATGAAATCCATAGTTGTCGCCGCGAGTCTCGTGGCGCTCGTTGCAGGCGCAAATTCCGCGCCCGCCGCTGCCCAGACGGCAGCGACGGAGTTGGTGGGACCGCCTTCTTCCGCAGGCGAGGCCGTGCGTACCGGCCCGCTTCCCGCTCGATTGTCCCTCGCGCAAGCGATGGAGGAAGCCGACGCGCGCTCGCCGCGCGTGGTTGCTGCCGAAGCCGAAGTGGAGGCCGCTCGCGGTCGCCAGCGTCAGGCGGGCTATCGCTACAATCCGACGCTCAATGTCGATGTCGAGAATTTCGCGGGCACCGGCCCCTATTCGGGCCTAAACGGTCTCGAAACGACTGTGTCGGTAAACCAGCGTCTCGATATCGGGGGCCGGCGTCGGGCGCGCATGACGCTCGCCGACGCCGAGTTTCTGGCTGCGAAGTACAGGTTGGAGATTGCGCGCGCAGATCTTGCGCTCGATGTCCGCAACCAGTTCGCGACCGCTCTCGCGGCGCGCGATAGCCTCGCGCTCGCACGCGAAAATGAAGCGCGTGCCCGTGAACTCGTCCGCGTGGCACAGGCCATGGTCGATACCGGCAACGAGCCGCCGCTCCGCGCGTTCCGCGCCAATGCGGCTCTCGTTCAGGCCACCGCCGAGCTACGCACGGCCGAGGTCGAAGAAAGAACCGCACGGCGTTCGCTCGCGGCGCTCCTCGGAAGCTCCGTCCCGCCTGCCGAGTTGATGGAAGGCGATATGTGGGTGGCACCGGAGACGGTGGACTCGCTCGCGACGCTCGACGTTCGCTTGGCAGAAACCGAGAAGCTGATTGCTGAGGCGCGGCTCCAGGGGCAGCGCGCCGATGGCCGGCTCGACCCGTCGGTCGGCTTCGGGGTGCGTCAGCTTCGCGACACCGGCGATCGTGCATTGATCGCCAACGTCTCCGTGCCGCTCCCCGTCTTCGACCGCAACCGCGGCAACATCTCGGCGGCCAAGTCCGATGTCGGCGCCGCCATTGCGCGGCGCGAGAATGCAGTGGTCAACGCTCAGGCGGAGATCGCCAATGCGCAGGCCGAACTTGAAGCCGCAGAGGCCCGCCTCGCGGCGCTTGAGGGCAGCGGCATCGAGCAGGCGCGCGAAGGTGTCCGGCTCGCCGAACTCAGCTACCGCGCCGGCAAGTCCTCGCTCGTCGAATATATCGACGCGCAGCAGGCCTATGCGGCGACTCAGGCCGAGCTGATCGCGGCGCGCCAGGCCCGGGCCGAAGCCCGCGCCATCCTCTCGCGCCAGGCAGCCGCCGACGGCGATGCGGATCACCAGCCATGAGCGCGCCGAGCCTTCCAGTGGACGGAGGCGCCTTCGCCATCGTCCTTCCAAGTCAACAGGGGTGCGCCGCCGGTCGGCGCGCGAACCGCATCAACAGCGGAGATAGAATATGATCACCAAGGACAAGCGTCTCCTCGGCACTGTCGCGGGCGCCATGATACTCGCGGCCGTCACGGGCTTCGGCGTTGCACGCTGCACCGCCGACCCGGCCGCCGCGCCGGCTGCCGAAGGCGAAGAGGAAGCGGCGAGCGAAGCCCTTCCGAGCAGCCTCGCCATCACGCCCGAAGCGATCAAAGCCGCCGAAATCGGCGTCGAGACGATCGGCGCCGGCGGACTCGGTTCGGAAATCATCTCGCAAGCGACCGTTACCGCTTCGCCGAGCGGCGAGGCGATCGTCACCGCCCGCGCTGGCGGCGCGGTCACCCGTCTTTTCAAGCGGCTCGGCGATCCGGTCAGCGCCGGTGAGACGATCGCGATCGTGCAAAGCCGCGACGCCGCCCAGATTGCGGCCGAACGGATTGCCGCCGATGCACGCTCGACGCTCGCGCAGAAAAATCTCCACCGCGAGAAGACCCTTTTCGACCAGAAGGTGTCGGCGCGCGTCGACTATGAGCAGGCGCAAGCCGAAGCCGCGGCTGCCGCGGCGGAAGCGCAGCGCGCCCGCGCCGCCGCGAGCGCGGCGCAGGTCACGCGCGATGGCAGCAGTGTCATTGTGGCAAGTCCGATCTCGGGGCGGATTACGGCCGAGAACGCCAGCCTTGGGGCCTTTGTCCAGCCCGAAACCGAACTGTTCCGCGTTGCCGATCCCAGCAAGGTGCAGATCGAGGCCGCGGTTGGTCCGGCCGATGCACAGCGGCTCTCGCTCGGAGATCGTGCGATCATCGAACTTCCCGACGGCCGGACGATCGATGCCCGCGTGCGGGCTGTGACCCCCGGCCTGTCCGGCGACACGCGCTCGGCAACCGCCGTGCTCGACGTGCCTGGCGCGTTGCAGCCGGGCCTTGCGGTTCGGGTACGTCTGCTTCCGAGCCGCGGCGCCGAAGCCGGTGGCCCCGCCCGAATCGTGATCGCCGACGAAGCCCTCCAGACGCTCGAAGGCCGCGACGTGGTGTTCGTGCGCACCAAGGATGGCTTCCGCGCGCAGCAGGTCACTGTCGGGCAGCGTAGCGCCGGCCGCGTTGAAATCCTCTCCGGGCTAAAGCCGGGCCAGATCGTCGCGACCAAGAACGCATTCCTGCTCAAGGCCGAACTCGGCAAGGGCGCGGGCGAGGAGGAATAAACCGTGATCGCGAAACTGATGGCGCTATCCGTCCGCGCGCGCTGGGCGGTACTCTTTCTCTTCCTCGTGATAGCCGGGCTCGGCGTATGGCAGCTCACCAAGCTGCCGATCGACGCGGTTCCCGACATCACCAACAAGCAGGTGCAAATCAACACGATCGATCCGCGTCTTTCGCCGGTCGAAATCGAGAAGCTCGTAACCTACCCGATCGAAATCTCGCTGGCTGGCATTCCGGGGCTCGAGACGACACGCTCGATCTCGCGCAACGGATTCAGCCAGGTGACGGCAATCTTCACCGATGAAACCGATCTGTATTTCGCACGCCAGCAGGTGGGCGAGCGGCTGCTGCAGGCGGGCGAAAATCTCCCCGATGGAGCGCAGCCGCAGATCGGTCCCGTGACGACCGGTCTTGGCGAAGTCGTCAT
This sequence comes from Sphingopyxis sp. FD7, assembly GCF_003609835.1. NCBI lineage: Bacteria > Pseudomonadati > Pseudomonadota > Alphaproteobacteria > Sphingomonadales > Sphingopyxidaceae > Sphingopyxis > Sphingopyxis sp. FD7. The sequence continues at coordinate 3,377,837 of NZ_AP017898.1, forward strand.
GTACACCGTCGGCTATAAGAATGCCGACGGAAAGGGTGCCAAGAAGGTAGCGGGCCAACCCGGCTGGCAGCCGGACGGCAGCTATCTGACCCCCGAGGGCGATATCCTCACCGACGAGATCGCCAAATCGGGCTATCTTCGCACGGTGCAGGACTGGATCGTCAGCCCACAGCTCAAGTCGGTCGGCGGCGTCGCCGGCGTCGACTCGATCGGCGGCTATGCCAAGACCTTCGTGGTCGAGCCCGATCCGACCCGTCTCACCAGCTACGGCATTTCGTACGGCGAACTCGGCGAAGCCCTCGAACGCGCCAATCTCGCGGTCGGTGCCAACTACTACAACCGGGCAGGCGAGGCCTATCTCGTGCGCGTCGATGCACGCGTCCGCTCGGTCGACGAGATCCGCAACGCGGTCGTCGCGACGCGCGGCGGCGTCCCCGTCACCGTCGGGCAGCTTGCCAATGTGAAGATTGGCGGCGATCTTAGAACCGGTGCGGGCAGCATGAACGGCAAGGAGGCCGTCATCGGGACCGTGCTCATGCTGATCGGTCAGAACAGCCGCACGGTTGCGGAGGACGTCTCGGCGAAGATCGCGCAGGTGTCGAAGACGCTGCCGCCGGGTGTCGAGGTGAAAGTGGTGCTCGACCGCGCCAAGCTCGTGAACGCGACCGTCGGCACGGTTGAAAAGAACCTCACCGAAGGCGCGCTGCTCGTGGCGGCCGCGCTCTTCTTCCTGCTCGGCAACTGGCGCGCCGCGATTATCGCGGTGCTCGTCATTCCCTTCTCCTTCCTGATGATGGCGATGGGCATGAACGCGTTCCGGGTCCCCGGTAACCTGATGAGCCTCGGCGCGCTCGACTTTGGTCTGATCGTCGACGGGGCGGTGATCATCATCGAAAACTGCCTCGCCAGACTGGCGCACCGGCAGGAACATGAAGGGAGATTGCTCAATCTTCGCGAACGTCTCGAGGAGACGATGCGCGCCAGCCAGGAGATGATCAAACCGACCGTCTTCGGGCAAGCGATCATCCTGCTCGCCTTCGCGCCGCTGCTGATGTTCACGGGCGTCGAGGGCAAGACCTTCTCGCCGATGGCCATTACCATCATGCTCGCGCTCGTTGCCGCCTTCATTCTCGCTATCACGCTGGTTCCGGCGCTTGTCGCGCTGATGATCCGCGGCAAGGTTGCCGAGAAGGAAGTCTGGGCAATCCGCAAATCGAAGGAGCGCTATCTGCCGCTGCTCGATAAGGCGATTGCCAAGCCCTGGCCTTTCATCGCGGGCGGCTTTGCTTTCTTCCTCTTCGCCATCCCGGCGTTCGGCCTGCTTGGCTCGGAATTCATTCCGCAGCTCGATGAGAAGAATATGGCGCTCGCCTCGACGCGCGTGCCGTCGGTCAGCCTCGAACAGTCGCTTGCGATGCAGCGCAACGTCGAGACAGCCATCTCGAAATTGCCCGAGGTCGAGCTGATGTTCTCGAAGACCGGTACAGCCGAGGTCGCGACTGATCCGATGCCGCCGAACATCTCGGACGGTTTCATCATTCTGAAACCGCAAGACCAATGGCCCGTCGGGGTCGATTCCAAGGCCGACGTGGTCGAGCGCATCGAGAAGGCCGCTGGCGGCCAGCTCGGCCAGCTCTACGAGGTCAGCCAGCCGATCGAGCTTCGCTTCAACGAACTGATTGCGGGTGTCCGCGGTGACGTCGCGATCAAGCTCTATGGCGACGACCTCGACAAGATGTCGCTCGCCGCGAACGAGATGGTGAAGGTGCTTCAGGGCATTCCGGGAGCGGGCAGCGTCAAGGCCGACCAAGTCGGCGGGGCTCCGATGCTCGACGTGAAGCTCGATCGCAACGCGATTGCGAGGTACGGCCTGTCGGTCCAGGAAGTCGCCGACACCGTGTCGGCAGCGCTCGGCGGGCGCGAATCGGGCCTGCTCTATGAGGGCGACCGGCGCTTCGACATCACCGTGCGCGTTCCAGACGCAACGCGCGTGAATCTCGACGATATTCGCGCGCTTCCTGTCCTCCTTCCTTCGGAAGGCGACAATCGCGGGCAGATACCGCTCGCGCAAGTGGCGCAGATCCGGCTGACCGAAGGGCTCAACCAGATCAGCCGCGAGAATGGCAAGCGGCGCGTCGTCGTGCAGGTGAACCTCGAAGGCCGCGATGCGGGGTCCTTCGTGGCGGAAGCGCAGGCGAAGATTGCCAATGTGAAGCTCCCGGCGGGCTATTATCTCGAATGGGGCGGGCAGTTCGAAAGCCTGCAGGCTGCGTCGAAGCGGCTCTCCATCGTGGTGCCGCTCTGCTTCGCGGGCATTTTCATCCTGCTCTACATGGCGCTCGGCACCTTCGGACGCGCGACCGCCGTGTTCCTCGCGGTGCCGCTGGGCCTCGCGGGCGGGGTGTTCACCCTCGCGCTTACCGGGATCAACTTTTCGGTGTCTGCGGCGGTGGGCTTCATCTGCCTTGCCGGCGTCGCGGTGCTCAACGGTCTCGTCGTCATGACGGCGATCCGCGAGCGGCTTGAGAATGATGTCCCGCTCACGGAGGCAATCCGCGAGGGCATGACCGAGAAGATGCGTGCGGTGATCATGACCGGCTTCGTGCCCGCGATCGGCTTCGTGCCGATGGCGATCGCGACCGGAACCGGCGCCGAAGTGCAGAAGCCGCTCGCGACCACCGTCATAGGCGGCCTCATCGCGGCGACGATCCTGACGCTGCTCGTGCTCCCCGCGATCGCGAAGGTCGTTCTCGGGGCGGACTGGCAGCCGAAGTTCCTGAAGCGGAGAGCGGAGCCGGCAGTGCAGCCGGTCGCGGAATAGGGAGAGACTGTCATGACAAAAGCATCCAAGCTCTTGCGCATCTACACCGATGAATCCGCCTTCTTCGGTGATCAGCGGGTCTTCGAATTCATCTCCGAACTCGCTCGCCAGCAAAAGCTGGCAGGCGTTACGGTGCTCGAAGCGGTTCTCGGTTTCGGTCGCTCGGCGCATCTCCACCGCAAGCATGCGCTGGAGAATGACCGGGCGGTCGTGATCGAGATCATCGACGAGGGGCAGCGGCTCCGCGACTTCGCGGCGCAGCTGACCGAAATACCGGACATCGGGCTCATCACGCTCGAAGCGGTCGACATCCTCGGCGGGAAATCCGCCGCGGAGCCCCCCGATGTTCAGAGCTGACCGGCATCTTGCCGGTCTACACCGCGGCGCAGGTCCCCGGCCTGCGTCGCGGACCAGCTCGCGCGAGCGAGGAGGTCTCCGATGTTCTCGGTAGGCACCTCGCTCCGCTTGCCGGTCCCGATCGGGCGCGTCTGGCGTCTGCTCGTCGATATCGAGCGCTACGGCGACTGGCATCCGACGCTTCGCTTCACCGATCGCCCGGGAGATGAAGAACGCGTCGACTATGTCTACTCGCCGCGCGGACCGCGCGGGCCGGAACTGTCTGCCGAGGGCCGGATCACGCGGCTCGACTGGCTCTCTGGCTTCTCCTGGCGGACGGGTATGCGCGGCCTCCTCGTCATCGAGGAAAGCTACCGGCTCGAAAAGCTCGGGCAGGGTGTCGAGGTGACGCACCGGCTCGATTGCCGCGGTTTCTTCTCGTGGCTCGGCTATCCCTTCCTGCGCCGCGCCTGCTCGGTGTTCCTGCGCCGCTCGAACGCTGCGCTGGAAAAGCATTTCCGCCGCACGACGGTCCAGTCCCGCTACGCGCGGCCGAGCGGACGTCGCGCATGATAATGAATTCGAAACCTGGCCGTCGGAGGCCCCTCTCAATCGCCCCCCTCACCACGGGCAGGGATCTCCGGCTGTCAGGGAGGTGCGGGAGCCGGGTCGCATCCCGCAATGGCTCCCGCACCTCATCCTGCCGGGCGTTTCGTGTAAGTCCGGATCGCAGTGCCGATCGCCAAGAGAAAAGGATGGCATCATGAGTGACCAGTTGCGGCTCGATATTCCGCTTCTCCTCCCTGAAGTCGCCGACACCGCCGACCGCTGCGTCGCGCGCCTGATGGGCGAACTCGAAGGACGCGAAGGCGTCGACAAGGTCCATGTGGTCCGCTCGAGCGACGGTTCGCCGCCGCAGCTCTGCATCCACTACCGTCCGGATATTCTCCCGCTCGAACGTGTGCGGCAACTCGCGCGCAGCGCCGGTGCCGAGCTCACTGGCCAATATCAACATCTCTTCTGGGACGACCTCGAAGGCGTCGGCCACGCCCGTCGCGCGCGGACCATCGGACTGAAGCTTCGCGAAATGCCGGGCGTGATCGAGGCCGAAGTCGGCGCCGCCGGCACGCTGCGCGCCGAGTTCCAGCGCTCGGAGACCTCCATCGAAACGATCAGAAAGACACTCTCGGATATGGGCGTCACACAGAAATCGGCTACCGTGGCCGCGGTTGCCCCGGCACAGGCCCCCCATCAACATGGCGATGATGGCCATGACCATGGACCGGATCATGCGCATGGGCCTGATCACAAACATGGCCATACGGGCGAGGACAGCCACGACCATGGCCATGATCATGGCGGCATTTTCGGCGAGCGGACCGAGCTGATCTTCGCGCTGCTGTGCGGTCTCGTCCTCGGCATCGGCTTTGCCATCGAGAAGCTCGCCGCGGCACCGGAGTGGGTGCCGCTCGCATTCTATATTGCCGCTTATGGCTTCGGCGCCTGGTTTACGGTCCGCGAGGCCATCGAGAATCTGAAGCTCAAGCGCTTCGAGATCGACACGCTGATGCTCGTCGCCGCGGCCGGCGCTGCCGCGCTCGGTGCGTGGGCCGAAGGCGCGCTGCTCCTCTTCCTCTTCAGCCTCGGCCATGCGCTCGAACACTATGCCATGGGCCGCGCCAAGCGCGCGATCGAGGCGCTTGCGGAGCTGGCGCCGCAGGCCGCGACGGTGAAGGATGCCGACGGGACGGCGCGCGAAGTCCCCGTCGAGCAACTGGCGATTGGCGACACCGTCATCGTCAAGCCCAACGAGCGTCTTGCCGCCGACGGCTTCGTCGTCGTTGGCCGCACGGCGATCGATCAGGCCCCGGTGACTGGCGAGAGCGTCCCCGTCGACAAGGAACCGGTGACCGATCGCGCGCAGGCCGCGGCAAAGCCCGATGCACTCGACGCGAAGTTTCGCGTCTTCGCAGGCACCATCAACGGCTATGGCGCGATCGAGATCGCGGTAACCCGTCTTGCGGCCGATACGACGCTCGCCAAGGTCGTAAAGATGGTGAGCGAGGCCGAAACGCAGAAGTCGCCGACCCAGCGCTTCACCGACAAATTCGAGCGCATCTTCGTACCGAGCGTTCTCGCGCTCGTGTTCGTCCTGCTCTTTGCTTGGGTCGTTGTCGACGAACCATTCCGCGACAGCTTCTATCGCGCCATGGCGGTCCTCGTCGCGGCAAGCCCCTGCGCGCTCGCGATCGCGACGCCGAGCGCCGTCCTGTCGGGCGTTGCGCGTGCGGCGCGCGGCGGCGTGCTGGTCAAAGGCGGTGGCCCGCTCGAAAATCTCGGCTCGCTGACTGCGCTGGCGTTCGACAAGACGGGAACGCTCACCGAAGGAAAGCCGCGCATCACCGATGTCTTGCCGGCCAGCGGCGTGCCGAAGGAGGAACTGCTGCGCATCGCCGTGGCGGTCGAGCGGCTGAGCGATCATCCACTTGCCGCCGCCATCGCGCGCGATGGTGAGGCCATGCTGACGTCGACGCGCGTACCGGTAGCGGACGACCTCAACAGCCTGACGGGTCGCGGCGTCACGGCGAAGGTCGAGGGCGAGACCGTCCTGATCGGCAAGGCCGAAATGTTTGGTGCCGACGGCATCGCGCCGATCGGCGGCGAAATGGCGGCTGCGATCGCCGGCCTCCGCGAGCAGGGCCGCACGACGATGGTCGTTCGAATGGGCGACCGCGACCTTGGCGCGATCGGTCTGATGGACACGCCGCGCGAAGCGGCGCGCGAAGCGATCGCCAAACTGCGCGAACTCGGCATCGGCCGGATGATCATGATTTCGGGCGATCACCAGAAGGTCGCGGAATCGATTGCCGCCGAAGTCGGGATCGACGAGGCCTGGGGCGACCTGATGCCCGATCAGAAGGTCGACGCCATTCGCGACCTCAAGGCGCAGCAGCCGGTCGCAATGGTCGGTGACGGTGTCAATGACGCACCGGCGATGGCGAGCGCCACCGTCGGGATCGCGATGGGCGCCGCGGGGTCCGATGTCGCCCTCGAAACCGCCGACGTCGCGCTGATGGCCGATGACCTCGCTCATCTGCCGTTCGCGATCGGGCTCAGCCGCCAGACGCGCCGCATCATCCGCCAGAATCTGGTGGTCAGCCTCGGCGTCGTCGTGGTCCTCGTGCCGGCGACGATCTTCGGGCTCGGAATCGGTGCGGCGGTCGCGGCGCACGAAGGCTCGACCCTCGTCGTCGTCGCCAACGCGCTTCGCCTGCTCGCCTATCGCGATCGCAGCATGGGCTGAGGGCGCACAGTCGCGGCGGGATCGAACCGGAAGGGTGAGAGAGGATGAACTTCAAGAATATCTCGGCCTGGTCCATCCGGAACCCGATCCCGCCGCTCGTCATGTTCTTCGGTCTGACGGTGGCGGGCATCGTCTCCTTCCTGATGATGGGGGTCCAGAGCGATCCCGACATCGATTTTCCGGGCGCCATCGTCATCATCGCCCAGCCGGGAGCCGCGCCGACCGAACTCGAAACGCAGGTCACGCAGCGCGTCGAGGCGGCGGTGCGGACGATCGAGGGGATCGACGAGCTCAATTCGACGGTTACCGAAGGCCAGTCGCAGACCTTCGTCCAGTTCGCTATCGGCACTCCGATCGACCGGGCGGTGACCGATATCCGGGACAAGATCACCCAGATCCGCAGCAACCTGCCGAACGGCATCCTCGAACCGCAGGTTATCCGCCTCTCGACCTCGGGCAACACGCTTGCCTATTGGTCGGCCTCGGCCACCGACATGACGCTTGAGGAATTGAGCTGGTATGTTGATAATGTCGTCGCGAAGCGGCTGATCGCGGTCCCCGGCATGGGCGACGCCTATCGACGGGGCGGCGTGAGCCGCGAAATCCGGGTCATCCTCAACCCCGAGCGGATGCGCGCCTATGGTCTCACCGCCGCAGCGGTGAACACCCAGCTCGTCCAGCTCAACGTCAATGCGGCCGGCGGCCGGATGGAGGTCGCGGGGTCCGAGCAGGCGGTCCGCATCCTCGGCAACGCCAGCAGCGCCAACGCCCTCGGCGAGACGCTGATCTCGGTCGGGACGAACCGGACCGTGCGCCTTGCCGATATCGCAGAGGTCAAGGATCTCTACGCCGAGCAGCGCTCGGTCTCGAAGCAGGACGGGCGGCAGGTGCTGACCTTCGGGTTCGAGCGCGCGAAGGGCGCCTCCGATGTCACCGTTTACGACGCGGCGGTCGAGGAACTGCGCAAGCTCGAGAAGGAGAATCCCAAGGTCAAATTCACCGAGCTGTTCAGCGATATCGAATATACCAAGGGTCAATATCATTCGGCGATCAATGCGATGGTCGAGGGCGCGATCCTCGCAGTCGTCGTCGTCTTCCTTTTCTTGCGCGACTGGCGGGCGACGCTGATATCCGCGCTCGCCATCCCGCTGTCGGCGGTCCCGACCTTTCTGTTCATGGACCTGATGGGCTTCTCGCTCAACATGATGACCTTGCTCGCGCTCAGCCTCGTTGCCGGCGTGCTGGTCGACGATGCGATCGTCGAGATCGAGAATATCGTGCGCCACATGCGGATGGGCAAATCGGCCTATCAGGCCTCGATCGATGCCGCCGACGAGATCGGCCTCGCGGTGCTCGCGACAACCATGACGATTGTCGCGGTGTTCCTGCCGGTCGGGCTAATGCCGGGCGTCGCCGGGCAATATTTCAAGAATTTCGGACTGACGGTCGTGGCCGCGGTGCTGATGAGCCTCGCGGTCGCGCGCATGATCACACCCATGCTCGCCGCCTATTTTCTCTCCGCGCAGGGTCCGCAAAAGCATGGCGAGGGCCCGCTGATCGACACCTATATGCGCATCTTGCGCTGGAGCCTCGATACCAGCGGGGCCGCTGCCGCGCGTGCGCGCGGCGGGCGCTGTAAATGGCTCGGTTACATCAAGGACCATCGCGTCTGGGTGGTCGGCATCGGTGTGCTGGCGCTCTTCGCGACCATTTTCAGCTTCTCGCTGCTCCCGATGACCTTCCAGCCGTCAATCGATTCCGACACGAGCCGCGTCGCCATCCAGCTCGCCCCGGGTGCAACGCTCGAACAGACCGAGGCGGTGGCCGACGAGGTGACCGATCTCATGAAGCGCGACCCGCTCGTCGAATCCGCCCTGTCGCGGATCGATGTCGGCACGGCGACGGTCTATCTGAAATTGCGCAAGGATCGCGAGCTCACCTCGACCGAGTTCGAAAAGGACCGCGCGCCGCGGCTCGCGCAGGTTCCCGATGCCCGCATCAACTTCCAGTCACAGCATGGCGGCGGCGGCGGCAGCAGCCGCGACATCTCGATCACGCTCGGCAGCGACGACCCGAAGAAGCTCGACGATGTCGGCAACCGGCTGCTTGCCGAAATGGCACGCGTGAAGGAAATCCGCTCGCCGCGAGTCGAGGGCAATCTTCAGCGCCCCGAGATCGTCATACGCCCTCGCTTCGCGCTCGCCGCGCAGCTCGGGGTGACGACACAGGCCCTGAGTCAGTCGATCCGCGTCGCGACACTTGGCGAGATCGATCAGAACAGCGCCAAATTCTCGCTGTCAGACCGCCAAATCCCGGTCCGCGTCGCGCTCGCGGAAACCGCGCGCGAGCGGCTCGATACGCTCCGCAATATGCCGGTTCCGACCCGGAACGGCGGAACCGTGCCGCTGTCGGTCGTCGCCGAAATCGGCTTCGGCGCTGGCCCGACCCAGATCAATCGCACCAATCAGGTGCGCCAGCTTACCATCGGGGCCGACCTCGCCCCGGGCCTCGTGACGGGTCAGGCGTTGGAAGAGATCGAGGCCCTGCCGGCGCTCAAGCAGCTTCCTGCCGGCGTCACGCGGCTCGTGCTCGGCAGCGCCAAATGGCAGGCCGAGATGCTGCGCAACTTCGCGATCGCGGTGGTGTCGGGCATCTTCCTCGTGCTCGCCGTCCTGATCCTGCTCTATCGCAAGATCATCCCGCCCTTCGTCAACATGGGTTCGCTGCTGCTCGCTCCGCTCGGCGGCGCGATCGCGCTGCTCTTGACCGGCTATCCGCTGTCGCTCCCCGTCTTCATCGGGGTGCTGATGCTGCTCGGGATCGTCGGCAAGAACAGTATCCTGCTCGTTGACTTCGCGATCGAGGAGATGGCATCCGGCGTGCCGCGCGACGAGGCGATCGTCGATGCCGGTCACAAGCGCGCGCAACCGATCCTGATGACCACCGTGGCGATGGTCGCCGGCATGATACCGACCGCGCTCTCGCTCACCGGCGACGGCGCATGGCGCGCGCCGATGGCGGTCACCGTGATCGGCGGACTCATCCTGTCGACGATGCTGACGCTGCTGATCGTGCCAGCGTCCTTCAGCCTGGCGGCGGGCTTCGAACGCCGGATGGCCCCGCGCCTGCGCCGCTGGTTCACAACGGGCGGCGCGCACGCCGACCCATCGCCTGCTGGCGTCACCGACATCGGGGCGGGGCAAAGCCCGGCGGCCGATCGATAGAGGAGTGAAGTTGATGGAGTTCGAGCGGGAGCATGACCTCCCCTATAGTCCGGAACAGATATGGGCGGTCCTCGGCGATTTCGAGAACCACCGGATCTGGAACCCCTATGTCCGGATCGAGCGGCTTGCCGAGGACCCGATCGCGATCCGCTATTCGATGCGTATGGATCCGCACAAACCCAAGTTTCTCGAAGTCTCGGCGGCGGTGCTCTCCGCGCGCCCCGGCGAGGAGTTGATACTCGACGTCAAGCCGAGCTTCATCCTCCAGTTCGAGGAGAGTTACATCCTGACCCCGACGGCAAGCGGGACGAAATTCGTTCACCGCTATCGTTGCCGCGGGCCCTTTGCCTGGCTCCGGCTTCCCGGCATCAAGACCAGCTTTCAGCGAATGATCGCGTCGATCGACGGCATCCTGCTCAGCTACCTCAAGTCCAAATACAGCAAGCCGCAACCGCCGCCGCGACGGCCCAGGTCCAAGTTCAAAGGTGGCCGGCGATGACGAGCTTTCCGCTGCTCGCGCCGCACAAATGGCGTCCGCTTGGCGCGGCTTGGGCCATTGCCCTCCTGTCGAGCCTAGCCGTCCTCTTCGTCGGCGAGGTCATGGGCCAGGCGCCGTGCGACCTCTGCTGGTTTCAGCGCGCCTTCATATTTCCGCTTGCGATCATTCTCGGCATCGCAGCGTTCAAGTCGGACCGCGCCGTTGTGCCTTACGGGCTGGCGCTGGCAGCGGGAGGCGGCCTCGTCGCCCTCTATCATAGCCTGCTCTACGTCGGCGTCATTCCGGCCCCGATCGTCCCCTGCACCGGCGGCCCGTCCTGCTCGGGCGAGAGCATGGCGATCGGAGGGGTGCCGCTGCCCCTGCTGTCGCTCGCCGCCTTCGCTTCGATCCTCACCCTCTTGCTGACTTTCCAAAGGAGACTGAAATCATGAACAGACGTATCGGTGTCGTTGCCACGCTTGTCTTCTCGGCCCTCGCCTTCACCGGCGGCGCGATGCTCTACAGCGGAACCGCCGAGGGCGAACCCACGAAAAAGGTCGTGGCAGGGCCCGTCGACAGCCTCATTCGTCCGCACTCGCCGATCATCGGCCCCAAGAATGCGCCCGTCACCATCGTCGAATTCTTCGACCCGTCGTGCGAGGCCTGCCGCGCCTTTTATCCGACGGTGAAGGGCATCGTCGCCAAATATCCCAAGGATGTGCGTCTCGTGATGCGCTACCTGCCGCTGCACCCCGGCTCGGCCGAGGCGATCGTGATCCTCGAAGCCGCGCGCGTCCAAGGCAAGCTCGAGCCGGTGACGGCGGCGCTGCTTGAGGCGCAGCCCGACTGGCACGACGGCAAGATGGAGGGCGCTTGGGCCGCGGCCGAGAAGGCCGGCCTCAATGTCGCGAAGGCGCGCGCGATGCCGACCGCCGATGCCATGAAGTGGATGGAGCAGGACATTGCCGACGCGCGTGCGGTCGGCGTCAAGGGCACCCCGACCTTCTTCGTCAATGGCGAGATGCTCGTCCAGCCGAGCCCCGAACAGGTTGAGGCCCGAGTCCAGGCCGCGGTAGCGGCAAAGGGCAAATAAGGGCCCGCACCCGTCCCGCTTCGTCCACGCGGGACGGGTGCCTAGCGTCCGTCGCGACGCTCTCTCCCGCCATCGGCCTGTCGCGTAGAGACGCCGGGTCACCGTCGAATCGGGGGTGAAACAGCCAGTATTCACAGCGCATTCAACGATGAAGGGGACTTTGGACGCCACGAAAAGGAGAGACTGACATGCGAAAACTGATGACGGTCGCGGCCGCGATGCTCGCCTTCGCGCTCCCCGGAACGGCACTTGCCCAGCACCATGGCGATCGCGGCGGATATAGCCGCAGCCATGATGCGCCGCGGGGCCACGACCGCGACTATCGTTCCAACCGGCACGACCGCCCCCATTATGGCAATGACCGGGGCTATCGCGGTTACGACCCCTATTATCGGGGATACGACCGTCGCTACGAACGCCGCGACCGCTACGAGCGGCGCTATCAGAAGCGGCGAATGCACCACCACCATCGCGGTCGCCACCGGCGCGGGTGAGCGGGCGGGGACTGTTGGCGCCAGAGTCGCGCTCGTCTAGGAAGGGCCGCTTCTATGGGGGGATAGATGATGCGGCACCGATCCGAGACATGGCTTGCCTGGTTTTCGCTTTTCGCGACGACGGTCCATTTCACCCTCGAAACCTGGTATCATATGGTCTGGGGGCAACCGCTTCAGGCGTTGCTCGTCGACTATATCAGCGTTGCCCTGATGATATTCGGGGCCGTGACGTCGCTCCGCATCAGGCCGCATAGTGCGGCCGGCCTGCTGGCCGCCGCCTGGACCTACAATCTCGGCTTCGGGTGGCGGAGCGCCTTTGGCAGGCTGGAGGCGCTGGAGCGCGGCGCAGCGCCGGTCAACGGCGAGGCGTCGTTCGTCCTCCCGATCGTCGCGGCCACTCTCATGATCGTGGCGATCGTGATGGTCTGGGCGCTCTATCTCGCCTGGAGGCAGGCGTTGAGCCCTTCACCGGCGAACGGCTGACGACGGGCGCGGCACCCGGCTGAGCGCTATCGCCGCGCGCGGTAGATCGAAATCGAGCCGGTCGGCGTGGGAATGATCTTTACCTCTTCGACCGCCTCGAAGCCCGCGTCTGTGAGGATTTCCGGGACGCAGCCCTTGGCATTGGGCTCGGTATATTTGAACCCGTCGAGCAGCTGAATCTGGCGAAACAGCATGCGCATCAGGAGTGAGCGCTGCTCGCCATAGTCGGCGATGAAGAGAGTGCCGCCGGGCTTCAGGAGCCTGAACATCTGCGCGGCGATCGCTTGCTTGACGTCCATTGGGCACTGGTGGAGTACGAGGCTCGAGACGATCTTGTCGCATCGCTGGAGCGCGTCGATGGCATCGAGTTCGTCGCCCATCGCCTCGAACCATCGGATATCAGCGCCTGCTGCATCCGCTTTGGCGCGCGCGATCTCCAGCACCGCCGGGTCGGGGTCGACCGCGAGCATATCGCTCGCAGGCGCCGCCTCTTTCAGCGCGATGGCAAGCGTTCCCGTTCCGCACCCGATATCGACAACCCGCTCGCCGGCTTGCGGAGCGACGAGGCGGACGAGGTCGCTGCGCCAGCGTTTCTCCCGCGTCATGAGCGCGATGGCGGCATCATAACGGTCGAGCGATCCGCTTTTTCCGAGCGCCGGGACGAAGTCTCTGTTCTTGTCGGTCATCCGGGTCATCTAGCGGCGCGGCGGCCCACGCGCTTGAACGCAGGGGCTATGGCGCGAAGAGCAGATCGCTCGCGCGAATTCCGAACATTGCCTTGATCGTGCGCGCGAAATGGGCGCTGTCAGCGAAGCCCGCCGCATGTGCAGCGGCGGTCACATTGCTCTGACCCTGAAGCGAGTCGAAGGCGATGATCAGGCGGCGCCAAAGAACATAGCGCTGGAATGGCATTCCGACCTCGGATGCGAAGAGATGCCGGAAGCGACCGAGGGAAAGCCCGCTCACCTGCGCCGCATCGGCGAGCTGCACCGGCCCTTCCTTCATGCGTTGGTCAATCGATGCCATGGCGCCGGCAATGCGCGGATCGATCGCTCCCTTCGCTCCCTTCTTGAGCCACCGCTCCCAGAAGGTCGATTGATCGTGTCTTCCCACGACGATCGGCTCCGCCCCTTTCAGCCTGGCTCTCAGCTCGTCGGGAGGGCCGAAGGCGACGGTCGGTTCGATAAACCAGAGATCGGCGTCGCGCGAAGGCAGCAACCGGTGGGCAGCGTCGGGTTCGATCAACAGGCATTGGCCCTCGATCCGCCTGCCCTCAGCATCGACCGCGGCGATGGGCTCCCCTGAGAAGATCGCCTGAGCAGCGAAATGGCGATGCAAAAGAGCATCGCCGACCGATCCCGACCAGCGCGCATAATAGCTTTCGAGGCGAAGCTGCCCCTTCCAGTCGGACGTGTCGCGCATCGGGTGGCGATAGCAGCAAGCGGGCTCGGCCGACACCTGCGTCCGTGGCGGGCTGTTCCGCCGCGACGCGCGGCCCCCTTCGGCGGCCGCAGAGGGAGAGGAGAGAGGGCCCAGGTGACGGGTTGAAACCGGGAGAGAGTCTTCCGGACCCGTCGCGGAGACACGCCATGACACTTCTACCCAGCACCCTCGCCCGCGATTCGTCCCCGGGCTACAAGGTCGATATCTCGCGCGGCCAGCGCATCGGCCGCGTCTCGTCCGAGTGGTTCTCCCGGCTCGACGACGAACGCTATCTTTCGCTCTCCGACCTTTATGATGCGGTGCGCGTCCGGGCCGAGACCGCGACTGCGCGGACTGTCGAAACCCGCGCCATTCGCGTCATCGCCGCGCCCGACGAGCCCGAGCGACTGAGCCTGCTCCTTCCCGATCGCGAAGCGCCGGTCGCGCCCACGCACTGGTCTTTCGGGCAAATGTGCAGTCTCGTCGGCGCGCCGTCGGCTTATCTGCGCCAGCTTCCCGCCGCGTTGGCGGGCATCAACATGCAGCACGGTCTGCTCGCGCATCGCGGGGAATTGGTGAAGACGCTCGAGACCGGCGACGGGCGCACCGAGCTGCGTGCCGTGACCGGCCCCGATTATGGCCGCATCTGGGATCATGAGCTTGTCGCCGCAGTCATGAAGATCGCGGGCAATGGCACCGGCGACACGCGGTGGAAGGTGCCGGGTCTCCTCGACTGGTCGATGATGCGCCACAATCCCTTCATCGAGGTCACGAAGGATACGACGACGCTCTACGCCAGCGATCGCGACGTCTTCCTCTTCCTTGTCGACGACGCCAATCCGATCGAGGCCGGCCGCCTGCCCAACGGTGATCCCGATCTTTTCTTCCGCGGCTTCTATTGCTGGAACAGCGAGGTCGGCTCGAAAGCGCTCGGCATGGCGACCTTCTATCTGCGCGCCGTGTGCATGAACCGGAATATCTGGGGCGCGGAGGGCTTCGAGGAAATCAGCATCCGGCACAGCAAGTTCGCGGCAGGACGCTTCGCGCAGGAAGCGGCGCCCGCGCTCGAACGCTTCGCCTCATCGTCGCCGGGAACCTTCATCAACGGGATCAAGGCGGCTCGCACGGCGATCGTCGCGCGCGATGATGACGATCGGCAGACCTTCCTGCGCAAACGCGGCTTCTCGAAGGGTGAGAGCGAGCGGATCATCCGCAGCGTGCTGCAGGAAGAGGGGCACCCGCCCGCATCGATCTTCGACTTCGTGCAGGGGATCACCGCGCTGGCCCGCGAGCGTCCGCATCAGGACGGACGGCTCGAGCTCGAAGCCAAGGGTGCCAGGCTTCTGGCCTCGGTGCACTGAGCAAGTCTCGCGTTCGCCGCCGGCGCGGTCCTTTCCCTTCAGAGGGAGAGGGCTGCGCCGGAGCCATGACGGGCTGAGAGCCGGGAGAGAGTCTCGCGGCGGCCTGTCATGGAGAAGCATCATGACGAAACAGGCAAAAATCACCCTCAGCGGTGCGCGGGAAATTCCCTTCTGCGCGCTCGTGCTGAGCCAGGCCAATGTGCGGCGTGTGAAGGCCGGCGTGTCGATCGACAGTCTCGCGGCGGACATCGCGCGGCGCGGCCTCCTCCAGAGCCTGACCGTGCGCGCGCAGCGCGATGAGGACGGTCAGGAAACCGGGGTTTTCGAAGTCCCGGCAGGTGGCCGCCGCTTCCGCGCGCTCCAGATGCTGGTGAAGCAGCGGCGTCTCGCGAAGACCGAGCCCGTCCCTTGCATCGTCCGCGAGGACGAGGCCGTGTCGGCCGAGGAAGATTCGCTCGCCGAGAATGTCCACCGCGAGCCGCTGCATCCGCTCGACCAGTTCCGGTCGATGCAGAAGCTCGTCGAACAGGGCACCGACGTCGAAACGATCGCGGCGACCTTCATGGTCACGCCCGCGGTCGTGAAGCAACGCCTCAAGCTCGCCGAGGTTTCGCCCAAGCTCCACGACATCTACGCCGATGACGGCATGACGCTCGAACAGTTGATGGCATTTTCGGTGTCGAGCGATCACGCGCGGCAGGAACAGGTCTGGGATATGCTCGCCTCGAGCCACACCCAGCAGTCCTGGTATATCCGTGCGCGGCTGACCGAGGACAAGGTTCGTGCATCGGACAAGCGCGTCCTGTTCGTCACCCTCGACGCCTATCGCGAGGCAGGCGGACATATTCTTCGCGATCTCTTCGAAAGCGATGACGGCGGCTGGCTCGAGGACGTCGCGCTGCTCGACCGGCTGCAGGCCGAGAAGTTCGAAGCCGAGGTGGCGCGTATCGCGGCGGAAGGCTGGAAGTGGATCGAGACCGCGGTCGACTTCCCCTATGGCCACACCTTCGGCCACCGCCCGCTCGATGGCGTGGCGGCCGAGACGACCGCCGACGATGAGGCGCGGATCGAAGCGCTGCGCGAGGAAGCCGACCGGCTCGAAGACGAATGGGCGGGCGCCGAGGACATCCCCGATGAAATCAGTGCCCGGATCGATGCGATCGATGAAGAGATCGCGCCGCTTGTCTCGAAGCCGCTGATCTACGACCCGGAGGACGTGGCGATTGCCGGCACCTTCGTCAGCATCGATGTCGACGGGTCGCTACATATCGAACGCGGCTTCGTTCGCCCCGAGGACGAACCGCAAGAGCCCGCCGAGGAAGGGGCCGCGGAGAGCGAGGGTGCGTCCGGCGACGCGACCTTTGATGACGTCGACGAGGCGGGGACCGGCGAGACGGCCGCGGAGGAAGTTGGCACCGGCGAGGCGGAAGATCCGGACGATCTTGTCCGCCCCCTTCCCGACAAGCTCGTGACCGACCTCACCGCGCACCGCACCCTTGCGCTGCGCAACGCACTGGCCGCAAGCCCGTTGGTGGCCTTCGCGGCGATGCTCCACGCCATCGTGCTCGAATGCTTCTACACCTATGCCTCCTCGGCGAGCTGCGTCGGCATCGCGCTGCGCAATCATTCGATGGTCGGCTATGATGCGGGGCTCAACGACACGCCGTCCGCGCGGGCCATTCGCGAACGGCACGAAAGCTGGTCCGAACGGCTGCCCGATGCGACCGCCGATCTGTGGGACGTGCTTGCAGGTCTCGACGCTGATGACCAGGCGGCACTGTTCGCGCATTGCGTCTCCTTCGGCGTCAATGCGGTGTGGGAGCCGGCGACCCGCTATAATGAGGGTCGGGTGTCGGCCCGCGCGGTGGCGAGCCGGATTGACCATTCGCACATCCTCGCGCGGGCGTCGGGCCTCGACATGGTCCAGGCGGGCTGGGTTGCTACCACGGCCAATTACCTCGGCCGGGTGACCAAGCCGGGCATCCTCGATGCCGTCGAAGAGGCTTGCGGGGCCGAAGCGGCCGCGCGGATTGCGGGACTGAAGAAGCCCGAGATGGCCAGCGCAGCCGAGGACCTGCTCAAGGGCACCGGCTGGCTCGCACATCCGCTGCGCACGCCGGTCATCGACGAGCCGGACGGTGATGGGGAGCTGGCGGCGGCCAATGACGATGGCCTTGCAATCGAAGCGGGCCATGACGAGCTGGGCGACGACGACATCGACGCGATCGCCGCCGAATAACGTCACCGACCATCATTCGGGGAGTTCGGCGCTGTGCCGGGCTCCCCATTTTTTCGCTGGCCCTTGAAATCAGGACGCTCCGCGCGAATATCGGAGGTGTCCGGCAGGGGCTGCCAGACCGCCGCGTGCCTTCCTGACCCGCTCCTCCGGGCGGGATCGCGTGCAGCCTGTCTTGTGAAGGAGGCCCCCATGTCGAGTCCTGCAGCGGAGGTCGCGCGACGCCTTGCCGACGATGCCGAGGCGGTTTGCCGCCGATATCTCTCCCATGGACGCCGCGAGGGACATTATTGGCTGGTCGGTGACGTCCATAATTCGCCGGGTCGCAGCCTTTACGTTCGCCTTTCTGGCACCGCCGACGGTCTTCGGTCCGCTGGCAAATGGACCGATGCCGCCCGCGGCGATCATGGCGATCTTCTCGATGTCATCGCCGCGAGCTGCGGCCATGCATCCTTCCGCGACACGCTCGACGAGGCGCGTCGTTTTCTGAGCCTGCCTGCGGTCATGCCGGGCGACCGAAATCCGGCTCCGCGTAAAGCACCGCGTGGCACCCCCGAGGCCGCCCGCAGGCTATGGGCCGGATCGAAGCCGCTCAGCGGCACCCTTGCCCGCGCCTATCTGTCTGCCCGCGCGATCGGCGACCTTCGCGATGCCGAATGGCTTCGCTTCCATCCCCATTGCTTCTATCATCCATCCGAGGACGACGCCCCCGATGTCCGCCGAGCATGGCCCGCCCTGATCGCGGCGGTCACTGACGAGGCGGGCAATGTCACCGGAGTTCATCGCACCTGGCTCGACTCGGCCGCCTGCGACAAGGCGCCGGTTGCCTATCCGCGGCGCGCCATGGGCCAATTGCTCGGTCATGGCGTTCGGTTCGGCACGTCGGCTGCGGTCATGGCGGCGGGCGAAGGCATCGAAACCATCCTGTCTTTGCGTCAGATCACACCAGCCCTGCCGATGATCGCCGCCCTTTCGTCAGCCCATCTGGGAGCGTTGACCTTTCCGCGCGGACTGCAGCGCCTGTATGTCGCGCGTGACGACGACCCGGCGGGTGCGGCCGCCTTTGGGACGCTTTGCGACCGAGCTCGGCCGGTGGGCATCGAGGTCATCGCGCTCGAAGCCGATCGAGGCGATTTCAACGCCGATCTCATGACACTCGGCCGGCAGCGAATGATCGGCTCGCTTCGATCCCAGCTCCGGACTGCGGATCTTTCACTCCTGCTCTGACGCCTCGGCATCGCCGGATGGAAGGCGGCCGAGGGATGGACCGGCGCTGATGCAGCACCACCGGGTGGCCGCACTCCGGCCTTCGCAAGAGGGCGACTGCGGCGAACCGCACCGGGCCCGCAATGGCGGGCGGGCGACTATTTTCCGCCGGGGCGCGCGACGCCCCTTTGCATCGCGAAACAAAATAGCCTTCGCCCGCCATCCTCCGCCTTCGGCTTCGGCCGCGGCCGGGGCCGCGGTGCAGTTCGGTACGGCGCGCCGCGAGTGGTCGCCGCGAAGGCCGCGCGAGCGCGGCAAAACCCGACTGGAGACGATCATGTTGAGCCCCACCGAACCCGCCGACGACGCTGCCGAAGCCGGCGCCACCCATCTCCTCCTTCAGGAGATGCAGCTCTTCGGACATCGCCCCTTCGAAGACGAACCCGACCCGCGCCCGCTGCCCGATGCCCGCCTGGCGGCCGGCGCTGTCGCCGACATCTTCGATGCCCTTGTCGGCTGTCTCGACGATACGCGGATCGAGCCCGATCTCGAACAGCTCCTCTGGAACGTCGTCAACCTCTTCCACCGCGCGGGGGAGCGGGTCGAACGCAGCCTCGACGACAATGAACAGGCGCAGCGCCGGGCCCAGCGCGAACAGGACGGGAGCGAAATCCGGTCGGTCGAGCTCGAACGCCTCGTGCAACAGGGGATCAGCCTGATCGAACGGCGCGATGCGATGGAATTCTTCCGCGAAGGCGCCGCCGAACAATTTCGGACCCACTGCCGCAAGGCCTGGACGCCGCGCACCGGATCTCGCGCGCAGCACCGCTCGATGACCGCGTCGATGATCGACAGCCGCGACTTTCTTGATGCGCGATTGCGCCAGAAAGCGGCCGCACTTCTTCCCGAGGGCACGCGTATCCTGTTCACCGGCGGCGCCGATGTCGACGATCATAGGGCGATCTGGGATGCTCTCGACCGCGCACGCGACCGCCATCCCGATATGATTCTGCTCCATGGGGCGACGCCGACGGGGGCCGAACGCATCGCCGCCTGCTGGGCCGAAGCCCGCAAGGTGACGCAGGTGGCCTTCCGGCCCGACTGGAGCCGGCACGGCAAGTCCGCGCCCTTCAAACGCAATGACCGGATGCTCGAAGCGCTGCCGGTCGGGGTCATCATCTTTCCCGGCACCGGCATTCAGGACAATCTCGCCGACAAGGCTGCGAAGATCGGCCTTCCCGTCTGGGATTTTCGCAAACGGGCTCGATGATGGCAGCCGGGGCTTTCGGACGCTTTCGGCAAAATGGCCCCAATCTGGTTCTATCTCCCGAATATAATTGAAATATATTCGTAACATCCGCAAATTTACATGATTGTAGATCGCTATGACCAGCGGCGATCACCCGTCGCCAGCGGGACGGCCCATTGAGAGGGCATCGCTCGCAGGCCATGACGAGGAGCAGGGACGGTCAGCCGACTTGGCGACGACTGCCGTCCGCTGCCATGGGTCGCAATGCCGACGATGGACGCTGCGCATGCTTTTGCGCTCGACGTCACGCGGGTGAAGGATGCAGCGGGTCTGACCGATCTGCTGGCGGAAGCCTGTGCGCGCATGGGCTGTTCCTGGTTCGCGCTGAGCCACCACGTCGATTTCCTCGCCGCGCCCGACAGGGGCGTTCGTGTCCACAACTATCCCGAGGACTGGGCGCGCTGGTTTGACGAGCGCGGTCTCGGGCTCACCGATCCGGTGCATCGTGCCAGCCACCGCAGCCTCGAAGGCTTCTTCTGGCGCAACATGAAGCCACTCTCGGGCGAACGCCCCGAGGACGAACTGGTTCTCAGCGAGGCGCAGCGGCACGGAATAGGAGACGGGCTTACCATACCGGCGCACATTCCGGGCGAGGCGCATGGCTCGGTGTCCTTCGCCTGGACGCCGGGGATCGCCGCCAATGATATGGCGCTGCTCTTTGCAAGAATGATCGGTGGGCCGGCCTTCGAAGCCGCGCGCCTCCTCGCCAATCCCGAACTCGCGCAGGTCGGGCCGCGACTGACCGACCGTCAGCGCGAATGCCTCATCTTGTCGGCCAGGGGCAACAGCGCTCCAAAGGTCGGACGTATCCTGGATCTCAGTCCCGACACAGTACGCGAGCATCTCCGTAACGCGCGGCAGCGCTATGATGCGAATGGCGGTATCACGCTGACCGTGCGCGCGCTCTATGCCGGCGACCTCAGCTACGAGGATATCGCCAAGCGCTGAACTTTTTTATCGGGCACCCCCCGATCATGCTATGGTGCGGCTCCAAAAAGCGGTTCAATTGGATGGTCTCTTTTTCAAGGAGACATATCCATGCTGTCTGTTATCGACCATTCCAACCGAGCGCATGAGCATCAGTTGCTTCGCGCGATGTTCGAAGCGCGCAAGCGCGTTTTCGTCGATCTCCTGAAATGGGACCTGCCGGTACTCGCCGACCGGTTCGAGATCGACCATTTCGACGATCCCCACGCCACCTATCTAATCGTTGGCGATACGAGGGGACGCCATCTGGCCTCGGCACGGCTTCTTCCCACCACGCGCCCCGCTCTGCTCGACGGCTTGTTTCCGAACCTGGTCGACGGCATTCCGCCATCGGGTCCCGACATTTTCGAAATCACCCGCTTCTGCCTTTCGCCAGGAATAGGGGCCCGCCAGCGCCGGATCGCGCGCGACACGCTCCTCGTCGGTCTTGTCGAATTCGCTCGGGCCAACGGCATCCGCTCCTACACCGGCGTCGCCGAGGCCGACTGGTTCGCTCAGATCATGACCTTCGGATGGGACTGCCGTGCCCTTGGCAAGCCTGCCCTTCACGAGGGCCGACTGCTGACCTCGCTGCGGATCGAGATCGACGCTGACACCCCGGCAAAGCTCGAAGCTACGGGCATCGTCTCGGATCGTGCGACCGAGCCGGTCGCCGCCGATGCCGCGTGAAGGGAGCCGGATCATGATGACCAATCCGTTACCGGCAACCGTCGGCGAGACCTCTTCCTCTGCTGTTCAGACCTTGAAGGACGAGGGGTATGCGGTCCTTCGGTCGGCCGTGCCCGCCGACCTGATCGCTACGATCGATCGCGACCTCGACCCTCGCTACGCTGCGACGCCCTTTTGCGAGGGCGGTTTCTATGGCGAACGCACCAAGCGGTTCGGACGGCTGCTCATCCGTTCGCCGCACGTCGGCGAGCTGGCGATGAACCCGGCCATCCTCGCGCTGGCCGAGGCGGCGCTCGGCGACTGGTGCGACCGCATTCAGCTCAATCTTGCGCAGGCGATCGAGCTTCATCCGGGCGCACTACCGCAATTCCCGCACCGCGATCAGGACATGTGGCAGGGCACGCTCGGCGAGGTCGAATATCTCGTCAATGTGATGTGGCCGCTGACACCCTTTACCGCGGACAATGGCGCCACGATCATATGGCCGCGGAGTCACGGGCTCGAAGCACTTGTCGAGGAGCCGGCGGAGAAACCGATCATCGCCGAGGCCGCGCCGGGCGACGCGATCGTCTTCCTGGGGTCGACCCTGCATGGTGCCGGCGGCAATAACAGCCCCGCCGTACGGCGCGGGATCATCATCAGCTACTGCCTTGGCTGGCTAAAGCCCTATGAAAATCAGTGGCTCGCCTATCCGCCCGACATTGCGAAGGACTTTCCGCCCGAGCTGGCGGCCCTCACCGGCTATGTCCAGCACCGCCCGAATCTCGGCAATTTCGAGGGTCAATGCCCCTCGATCCTGTTCCGTGGCTATCCTCCCGATCCAATCGCTGCGGTGGATGCGCTTCGGCCGGACCAGGAGGCGCTTCTTGCCGACTATATCGGCGACCAACGGTCGGCGGGCGGAGACGGGACACTCGCGGCATGAGCCCGGGTGCAACAATGGAGCGTGTGTACCTCGACCTTAAGGCGCGCGTCCTCGCGGGTGCCTATCCCCCCGGGACCCGGCTCGAACCTGTGCACCTCGCGAAATTGCTTGCCTCGAGCGCCACTCCGGTCCGTGATGCGCTCTATCGGCTCTCTGGCGAGCGCATTATCGAGAGCTGGCACCAGGAGGGGTTTCGGCAACCTCTCTTGAACGAGGCCGATCTTGTTGACCTCTATGGCTGGGCCGGCGCGCTACTCGCGATGGCACTCAAGGGGAGGTCGCCGCGACCCGATTTGCCGGGCGGACTGATCGATCTCGCGACTCACGACTCGTATCCGGAAGCGATCGAAAGCCTCTTTCGGACCATCGCGATCGGTAGTTCCAATGGCGAACTTCGCGCTGCGATCGTCAATATTGTCGAGCGAAGCACGACAATTCGCACTTTGGAGGCGCGTGTCGACGGGACTGCTGCCCATGCGCTCACCGCCATGGCGGACGATTACCGCTTCGGCCGGTGGAGTGCTTTGCGCAGCAAAATCACACGCTTCCATCGTCGCCGCGCCCATTATGCGGGCCGCGTCGCTGCAGAGATCCGGCAGCGCTCCGAGCCGCTGGAAAATATTCGGAGAATATGAGTCGTATAAAATTCCTATACGGCGCGGCGCCCTTAGCTTCGATGGTGCCGCAATTCCGCGGCTTCATGGAGGTAGCGATCATGGAACGCGCAACCAATGAACTGATCGAACTCGGCAGCGTCTCGACGGACACGGCCGGCGACGTGCCGCTCGGCATCGAGCAGGGCGGCAAGTTCGAGGTGACCGGTCTCCGCCAGGACTGACCGCAAGCCCCGGGGGCCGGCTCTGCCGGCTCCCGGTCTGCGCTTCTCGTTCGCGACGGAAAGGAACGACAAATGGAACGCAATACCGACGATCTCGTCGAGCTCGGCACCGTCACCGCCGATACCGCTGGCGATATCGGCCTTCCCATTGAAATGGGCGGCCGCGAACATTGGGCCGGTCTGCAGCAGGACTGACCCGTCCGCCGGGAGCCGCGCTTCCGGTGCGGCTCCCCAAGTCGGCTGAGGTTTCTATGGGTTGGCAACTCGCGCCCGGGACCGGATTTTGCGAAGCGGGCGGCGAGCTCGTCTTTCTGGATCTGACCCGCGACAAATATCTGGCCATGCGCGGCGAGGATCGCGCAGCCTTTGATCGATTGCGCATCGGCGAAGCGAACGACAGCGATGCCATGACCCGGCTCGTGGCGACGGGCTTCATAACCAGAAGCGATAGGCCTGGGACGATCGAGCCGACGCAGATCAATGTCCCATGCCGGGATCTCGCATCCGAACCGGATCCAGGCTTCAGCCCCTTGATGGCGTTGGCGGCCGCCCGGTCGCTTAGCTGGGCAAGACGGGCCATGCGCCCCGGTCATATCGCAGCCACGATTGCGGCGCTGGCGCGAGAAAAGGCGGCGCTATCCAGCGACTCTGGCACCGCTGCCGATCTGGCGGGACGCTATGCCGCCTGTCGTTGGATCGTTCCAATCGCTCCGCGCTGCCTGATCGATGCGCTGGCGCTCGATCGCATCCTGTTGGCGCGAGGACAGCATGCGGCCCTCGTCTTCGGTGTGCGGCTCGCGCCCTTCGCTGCCCATTGTTGGCTTCAGACAAAGGATTGCGTCCTGACCGGGACCGCTGCGGACGCGAACAACTATACGCCGATCCTGGCCGTCCGATGAGACGGAGCATCCTCGCCATCCTCGGGGCAGTGGAGATTGACCGAGACTTGAGGGGCCTGGCCCGGCGTTTCGGCCTCCAGGCGACCGGTAGCCTGCCGGGCGTGCAGGTATTCGCGAGCAGCGAATTGCCGTGGCGGACCCTAGGCGAGGATAGTCTGGTAATTGGCGACCTCTTCGCGCCGGCCCGTATGAGAGCAGATGAGAAGAATTTGGCGCTCGCTTGGGGCAATTTTCTGTCCATTGCCGCGAGGCCGGACGAGGTGCAGATCGTCCGCGCTCCACTGACCGGGCATCCTCTCTACTGGCAGCGCGTCGGCGGCGCGCTCCTGTGCGCTTCCTCTCCTTCACTCCTCGACGAAATCGCACCGCGCCGCGCTGTCGACTGGGATTTCGTGGCCGAAGCGCTGGCCTATGTGAACTTGCGCTCTGCACGGACCGGGATTTCGGGCGTGTCCGAGTTGCTCCCCGGGTCACGGCTCCGCTGGAACGGGCAGAGGGTAAGCATCGAATCGATCTGGTCGCCATGGGATCATGTTGCCGATCAACGCCGGGGGGCCGCGACCGACCTCGCTCCCGAACTCGAGCGGCGCATCATTGCCTGTACCGGTAATTGGATCCGTTCGAGGCCGAAGTCCGTTCTCGAGCTCTCCGGCGGTCTCGACTCCTCGATTGTCGCCGCTGCTCTCACGGCTGCGGAGGCTGATTTCAAGGCGATAACGATGGCGACACCCGGGGCCGATGGCGACGAACGGCGCTTCGCCCGCGCAGTTGCCGATCGGTGCGGCTTCGAGCTGGTCGAGACGCTGCACGACGCGAGCGCCGTCGATCTTGCATCGACCATCGAGGAACCCGGCTTCAGGCCGGCTGCGTATAGCGTTCTCGGCGGGATCGACCGCGCTTTTGTCGATGCGCTTCCGGGCTGCGACGAGGCGATATTCAGCGGGGTGGGCGGCGACAATATCTTCGCCTTCGACGGGACAGTAGCGCCGATCGTCGATGCCTTCGAGACGCTCGGACCGGGCCCGGCGGCCTTCCGGGCTCTTCGCGACCGTGCCCGGGCAGCTGATGCCACGATCTGGCACGCTGCCCGTCTTGCGTGGCGCGCGCGCCGGCAGGGCCCGAGAGCTGGCTGGCGCCGCGACACCAGCTATCTGAACGAGGGCCGGCTTCCCTCGGGACACCCGGCTCATCCGTGGGACGAAGGGGCCGGGGCCGCTTCCCAGGCAAAGCGCAACCATGCGGAGTCGATCAGGCGCATCATCGACTTTCTCGATCGCCCCATGCGCTGGCGAGGCCGGGACGTCGTAGCGCCTCTGCTTTCGCAACCCGTCGTGGAATATTGCCTGTCGGTTCCGAGCTGGACCTGGTTCGAGCGAGGGCGCGACCGCATTGTTGCCCGGACGGCGTTTGCGAGCCGGCTCCCACCGGAAATTATCTGGCGGCGAGGAAAGGGACGCCTCGAGTCCCTTGTCGCCGCCGCCTATCTTGGACAGCGCCGGGAGCTGGGCGACTTGCTCCTTGGGGGAAGGCTCGCCGAAAATGGACTTCTCGACCGGTCGGCGATCGAGGCCTATCTCGGGCGGGATCTCGCGGACGGCAATTTCGACTATTTCCGGTTGATCGAGATCGCCGATGTCGAGCGATGGGTCAGAGCCGTCGAGGCTGGCTCGAATTGACCTAGCATCCGCCACCGGCGATATTGTTCGGCCTTGGCGGGATCGGGGTCGACCTCGCCCTTCAGCCAGAAGCGAAACCAGTCGAGATTTCGCTCATAGGCGGCCAGTTTTTGCCGCGGCTCTACCTTGATATGCGGTGCTAGCGGGAAGATATGCATCTCGCCCATCCGCCTCGTCGCGAGCTTGCTGAACAGCTCCACGGAGAGGCGCGCTTCCTGCTCGGGCAGTTGCATGAGCACCGGAGCCTCGATCCGGTCCACATTCAGCGCCGCCGACACTTTGCTCCATTCGGCGGGGGTCTCATCGGGCGAGCCGAGCCCCCACACCTTGCGAACATTGTCGGAGAAGGTCTCGCGACCCGGACGAGCGTTGAACCAATAATATCCGGGTTCCATTTGAACCGACGCGATGGAGACAGCCTTCAAAAGCTTGCTGTGAAGCGCGGTCCACATCGTTACCTCGCTCCCGAAGCTGAGCCCGCCCATTCCGACCCTGTCGGGATCGACGATACCGCGCTTCGCGAGCATGTCGACGGCGCTCTTTACGACTGCGGCGCCAGCTTCATAGCGCTTGGTGCCTCCGTCCGTCGCAGGCAGGCTGTTGATGCAGAGCGCGGCAATCCCGTGGGCCGCCAGGGCTCGAAGCGGCCATTCGTCACCGACACCTCCCCGCAGATATCCGTTGCAGCGATAATAGGTGACGAAGAGCGGCAGCCGCCCGGGGATCTTCGGGCGGATCAAAACGCCCGACGCGCGGCTGCCGCTCACCTGCCAAGCGAGCGTTTCGGCAAGGAGCCCGTCGCTGGAAGGATTGGGATTGGGACTATCGACCACGCGCTTCTTGCCGGTGCGGTCGATGCGGACGAGACGGGGCGGCAAGGCAGGCGCCGCCTCAACGCAGAAGAGAGAGGCGCCGGCCAATGCACACGGCTGAAAATAATAACGTCCGCCCGACAGCTGGCCATCGGAGGATGCTGCGCGCACAAGATGACCCCGGCCCGGCGGCAGGCGATAGATGGTCTGGCGAAACGCTGCATTACGAACGGCAAGATAGCGTTCGTTCCCCCGGTCGCTGATCGACCATGCGATGCGGTCGCTGCCGGGCGCACAATCACTCCGATCAAAGCATATTCCCTGCAGCTCGGCGGCATGCGCCAACTCCGGTGGCAGGTCTGCCTTGCCGAGGAGGGCAGGGTGTTTTTCAGGTGCGAGCAAGGCCGTTTCGGATCCCGTTGCGGCGCGCATGCTTCCATCGAATGCGACAGATGAGAAAAATCGTGGTGCTTCGGCCAGCAGTGGAGCGCGATCGAACCAGTCGTTCGAGAAGCGCTGCGTTGTCGGGCGGCCGTTTATCAGTGCGCCGCGATAGAGCGATTGGCCAAGGTCGACGGTCCCGTCGACATAAATGCCGGCCAGCCGCTCAGCATCTTCGGCGCCTGCGATCGTGTCGCGCGATGGCCCCTCGCTGAAGACGAGGCGGCCATCCGGTGCGAAAGCGAAGGCTTCAACCTCCCCCGAGCCACGCGAGACCATCCGGAACCCCAATCCATCGATCGATGTCGACCAAAGCGACATTCGACCGTCGACCAGCGCGCGAACGACGAGTCGTTCGCTGTCGGGGGACCATTTCGCTTCGCCGCCAATCACGACCCCCGCATCGTCCCACCATGCTTCGCCGGTTCGGCCCAGCGCGCGGGGCGCTGTACGGCCGTCGGCCGCAACAATATACCAGTCGACGTCGATCCTGTTGGTCGTCGTCGACGGGCGCTCGATCCTATACGCAAGCCACTGCCCATCCGGCGAGGCGGTGAGTCCCGACAGATCGGCGGTTTCGGCGATCGCGCGCGATGTCGTCTGGCTGACCGCCCCCGAAGGGACGGCCAGCAGCGAAAGAAGAAGAGCGATGCGGCTTACCACCGGATCACCGCCTGGATCGAAATCATTCGACCCAGCGGATTCGATTTCTCAGGGTCATAGCCGAGAGCCGAGGTGTTGCTCCGGTTGTTCACATAAGGCGGATCGCGGTCGAATAGGTTCTGGATGCTGAGGCCGAGTTGTAGGCCGCGACGATCCTCGCCGCCGGCGCCCCCGATCCGCTGCGAAACGCTGAGGTCGACGGTTGTCCAGGAAGACACTGACTCGATGGGCGTCACGACCTGATTGGTATAGCCGTCGATATAGTTGACGAAGGCATTGGCGGAGAAGCCGCCCGTCGACCATCCCATTCGCCCGCGCAGCCGCCACTCGACCGGGTTCGCGAACAGGCCGACGAAATCGCTGCTGGTCGCGCCAGGCGTGAGCTGCCGCTTTATTGAGAAGATGTGAGTGCCGCTGATTCCGAAGTCGAGGATACCCCCAGCGAATTCCGGTGCGTAGCCGATATCGAAATCGATCCCGCGCTGGCGCTCGCGCGCGAGGTTGCGCGTCCTTCCGTCGAGTATCGCGACGACCTGGCCCGGCGTGATGTTGATCAGATTGCTGAAGGTCGGCTTGTTGAAATAGAATTGCACGAGGTCGATCGGCGGGTTGTCGGTGACGACGCCGCCGAAGAGATCGCGCCGGGTTAGAAAGCGCAGATAATCCTCGGTCACCGAGCCGATGCGGTCGCGATAGTCGACATCATAATAGGTCAGCGACGCCTTGAGCCCGGGAAGCGAAGGGGGCGCGATGTCGAAGCCTGCGGTCCAGGTGGTCGCCTTCTCGGGCCGAATGTCCGGCGCGTAGCCGAACAGCGCCAGCACGTTCGAACTTCCACTGGGCGAGGCTGGGTTTGCGACCGTCGTCGTCGTGAAGAGCGACAGATTCTCGCCGAGCTGCTCGTCGAAAAGTGGCGCGCGAAACGACGTCCCGTAGGAGGTGCGTAGCGCGACCCCTTCCACCGGCTCCCAGCGCATGCCCATCTTCGGATTCTCGGTGCGGCCGAACTGGTTATAGTCCTCGATCCGCCCGGCGAGCGTCAGGTCGAGTTTGCGGAAGCCCGGGACGGCATTGTCGGCGCCGAAGATGGGTACGAGCAGTTCGGCATAGACGGATTTCACTTTCCGCGGGCCGGGAAGTCCGGGGTAAGGAGCCGCATTCGGGACAAGCGTGCTGAGATCATTGTCGACGAAATAGTCGTAGGCCTCGCGGCGATATTCCGCGCCCGCAGCCAGCCGCACATCGCCCGCCGGCAGTGCGAACAGAGGGCCGTCGGCGCGCAGGGCTGCCGACCAGGTGCGGAAGTCATCGACCGTATTATAGTGGCCACGAATGGCCGCGATCGTCGCGGGGTTGTTGGCACTCCCATCGCCGAAGACATTGAAGGCGGTCGCTCGGTTGGTGTCGGCAAGTGCGGCCGCGAGCCGTGCGCTATTGAAGACATTGTCGGTGAACGCCCTGCCCTTTTGCGCGCCATAGGCCCCGCCGAGCGACATGCGCCACGGACCGATTTCCTGCTCGAGGCTGCTCGACAGCGAAATGGCGCGAACCCGCCCCGAATTGATCTGGGGTCCGAGGTCGTTGACGAAGCTGTAGAGAACCGTGACGGGCTGGTTGGTCCCGATGGGATCCACATAGAAGGGGTTGGTGACGGGGACGCGCACGGTGCGGAGGAAATTGCTGTTATTGACCTTTCGGTACCGCCGCTCCGCTGCCAGCCCGCTCGCACGGAAAGTCAGCGTGTCGCTCAGCTCGATTTCGCCCGAGGCATAAAGACTGTGCACCCGCTGCCGCGGCAACAGATCGCTAGGTTCCCGCTGGTCGCGCCGGTTCTGAACGCCGGGCAGAAGCTGGGCGGCGGTGAGGTTGCGGCCATCCTGCCCGGCTGGGATGCCGAAAATCCGATTGTTGGCGGCTCGGATCGTGCCGGGCACGCCGTAAAGCGATCGATAATCGGGGCCCCCAAAGGGGCGCAAATCTTCGCGGGCGAAGTCACGCGTCGCCGCCGCTAGCGATCCGCGCTCCGAGAATTGATAGGCGAGGACGAGCCGTCCACCGCCCCACGCCTTGCCGAAGAGTTGGCTGAACTGAACCTCGGTCATATCGCCGTCGGCCGTTCCTGCGCGCAGCATCGTCTCGGCACCTTCGAAACGGTTGCGCAGCCGGACGTTGACGACACCCGCCACGGCGTCGGCGCCATAAATGGCCGACGCGCCGTCGGTCAGCACCTCTAGACGCTCGACGGCGCCCATCGGAATGAGCGAAATGTCGGTGAATAGCCCTCCGACCCCGCCAAGGGCCGGTCGGCTCCCATCGATCAGCACCAGGGTCGACGACGTGCCGAGACCCCTCAGGTTGATGCTCGAGCCGAGCGTCGCGTCGTTGCCGGTGCCATTGCGTGTCGTCGCGCCAGTTGTAGTTTCGTTCGAACCTCCGCCGAAGTTTTGCGGAAGCGATTGAAGCATCTGTTGGACGGTCGCGAAGCCGCTCTTCTCGATCGCCTCCCGATCAATGCTTACTACTGGCGATCCGACTGGTCCGGCACCGCGAATGCGGGAGCCAGTAACGATGATGGCTTCGCTCGAAGGTACTTCAGTCGAACCGAGACCCACGGCATCGGCGTTTCCCGACCGAAGCACCCATGCGCCTTCGACGAGTTCGATCGTCAGGCCCGTGCCGGAAAGGAGGCGGGAAAGGGCGGCGTCGGGAGAGAGGCGTCCGCGGACCCGATTGCTGCGGCGGCCTTCGAGCAGACTCGAGGCAGCGATGACCTCGCGGCCGGAAATTTCCGAATATTTGCGAAGCGCGTCGCTAAGGCGCTGGGCCTCGATATTGTACGTCTGCTCGCCCGTCTGCGCGCACGCGCTAGGTGCATAGAGTGCCGTCGCCGAGACGCCCGAAGCCAGAACGGCCGCGAAAAATTTCATCGTCATTCATCCCTCCCGTGCGGCCGATTTTGGCCGTCTGAAGGGAAAAAATGACGGGTGCTCCGAACACCCTATGCATTTTTCTTGGGTAGCCTACTCGGATTTCGCGCCGAGAATTGGTCCATTCGCACCGAACTCAACCTTGAGATCGAGCGCGGCGCCGAGCTTCAGCGCAAGTTTCCGGGCATCGGTCATGTCGAAGCGCCCCGTCACCTGCAGCGATGCCAGCGCCGGATCGGCCAAGCTGATCTTGACGCCATTCTCGCGACCCGCGCGGTCAAGGATCGCACCAAGCGGGAGATTGTCGGCCCACAGCGATTTGGCCGGGCCGTTCGCCTCCACGCTCTTGATCGGCTGGGGACCGGTCGACCTGACCTCGGCGCGTTCGCCGGGACGGAGGCGAAGTGCCTTTCCGCCTTCGAGGCGCCGCACTTCGACCGAGCCTTCGACCAATGCGATGCGCGGAACGTCCGCGCGGAGATCGACCTCGAAGATGGTGCCGAGCGCGCGCGTGACCGAATCTCCGGCCTCGACGAGGAAGGGTCGCGACGCGTCGTGTGCGACCTCGAACCTAGCGCGGCCGTCATGCAGAATGACGCGGCGTTCGCCGTCCGAGAAGCGCGTCTCGATGCGGGCGCCGTCCATCAGCGTCACGCGCGTCCCGTCGGCGAGTTGGCTCTCGCCTTGCGCCGAATTGGTGGCGATGATCGGCTTATCCCTATCGCGACCGACCAGATACCAGGCGAAACCGACCGCGATCACCGCAGCGAGGATTGTGGCAAAAGCCCATCGCCGACCGCCGGGTTCGCGCTCCCGAGCATCGGCCCGCACGTCGGCCGCGATCCGTGCAGTCGACATGTCGCCAGCCCAGGTCCAATTATCGCGCGCCTCGTCATAGGCCTTGGCATTGCCCGGCTGGGTCAGCCATTCGTCGAACGCCGCCCGGTGCTTGTCGGCATCGGGCCCCATCATCTTGTCGAGCCAGGCGGTGGCTTCGCTCTCGGCGCGGCTCACTGCTTACCCCGCGCACGCTTGATGGCGGCAAGGGCTTTGGTCATGTGGCTTTCGACCGTCTTCACGCTGATTCCCTTGATTCGAGCGATCTCGGGATAGCGTAGTCCCTCGAAGCGATGCATCAGGAAAATCTCGCGCGTGAGCGGAGATAGCCTCGAAATGGCTCTTTCTGCCCGGCGCAGAACGTCGCGGGCCTCAAGCGCGGCGTGCGGGTCGCTCGATCCTTCATGCTCGTCACTGAAACTGTCGTGCTGCGACCTGTGTCGGCGTCCGTCGGCGCGGCCATATTCGGCGAGCAGCATGCGCGCGGATTTCACGAGATAGGCGCCCGGGCCTTCGACAAGTGCCGCGAGGCCGCCGCGCGCGCTTGCGAAACGACTGAAGACCTCCTGTACGAGATCACCGACATCCTGGTTCGGTGCGCGGGTCTTGAAGAAGCGTGTAATTTGCGGCCGATGTTCGGCGTAGATGGCCTCGATACGGGCGCTCCGCCCAAAGAGTTCCCAGTCTTCCGGTGGCAAGGGATCGCTGCCGGCAACGCCCGGTCGATCGCTGTCCTTGTCCTCGAAGTCCATAGCTTGCCGCCTTCCCGTTCGGGACGAAGGCGGCAAGCCGGGCGTTGAGAACTTGCTTAGCGAACAAGCGCCGCCGCCTTTAGCCCGAGGGCTTGGACATGCGCAGCGGCCACCCGGCAGGATGGAATCAAAATACTAGGCTAAGCAGGTTCTCACGCCTGGCACCGTGCGCCTCGCCCGATGCGAGGCAAAGCATAGCTTTGCCCCTGTCGCTTGCAACCCGGCAGTGCGGAGATAGGTCCAGATCGAGTCGAATTCTTCCAAATCGTGGCGCTATTTCGCGCCATTTAACTCGTCGTCGAGCGAGCATTCGGTGACCATCGCCGAAAGGTCGGGGAGGGCGGGCAGTCCCGAGCCTTCTGCTCCCGTGTCTGGCTTGAATGCAGGCATCATGAACGACGGATAATTGGACTCCGGCGGATTTTCGGCCGCAAGCGTCTTGCCGACTTCGGCGAACGGGTGCTTGAAGAAATGCTGGTTGAGTGCGTCGGCGATACCCTTTTCCTTGCCGGCCCGTGCCAGCGCGAGAACAGCATCCCCGTCCTTCCAGTCGATCGGTGCCTTGGACCGCCTGGCCTTTTCTTCCTTGAGAAGATTGAGAGCGTCAGCGTCGATCGTTCCGCTCGTCCAGATCTCAAAGCGATGTAGGGCTTCTCGCAGGGCGGCATGGTTCGCATAGTGCGCACGTATGACCGGAATCTTCTTGAGCCAGATTTCGACCTCGGCGCGCGACAGCGACCCGCCAGGCTCTTTGCCCTTACACTCTATTGCTGTCACCGCGCTCGACTGGTGGGCGATCGCCTGGACATCAATGTCCGCGGTCCTGCCGGTCGCAGGATCTCGGGCGGTAACCCCCATATCGATCGAGATGGCGCTTCGCCGTGCGAGATAGCCGACCACTAACTCGAAA
Source organism: Sphingopyxis sp. FD7 (assembly GCF_003609835.1). Lineage (NCBI taxonomy): Bacteria > Pseudomonadati > Pseudomonadota > Alphaproteobacteria > Sphingomonadales > Sphingopyxidaceae > Sphingopyxis > Sphingopyxis sp. FD7. The sequence goes on from NZ_AP017898.1 coordinate 3,410,940, forward strand.
AGGATACCGCGCAGGTTGAGGCTACGTCCCTCGATATCGAGCAAATTATCGAGGAGGTAGGTGAGCCGTTCCGGGCTGGAAGACGCATATTTGGCAGCATCTTTGAGCACATCGCATAGCGACGCAATCGCGGCACCGACCCGTTTGCCGAACAGATCTTTCGGCGTGGCGAGCATCACTCCCGCGGCATGGCCTGCCTTCATTGCCTCGCCGGTAAATTCCTCCGCGACAATGATCGACAAGACTCCGATATTCTTGAGGGTCGCCTTCAGCATCCGCGCCTTGCGGATGAAGAACTGGATTTCGTCGTCGGTCAGCCGCCCTTCGGCGAACACGTCCGCGACAATGAAGCCTGGCTTGCCGCCGAGACCCTGAAGCGGAAGCAGGTAGCTCGGGCCGGCGAAATCGAAGGCAAAGGGGCCGATAGGCTTGAGTTCTTCGTCGCCGCGGATGCGGATCTGATTGTAGCTCGCGAAACCGATCTTCCGCGCCCATTCGCGCATCCCGTCGAGCAGGATACCTTCCGTGAGGTCGCGAGCCCTAAGCCCGGCTAGCGTCCCGAAAGCCAACGACGGCGCGAGCTCGAAGCATCGGCCATGTTCGAGATTGTGAATTTCCTTGATGAAGCCCGCGGCAATCAGGCGTTGGGCGACCGTCTCGACTGGCAGCTGTCCGCGCTGCGGGATTACCGTCGCGCCGCTGATCGACGCGAATTGGTCGGCACGAATGAGGCCCCCGCGGGCGATCATGCCATCGACCGACGCGGCGAAGACCGAATTGGTCGCGCGCATGTCGCGGATGAAGTTCTGCCAGAAGCGTTCGCTGTTCCGGTCCTTGTCGAGGTAGAGAAAAGCTTCGCGCTTGGGCAGCATCGGGACCGGAAAGCGGCGTATCGGTTTGGCGACCCGTGCGACGCGCTGGCGGGCCGCCTCAGGGCTCGCACCAGCAGCGACGAGCGCTTCGACAATCAGCGACGAACGCGATGGGCCATGGTCTGAAAGATATTGCGCGATGGTGGTCATGATCGATGTCACACTGCTTAATTTATTAATTTAACTACCTTGTGCCTCCTCGTTTTTCAACCTTCGATATGAAGTCAAATTTTTCAAATACTTACGCGCGTGTTTTTGGGGCGTGTGCACGGCGCGATGTCACGGAGCCATTTTAAGTGATCGAGATTCGTCTATGCGAGCTGCACCCGCGACCGCGATTTGTCTGCGCTCGGTCAGTGATGATAGAGCGGGAAATGCCGTGCCGCGGCGGGACACTCGCAAGGTACGAGGACCGATATCGCGCGCGGCAAAACCCGGAAATGCGCCGGCGTCGCGGTGACGATCTCACCATCGGTGTTCACCGGCATCGGCCGCCGCGTCTCGATATCGAACTCGACGCACTTGGCGGTGCGCACTTCCTTCCACGCGCCATGCGTGCCGGACCGGAAGGCACGAAGCATGAGGGCGAGCTTCCAGAGGTTTTTCACCTCGAGGCTATAGAGATCGAGCGTGCCGTCATCGATCGCGGCATTTTCCTCGACGACATTGCCTCCGCCATAGAGGCGCCCGTTGCCGATCGCGACCTGGTAGGTGCTGACGGTCCTCGACTCCCCCTTCTCCCTGATCCTCGCCCGGAAACGCTGGGCAGCCAGGATAACTCGCAGTGCGGCGACGGCATAGCCGAGGCGGCCGAACTTCTTCTTGATCGCCGGGTCGAGCTTCTGGGCGAGTTCGCTACTGATCCCGATGCTCGCGACATTGAAGAAGGCATGGCCATTGACCGTGCCGACGTCGATCCGTCGGCTGTGACCCTCGACAATGACTTCGGCCGCCGCCGCGAAATCGAGCGGGATCGAAAGGGTGCGCGCCAGATCATTCGCGGTTCCGGCGGGAATGATTCCCAGCGGCAGGCCGCTCTCGATCACCGCGGGCGCGGCGGACGAGATCGAACCGTCGCCGCCGCACACGACAATGATATCGGCGGTCTGATGCAGGCGTGTCACGTCGCGGGCGATTTCGGGCAGGCTTTCGAACGGTTCGACCGTCACCAGCAGGCCGCCGGCAGCGAGGCGCTCGCGAACGGGAACGATGGCCTGCTCGCCCTGCCGCGCCTTGGCATTGTGCAGCACGAGGGCGCGCGTATCCTTGGGCCACGGCATCGACACGATCCTGTTCAGCAGAGTTGCGACTTTCGAGCGCGGGCCTTCAGAAGCGCCCCGTCCGATGGAGCTGGCCTATACGTTGCCGCGATGAGGCCGGGAAGCATCTGGATCGATGCCGCCCTCTTTCCCGCTTCGACACATCCTGGGCGTCGTCGCTCGCCGTGATCGCAGTTCCATTCTCGATGTTCGTCCGGTCCCACCCAAGAGCGCTCCGCCAATCTGGTCGGCGGCGGCGCCCGCGCAAGCGAGGCCAAGCCTCGCTCCTCCGCTGCGCTTCGGCCCTTCGGGTGCGCAAGCGCCTCCAGCCGCCGACCTGCCCGGCTGCACGCCCGGGATGGTCCCGGGCAAATCAGCAGGAGTATCGACATGGCGAGCATCGGCATCGTCAGCGGCAGCATCGAGAAGGGCTTTGTGGGCCAGCTCATCACGCTGTCGATCAAGGCACCGATCGAGATACGCCCCAACCGCGGCAAAGCGAGCGATGTGCAGCCCGATTATCGAGTTTGGTCCGATGGCGTCGAAATCGGCGCCGGCTGGATCCGCGTCGCCGAGCAATCGGGGCGTTCGTATGTCTCGCTCTCGCTCGCGACCCCCGAGTTCGGGCCGCGGCGCATCTACGCCAATCTCGGGCGGGCCGCGGGGCAGGACCGCGACGATGTTTTCGCGATCATCTGGACACCAGCCGACTGACCGACAGCCATCTTGCGGCATCCTTGCGCATCGGAACAATCTCCCGGGTGCAATGGTGCCGCCACCTTGTTAGGGTGACCCCAATGCAGAGCAGCCTCGAACATCTTCCCCCGCACAAGCGGCGCGAAATAGAGCGCGTCGTCGAGATCATCTTCGAGGAATTCGAGGATGCGCTGGCGCTCGCGACGCAGGACTGGAAGCGCAAGGGCCGCATTTCCAAGATCATCCTCTATGGCAGCTATGCGCGGGGTGGCTGGGTCGACGAGCCGCACACGGCGAAGGGCTATCAGTCTGACTATGACCTGCTGATCATCGTCAACGACAAGCGGCTGACCGATCGGGCGGACTATTGGTCGAAGCTCGACGATCGGCTCATTCGTGAGCTGTCGGTTACCAAGCGGCTCCGCACGCCGGTGAACTTCATCGTTCACAGTCTCGACGAGGTGAATTCCGGACTTACGCAGGGGCGCTATTTCTTCATCGACGTCGCTTGTGACGGGATCGCGCTGTACGAGGCCGATGGGAAGGAGCTTGCTGAGCCCAAACCGATGACGCCGCATGCGGCGCTAGAGATGGCGGAGGAATATTTTGACGAGTGGTTCTCCGGCGCGACGGAGTTCATCGAGGGTTACAAGTTCTACCTCGATCGAAAGAGCTTCAAGAAGGCGGCGTTTCTCCTTCATCAGGCTGTCGAGAGCTACTATCACTGTGTATTGCTTGTTGGCACGCTGCACACACCGCACATCCATAATCTTGCCTTCCTGCGCACGCAGGCTGAGCGGATAGATGCGCGCCTGTTCGAGGCATGGCCTAGAGAGGTGAAGACCGATCGGTCACGCTTCGAGAAATTGAAGGAAGCGTACATCAAGGCGCGCTACTCAAAGCATTACAGCATATCAGCGGAGGAGCTTGAATGGCTCGGCGCGCGCGTAGAGCGGCTCGCGGAGATCGTTGATGGAATCTGCCGCGATCGTATCGCCGAGCTCGAGACCACAGCCCGACGCGCAGGCTGATCTTGTTCCTCAAAGTTGCGCGATGCGCTTCAGGTCGGTCGGTGATCTTCTTCGGTACTGTTCGCTAGCTGGTTCAGCTCCTCCTCCCCAGCGACGTGTTTGTACCAGTCGTTGTCAAACTGCGCGGCGGTGACCTTGATCGTCTCCACGCGATATGGGGCGCAGCTGATCACATCGACTGCTGATGGATCGAACACCGCAATATTGTAGCCCTCATCGTCACCGAACTGGCTCTTGTACGCGATTGCATCATAGCCTTGCGCGCGGAAAAGCTCTGCGAGAATTTGGGTCGGAACATAGTCGGCTGAATCGTCCGACAGGGTGACAGGTCGTGAGAACGCGTTGTCGATATCGGTCCAAACGGCGCTCTTCTTCTCCGACGCTGATATAGGCGTAGTTCCCATAATCTGGCCCATGTTTAGACCGCCGAACGAACTATGTCCGTGGCCGAGCGACAGATCCAGAGTCCTGAGATCGCGGAGAATTCTGCATTTTGCTACAGAGACTTCTGCGCCGACCCAAGGTCGAACTTCTGAAATGGATGTCTCCGCGGTGCTCCCGAGGTAGAGGACCGGGATGCCTGCGGGGTTGGCTCGGCCCTCTTTCGCGCGGCGTTCCAGTGGCTTCATCCGCTTTGCACCGAAACCTGAAGTGTACTCGCCGATCCAATTTCCTTGTTCATCATGCTGGTCGAAGACCTCGACGCCTTGCTGCGCACGAAACAGAATGCGTCCGGTGTGCAGTGTCTGATCACGCTGTTCGATCGTTGCGATGACTGTTGCCAAAAAGGCTTGGATTGCGGGGTCCCAAACGTACCGGCTCGAATGGCGCACTCGATCCGCATAGACGTCGTAACTGCGCCAAGACGCAAACTCCTTGGCGTCGGGATTGTCGAGTTCCATCACTGGCTCCGAAGCGAGGCGGATTTGGCCCTTTGCCGCCGCTCCGCGAGATAGGCAGCTGCCTTTCCGCTTTCAACGAAATCGAACGCACTAATCTTTGCATCCAGTATCGTCGGATGATCGACCTTTCCACGCGCTTCGTCGAGGTGAAACCGAAACTGCCCAGGGGCCGTCGAAACGATTAGGATCGCAATGCCGCTACGTCGGATGGACAGGCTCCCGTCGCTGTTAGCCTGCCATTTGCTGGAACCGACGAAGCGCTTTCTCCGATCGAGAAAGTTCAGGAACTCGGCATGGCTCTCAGTTCCTACGGTGCCCTCGGTGAGATCATCGCAACATTTTTCGCCGACGACCATTGCCCACCATTTAGGATGGAACACCATGTGGGCGTAGCGCAGCGCCTGACCACATTGTTCGCATTCGCCATCTAAACCGCCGAGATCGTCATGCCCGATAAGGACCCAGTCCTTCGATGGCTGGATAATGCCATGCTCCTTTGCGTGGCATCCTCTGCAAAGAACTTCACATTCCTGGTAGGGATATTCCCAGGGGAGGCGTCCCGCGACATAATCGCGATGATGGACTTGAAGCACAACCTCGTCGCCGGAGCGACGGCAGTGGGCACATACTCCACCATGCAGCCTGATCTGCTCTGCACGATAGGCTGCCCATTCCTTGTGCCGGTATAAGTTCATCTCGCCCCAAGATCGCTCCGTCCGATACCTTAGCATATTGGAGCGGGGATTACTTCCTGCCGCGAAAGCGTTCGAAACGGGCCTTGCCCGCCGCTGTCTCAACAGCGACGTTTGCATTGCTGCATTCATCACCGCCCATATCGCCCGCCTTACAGCGATTGACGATATCGCGCGCCTCTTCAAGATTGGCCTCGAAGTATTGAACGCTTCGCGGTTCGGGCGGCGCGCATGCTGTCAGGGTCGCGAGGCCGGCGATCGCCAGCATCTTCACATCGGACATCGTCACCTCCAGTGGCCGATCTTAGCGCCAGAGTGTCCGAAACTGCAGCGGCGTGCTGGCAGATAGAACCAGATTGGGGCTGTTCTCCTGTACGGCCACTTTGCCGCCGGCTTCGTGTCGCAATATGGGGTGCAGGAGCCTTGCGAGGATGGACTAAGGGGGAAATGATGTCGAAATTGAACGCCGCTCTGCCTGCCTCGATCGCATCGAAAGAGACAACTACTGCCCTCGCGACGGTCGGTGATGCTGCCCTCGACGCCGCTATTTCTTCGGGTGCATTGGACGGCGTGCCCATCCTTGGCGCGGCGACCGGAATTTGGCGCGCGCACAAGGAGATCGGGCAACAATTATTCACGCGGAAGGTCGTTCGTTTTCTTCGCGAAACCAATCAAACAACGGATCAGGAGCGGATCGATTTCGTGGACCGTCTCAAAGCTGAGGGAAAGACAGAGGATTTTGGAGAAGCGATCCTTCTTATTCTCGATCGTCTCGATGATACGGTGAAGCCCGTCATCCTCGGGCGGCTCGTCGCGGCGCATATTCGCGGCGATATGGATTATGATAAGATGATGCGTCTGACGTCGATTGTGTCGCGCTGTTATGCCGAAGATCTCGAATTGCTGCGTAACTTCAGCGATGGCGTTCAGGGCGAGAAGACGCTGATCGCCGAGAGTTTGCTCGCAGCGGGCCTTTTGTCCAATGGCGGCATCGATGGCGGGGATTTTTCGGATCCGCTTGCAGGCGGCATCATTTTCAATCTCAATGAGTATGGCGATTTGCTCAAGCGGTTTGGGCTTTAGGCCGTAAATCGCAAAATCGGCGGAAAGCGCCCTGCCGAGATTTTTCTCATTTTTTTGATGCAAATTTTCTGCGCAGCAAATATCAGCTTTTTTCCGAATATTCACCTTTTTGCTGATTTTTGCTGGACACGAAATATGGCCGAATTTGAAAATTCCCAGCGCGAATTGCTCGATGCGCTTTTGGAAGCGCTATTGGCGCTGCCTCAGTCGCACGCGCAAATCGAGCGATATGAGGTCGAAATCGGGCCTCGCGGCCGCGCCGACGCGCTGATCGGCGCATTTATCAACCGCCAGCCGTTGGTCTTGCTCGTTGAAATCAAGGCGCAGCTTTTTCCGCGCGATGTGCGCGAAGCAATCTGGCAGCTTCGGAATAATCAGGCCCATCTCAGCAATTCCGGTGACGACCGGGAAATCATTCCTTTTTTTGTCGCCCGTGCGATCTCGCCGGGCGCTCGAGAGATTTTTCGGGAAGAGCGCGTCGGATATTTCGACCTTGGAGGCTCACTTTATATTCCGGGCAAAAAGGCCTTTATATTCCTCGATAAACCGGCTCCGAAAAAAGGGGCGAAGAAATTCGATTCCATTTTTCAGGGGCAAAAAGCGCGCGCGCTCCATGAAATTTATGAGCGGCGTCAGGACTGGTTGAGTGTGAAGGACCTCGCCGATACGAGCGGTGTTTCGCCCGCTACTGCTTCCGAAACTCTCACGGAACTAGAACGGCGCGAATGGGTCGATGTGCAGGGCGCGGGTCCGTCCAAACAGCGTCGACTGCGCGCCGCACGCCCCCTTCTAGAAGCCTGGACGAGCTACGCCAGCGATCAGAAGGCACCGACGGTGCGGCGCTACTATGTTCCGAAAGCGAGTGACGCACTGGAGCTGGCGCTGCGCCTTGATCAGGCATGCAGGGACGCGAAGGCTGCCTATGCGGTCACCGGTGAAGTGGCCGCTCAAATCTATGCGCCCTATCTCTCGTCGATCTCGCAGCTTCGTTGCCGGATCGAGCCCGGGCAGAAGCTGATCGAGGCGCTGCTTGGTCTCGACGCGCGACCCGTCGCCGAAGGCTGGAACCTCGGCATCATCGAAGCGAAGAGCCGGCGCGATGTCGCGGTGGGCCAACGGATCGATGGCGTCTGCTACGCTCCGCCGCTGCAGGTCTATCTCGACCTGCTACAGGCGTCTGGCCGTTCCCGTGAAATGGCGATGCATCTTCGTAGCGAGTGTCTGGATAAATAATGCCCAAACCACAGACGATCAGCGGCTATGAGGATATGGTCACCGATGCGTGCGAACGCGTTCTGGTCACCCTTCTGCGCGGGCTTGGGCCATGGAAGGACTCGGTCTTTCTCGTCGGGGGTCTCGCCCCGCGCTATCTCGTGACCGCAAGGCCGCCGAAGGTCCCCAAACATGCAGGCACGGGCGACGTCGACATCGTCGTCGATGTCGGAATCCTCACGACGACCGAAGCTTACAGCACGCTCGAAGAAAATCTGAAGGCGATGAACTTCGAGCGCGCCGAGAATGACAAGGGCGCGAAGCAATCCTGGCGGTGGCGCGCCGAGATCGAGGACGGCACGACGATGATCCTCGAATTTCTGGCGGACTCGCCAGAACTCGGAGGCGGCAAGGTCAAGGAACTGCCATCGGACGGCAACGTCTCGGCGCTGAATATCCCCTTGTCGATACCGGATGTATTCTCCCCAGAAGTGCCGAATGAAAATTCCCCAGTTTGAGGTGAGCGCCAATTCGCTCCGGGGCTAGCCCCGGAGCGAATTGGCAACGACCCGCACGGATCCCTCCTATGCTTGCCCGGATTGGCGGGAGGCGTGGCAGGTGATCAGACTTGAGGAAATTGTCATGATCCATGACTTGAAGCGGCAGGGGCTGTCGGTGTCGGCGATTGCGCGGCAGACGGGCCTTGATCGAAAGACGGTACGCAAACACCTGGCCGGCGGCGTGAAGGCGCCGGTGTACAAGCCCCGGCCACCCCGTCCGCGGGAGCTGGAACCCTACGAACCATATCTTCGCGATCGCATCGCGTTATATCCTGGGTTGTCTGGCAAGCGTCTCTTCCGCGAAATCGCTGCGATGGGGTTCAAGGGCGGCTACACGACCGTCACGGACTTCCTGCGCCAGATGCGGCCGCGGCGAGTGGTCCCGTTTGAGCGGCGCTTCGAAACACCCGCGGGACGGCAGGCCCAGGTGGACTTCGCCCAGTTCAAGGTGGCGTTCAGCGATGAGCCGGGCGTGACCCGGATCTTCTGGCTGTTCTCGATGGTGTTGGGTCATAGCCGCTGGCTGTGGGGTCGGTTCTGTCCGACCCAGGATCTGCAGACGGTGATGCGCTGCCACATCGACGCCTTCGATGCGATGGGCGGTGCCCCGTCCGAGGTGCTTTACGACCGCATGAAAACCGCTGTGATCGATGAGGATGCCGAGGGTATTGTGATCTACAATCGGTCGCTGGTGGCCTTGCTGGATCATTACGGCGCTTTGCCGCGTGCATGCAGGCCCTATCGGGCGAAAACCAAGGGCAAGATCGAACGGCCCTACCGCTACATCCGTCAGGACTTCTTCCTTGGACGCACCTTCTGCAACGCTGATGACCTGAACAGGCAGTTCCGCGAATGGCTGGACACGGTCGCGAATGTTCGGTTGCATGCCACGACCCGGCGGATCGTCAGCGAGCACTTTGCCGAGGAGCAACCGGTCCTGACGGCCTTGCCTGCGGCCCCATACAATGCGGTGCTCACGATCGAGCGGCGAGTCAGCCATGAAGGCATGGTATCGGTTGGCGGCAATCTCTACTCGGTGCCCGACGCTACGCGCAAACGGGTCGTGGAGGTGCAGAATCATCCCCGTGAGATCAGGATCTTCGAGGATCGCAAGCTGATCGCGGTGCATCCCGTTCTCGATGGACGCAATCAGCGCCGGGTTGATCCTTCCCACCGGCGGCTCGCTCCGCCTCGCGCGGCAACAGTGCCGCCGCCTGCAGGGCTTGAGATTACCAGGCGCTCGCTGGGCTTCTACGAGGCGGTAGGACGGCGACTGGCCGGCAGCGAGGTACGGCCATGACGGAGATCATCGACCGCATCCGCACGAGCCTGGTTGGCCTGAGAATGCCCCGCGCGCTCGAGGTACTTGATCATACCATGCGGTGTCTGGAGCGCGGCGAAATGACCGCGCTTGAAGCCATCGATGTCTTGCTCTCGCATGAGTATGGCAATCGGGAAAGCAGGCGCTTCACTGTCGGGCTCAAGACCTCACGGCTCATGCCCATGAAAACCCTCGAAGGCTTCGACTTCTCGTTCCAGCCTTCGCTGGATCGCGGCCGCATCCTCGCACTGGCGCAGCTCGACTTTATCGAGCGCGGCGAGGTGGTCCATCTGCTGGGACCGCCGGGCACAGGCAAGAGCCATCTGGCGACAGCCTTGGGCGCAGAGGCTGTTCGCGCTGGCAAGCGTGTTTACCGCGCCAGTCTGGCTGAGGTGATCGACATGCTGGTGCGTGCCGAGCGTGACGGACGGCTTCCCGAACGGCTCCGGTTCTTCAACCGAAACACCCTCCTTATCGTCGATGAGATCGGCTACCTCCCGGTTACGCCCGGCGGTGCCAACCTCTTCTTCCAGCTGGTCAACTCCCGTTACGAAAAGGGAGCGATGATCCTCACATCCAACCGCGGCTTTGCTGAATGGGGCGAGGTGTTCGGGGATCCGGTGGTGGCAACGGCGCTCCTCGATCGCTTGCTGCACCATGCCATCGTGATCCAGATCGAGGGCGCCAGTTACCGCTTGCGCGCGCACTCCGACCTCGTGCCGGAACACACCAGGGCGATCTCAGCGATCACGCCGCCGCCGCCGCCCAAAAGGCGCGGGCGGCCACCGAAGGAGCGCACGCACGATCACTGGAACGGCTGATCACCGAAACCCAAACTGGGGAATTTTAACCCGGCACTTCTGGGGAATTATTAGTCAGCGTTGACACCCCTACGCCTCCATGGTGTTCGACCATCACGGGACCGTCGAAATCACGGCGGACCTGCTGAACGGCAAAGGCCGCGCCACCGAGGTCGTCCGCTACGCCGATATCGTCACCTTCACCTGCCTCAAGGCCTTTGCTTTCGACCAGAGGTTCGAGCGGAAGGATGCGCACGACCTGATCTACTGCATCGAAAATCTGGAAGGTGGCGTCGGTGCGGCGCAGTCCGCCTTCGCGGCAGCACTGACCGGCCCGCATGCCAACGCCATACGCGAGGCGCTTACCCGCTTGGCGGTTCGCTTTCGCGATCCCAATCCCGACGAGAGCTATTTGCGCGACGGACCAGTCGCGGTCGCTAGCTTCGAAGACGACGAAGCCGATGTCTCGGCCGACCCCGATCTGCTGAACGCCCGGATCTTGCGGCAGCGGCACGCCGCGGAGGTGATGGCTGACTTCCTGGCCCCATTCGAAATTTGATGCCGGGATGCCGTAGCTCTAGTCTGGTTCTGGTCGTTCTGACGTGACCCCCTGATTTTCCTCCAACAGTGATTAGAGTCCGGTCTTGAAGGAAGGACGGACAGATGAAGCGTTTGAGGTTTTCGGAAGAGCAGATCATCGGGGTGTTGAAGGAAGCGGAGGCGGGCGCGAAGACCGGCGAGCTGGCGCGGCGACACGGGGTGTCGGAAGCAACGATCTACAACTGGAAGGCCAAGTATGGCGGCCTTGAGGTGTCGGAGGCGAAGCGGCTACGCTCGCTCGAGGACGAGAACGCGAAGCTGAAGCGGTTGCTTGCGGACTCGATGCTGGACAATGCGGCGCTGAAGGATCTTCTCACAAAAAAATGGTGACGCCCGCCGTTCAGCGGGAAGCGGTCGCCCATCTCCAGGCTTGCCATGGGATGAGCGAGCGGCGGGCGTGCCGTGTCACAGGCGCCGATCGGAAGAGCATGCGCTACCGGTCGCAGCGTGGCGACGATGCCGAGGTTCGGGAGAAGCTGCGCGAGTTGGCGCAGCAGCGTCGCCGGTTCGGTTATCGGCGCCTGCATATCCTGCTGCGCCGGGAGGGCGTGATGATCAACAGGAAGAAGACCCAGCGCCTGTATCGAGAGGAGGGGCTGATGGTCCGACGAAGACGCAACCGGCGCCGGGCGATCGGTGCGCGGGCGCCCGCACCGGTGCTCGCGCTGCCGAACCAGCGGTGGAGCCTCGACTTTGTGCATGATCAGATGGCGTCAGGTCGGCGGTTCCGGGTGCTCAACATCGTGGACGATGTCACGCGGGAGTGCCTGCGCGCGGTGCCCGACACGTCGATCTCCGGGCGCCGGGTCGTGCGCGAGCTCAGCGATCTGATCGAGGAGCGCGGCAGACCGGGGATGATCGTCAGCGACAATGGGACCGAGCTGACATCGAACGCGGTGCTCGCATGGTGCGGTGAGGTCGGGGTCGAGTGGCATTATATCGCGCCGGGCAAGCCGATGCAGAACGGCTATGTCGAGAGCTTCAATGGCCGGATGCGCGATGAGCTTCTGAACGAGACGCTGTTCCTCGACCTCGATCATGCCCGCACAGTGATCGCGGCCTGGGCCGAAGATTACAACCAGGCGCGGCCACACTCGGCCCTTGGATATGAGACACCGGCGGCGTTCGCCGCCGAACTGCATAAGCAATGGCCTGTGCAGCTACGCCCTTCGGGCTCCGCTGCACAGGCCATTGCTTACACTGCGCTCATGCGCAACAAAGCTGCTGGGCTCTAATCCCCGCTGGTGGAAACCAGGGGGTCACGTCACGTGCCCGACACCGCTTGGCTGGCGGCCAGCGCCATCAGCGCGGTGATAGAGAAGAGCGCGATGACGGGCTTATAGGTAAGCGCCTTAGGATCGCGGACTTTCAGACCGAGATGGCGCCTCAGATCGTCAAGACCGCCGATCCGCTCGCCTTCGATGAAGGTCTGCGGCGTCGTCGCGACGCCATGTTTCGCCTTGAATGCGTCGGTTTCCTCGCGGGTCGTCAGCCAGACATCCTCGACGTCATAGCCGCGGCTGCGCAACAGATGCAGCGCCTTCAGGCCATAGGGGCAGATATGCTGCTCCATCACCATGCGATAGATGGTCGCCCGCGGCTTGCCCGAAACCGCCGCACCAGTGTGCGCTGGCGCGCTTTCGTTCGCGCGCTGAACCTGCATATTCATCGATTCGCCTTTCTTGATTCCCGATCGCTTCCCGCTATATAGGCTCCGTACCATAGTACGGAGTCAAGGCCTTGCGTGACATGACCATCGGCCAGCTTGCCCGGCAGGGCGGCGTCAATGTCGAGACGATCCGCTATTACCAACGCCGCGGCCTGTTGCCCGTTCCGCCTCAGTCGGCCAGCGCCCCGTCGGAAGGCCGAGTCCGGCGTTACGACGAGGCGGTTCTGCGCCGTCTGCGCTTCATCAAATCGGCACAGGCAGCGGGATTTACGCTCACCGAGATCGCCGAACTGCTCGAACTCGACGCGTCGAGCGATCGCGCGCGAGCGCGCGAACTGGCCGACGCGCGCATCGCGGCGATCGAAAAGACGATCGCCGAACTCGATGTGGCGCGGCGCGCGCTCATGGGCCTGTCGCGCCAATGCGCTGCCGCCGACACGCTCCACTGCCCGATCATAGCGGCGTTCGAGCAGATCTAGCCCGACTGGTCTTGGGGGCGGATGGTGCTGACGGCCCGTCTCACCTCCCTCAAACTGGTGTCAATCGGTCGCAAATGGTTCCAGCATCCCGGCTACAAGCGATGGGATGGTAACTCCGGCTGCGACATCGAGCTGAAGGCTAGCGCGGATCGCAGCCGCAGTGTCTCGCCGCTGCCGCGTCCGGAGTTGCGACGGCCGTCCGAAGTGCCTGGGTCAGGCGCCATCGAATCTCCGCGGCTAGGACCGGCATCAGAGCGAACAAATAGGCTTCCACGGGGAAGACCTGACCATAGGGTCAAGCGAGCGATTGCGTCACGTGCACGGCGCCGACCAAGGCTCCGACGAGGGGCAGAAGCGAAAAGCGCCGCTTCTGGATGAAGGTAGGAGCCTTTGGGCGTTCCGGATCAACTTCATCCTGGCGATCTGAACAAATCGGGGAGCCCAATTCCGATGGTTTTACGTCGCCCGAACCATTTTTGAGGGATGAGTCGTTCTGGTGCGTAATCAATGTCAGTAGGGGATGTTGGGTGCTTGAACCCGGAAGCCGTAAGCAGCGGTTTCCGGGCATGCATGTTTTTGTCCTCGACTTCCCCGAAACTCATTTGGGCTGCGCGAAAGGGCAGTTCTTCGAAACAGGGGAAGCATAATGAACAAATTATACTGTTATTCGTCGACGAAGCGCGCAATGCAGCGAAGCTCGATGGCGGCGATTGCGGTGGCGGTCGCGTTTCCCGCGCAGGCTCAGGAAGCCCAGTCGGACGGCCTCGCCGAGATCATCGTAACGGCGGAGAAGCGCGAGGAAAATCTGCAGTCCGTTCCCGTCTCGGTGACAGCGATGACCGGCGAGGCGCTTACGGCAACGGGCATATCAAACGTCGAAGACCTCCAATTTTTTGTGCCGGGCGTGTCGATCACCAACGATTCCATGGCGATCATCAATATTCGTGGAATTGGCACCTCGGCGTTCGGCGTTGCGACCGACCCCAGCACGACAGTCCATTATGACGGCGTCTACATCTCGCGCCCGACCACAAGCTATCAGGATTTGTTCGACGTCGAACGCATCGAGGTGCTGCGCGGACCGCAAGGCGTTCTCTTCGGTCGCAACTCCGCCGGCGGCACACTCAACATCATTTCCAAAATGCCTACGGAGGATTTGACTGGCGCGCTGGGACTCACCGTCGGAAATTACGAGAAGCGCTCGCTGAGCGGCACGATTTCTGGACCGCTTGGAGCGGGCGTCCGAGGCCGCCTCACCTTGCTTGCCAACCAGCGCGACGGCATCTACCGCGACGTCGTCTCGGGACGGCGATACCAAAACGAAGATAATCTCGCTGGACGACTGACGCTTGCGATTGACGCGAGCGACCGTCTTGAGATCGTGTTGCGGGCGGATGCCAGCCGTGATCGCGAGACCGGCGCGCGGTCTGTTCGGCCCTTTTATCCGCAAGGCTTCGTCGATGCGGGGGCGACGATCCCGGCCAATGACAAAGAGGCCGCACTCGACCGCCTGCCGCGTTACGATGTCGATGCCTGGGGCGTGTCCTCGACCATGAACTGGGACGGCGGCCCGGTCACGCTCCGCTCGATTACGGCGCTGCGCAAGAGCAAGGTCGTCCAGGCGCTCGACGTTGACTCGACTGACCTCTTCCTCCGCGATATCGAATTTTACGAACGTTCCCGCAGTTTCACGCAAGAGTTCCAACTTCTCAACAACGATGCGGACAAGCTGCGCTGGATCGTCGGAGCATTCTATCTGAATGAAAAGGGCAACGACGAAATACGGATCATCGAACCGGGTCGTCGGCTCGCGATCCCGGAAAACAATACGACGAATGCATTCGCGCTCTTCGGACAAGCAAGCTACGAACTCATCGACCGCCTGCGATTGACCGGAGGGCTTCGATACTCATACGAAAAAAAGGATTTCGGATATCGTGTCCTGCTGAACGGAAATCAGGTCGATGCCGGTCAGCCCAAATCATCCTGGACCGCCTGGACTCCGAAAATTGGGATCGATTACGACCTTGCCGATGACGTCATGGCTTATGCGTCGGCAACCCGCGGGTTCAAATCGGGTGGATTCCAGCTGGGAGACGGGCGGCCTTTCCTCCCGGAGTATGTCTGGAGCTACGAAGTCGGCTTGAAGTCGACGCTCCTCGATCGCCGGCTTCGAGCTAATTTTTCGGCCTTCTATTATGATTACACCAATCTTCAGGTGGTTGAGTATAACAATGGCGTTGCCAGTACCACCAACGCCGGCAAGGCGACGATCAAGGGCGTTGAAGCGGAACTGATGGCACGGCCGTTCGATCGCCTGACGCTTACATCCACGATCGCTTATCTCGATGCGCGCTACGATGTCTATTTTGACGACGTCGGCGCAAGCCTCAAGGGCAAGCGGCTGCCGAACGCGCCGAAGTGGAACATCACTCTCGGCGGAGAATATAAGGCCTCCCTGGGCGGCGGAATGCTGACATTACGGACCGATATCTCCTGGCGCGACAGCATCTTTTTCAAGCCCAGCAACAATCCGCTTTTTTCCGGAAACGCCACGACCCTTATAAATGGGCGTGTCGCATGGCAGCCGGCGAGCGAAGCGTGGGAAATTGCGCTTTATGGCCGAAATCTCACCAACGAGCGCTATGTGAGCTATAGTACGATCGGGACGGACGCGACGGGTGTCTCGAACCCTACTCTTCCGCTCTACATCTACGGCGAGCCGCGCCAGTACGGATTGCAGCTGCGCTACTTTTTCTGAGGTTCCTCGTCCTGCGAGGTCCCCCGGCGACTCCCCTACGGTCGTCGGTCCCCCTGGGCGCTTGCGCCCGGGGGGAATACTCCCTCTGAACGCAGGACATGATATGTCCCTGTTCTCACCGGCGCCGTTACTTGAACGGCCCTGCTGATGGCACGATGAGCCGGACAGTAAGATGGCACGAACAGATACGGGCTAGTCCCATCCTGAACGTCGGTAGCGCGCGCGATTTCGATGCCCGGCTTTCCCTGTGACGCCGCGAGGATGCAAAGACCAACTGCTTTCGGAGGCCTACGCGTCGTCGGCTGCCTCACGGCAATGGATGGGAGATCGCCTTGATCGCCTTCAGGCCCGTACCGAAGCGGGCAATGGCGACCCTGTTCTGTTCGAGCTCGGCGTAGGGCAGGTAGGAAATGTCGAGATCACCGATCCGGCTGAAAGCCGGGCGTCGGAGCTGAGCGCGGACATCGGCTTCTCGCGCATCGGGTGCAACCAGGAAAAGTGGCGTCGACAAATGAAGATTCTCGCTGCTCAGCGCGAGATCAAGCATGCGGACAATTCCGGAATAAATGGATGTCGAATGCTCGACTTCGAATGCCGCCGCGACCGTAGCCGTCGATTGCTCGAGCCATAAGATGTCGATCAGTCTTATGGCATCGCTTCCTTGAGCGGTTGCGATGGCATGCGGCAAGCTATCGAGGCATCGAGACCCGAGCGGTACACCCTCATGAAGGCGCCCCCGGTCATTTGCCGCTACCCAGACGTCATATCCAAGTGCAAGGCCGAGGTCCCGAAGCCAGGATTGGACTTCGCTATGCGTCCGGTCGCTCTCTTTCTGATTTGCAAGCCCCTTATCGAACTTGTCGGACTGTGAGCGCGTTTCATTCAGCAAGGCCATCCAATCGCGAGCATTTTCGCTCGAACCGCTGAGCGGTGGGGCTGGAAACCGTCCCGATCCGATATCGAACAGCAGCCCTCCTATCGCGCCCAAATCGTTGGAGAGAAGATCCCGGTAGCAATCGTTGAGATCCAGAATGCCCGCGCGCATCGCGAGAAAATGCTCCCAGCTGCCAAGCTTCACATTCGCACCCGTCAGCGCGTTGTAGCCCTTTACGATTGCCGTATTGAACGGAGGCACAAGGGTGGGATGCAGAAAATAGAGAATGTTGGCTACCGCAGGACCCAACCCCTTGATCTTCTGTCTGTCGATTGCGAGGATCCCGGCGACGACCTCCTCGGCGGTATCGCAACAGGAGCAATGGTGAAGAAGTCTGCCAAAAGCTCGTTGATTGTCGGCGTTCTCGTAGATGTCCGGGATTCGGAGTTTGGGCTTCCACAAGAAAGCATGATCCGCACCTTTGAAAATCTGTCGTTGCTCGGCGATTGAATGAACAATGATCTCCAATGACGAGCCCCGATATGCCGCTCCGAAGGTGCCGGCCTCAATTTCGGCGACGACCTGCGAGATTCCTCTTCTGATCGACCGAAAATTCTTCAGTCGTTCCTCCCACAGGAACCAGCTTTGATAGGTCGAGCCGGAATCGCCGCGCCAGCGCTCGATCAGTTCGCGAACAAGATCGCGCTTCATGTTTATAGCCCCCGCTTGATCCATTCCGAATTGCTGTTTTCCACCTGCGGCTTGCCGGCCAAGACAGTTCGCTCGATCCGGCCCTTAGCGAAAGGCGAAACCTTCCGTCCCACCGGCAAGGTGGGCGGGAATGGAAGGTCGAAACGAGCCCGTTCACGCCCGGCGCTGCATAATTGTCGACGACCTCAGTGCCCTGCGTGTTCGCCCGCTCCGCTTGGTTTCTGACTCGCGCCTTCCGCCTCTGTCATGCCCTTCATCATCGCGTCATGGTCCATTGGCGCATTCTGCGTAATAGCCTGATATTGTGCCGGCGACAGGCCAGGGAGTTTTCGGACAAACGCGACCATATCCCAGATGAGACGATCATCATGCGTTTTCCCCCAGGCCGGCATGGCGGTCATCTTGATGCCATGCTTGATGATCCAGAATTGCTCCGCAGCCGAACGTTCCGAACCTTTGAACAAGACGGGCGCTTGCGGATACAGCCCTTGACTCATTTCGGTCTTTTCCATCCCGGGCGCGAGATGGCAGCCGCTGCACATCTCGGTATAGAGACCTGCGCCCGACGCGATCCGCGCCGGAGCCGCCAAATCTGCCGGCACCGCGATCGATCCGGATCGCGCTGCGATGGACTTCTCCCTGAATGTTTCGATGACGCTGTAAGTCAGCCGGTTATGGGGGGCATCGGCCGCTATATTATATAGGCCGAGATAGACGGTGATCGCACCCGCGCCCGCTATCAGGGCAACCGCCAGCAGCGTGAACGTCACGCTCGGCATATGCTTTCGGAAATCGAAAGTTCGAAATCGCTCCATTATCTATCTCCCGCATAACAGGCCTTGAGCTTTGCAGCCGAACGCAATGCGGCGGCTGTGCAACAGATGATACGCACCCCAACAGCTTTGCCCTTGTCACAGACGAGGCAGGCGTTTCCGTACTTGCCGCGACGAGCCATTTCAGGGTGCCCACACCCGCTCGGGCTCATGCGTCCTGCTAGGTGTGGGTTCGGAGAGATCGTGAGGACTAGCCCCTTTTTTGCCCGCTCAGATGCCACCCGCCGGCCGCACCTTCGGCTTGCGTGAGGAGCTGTGGAGATTGAAGATCTGCCACTTTCCGTTGTCCTGTTTGAGGACACTCGTAGCGACGCCATCCCGTTCGATGGTCTCGCCGCTCGCGAGCACAATCGAGAAGCTGTAGGTCTCGGTTGCGATCGCGATATTTCCTTCGCCGCGAACCGAAATCTTGTAATTGCGGAAGGTGAAGGATTTGAATTCCTTGAGTTCGGGACCCATGTGATGGTCGCGATAGTGGGCGAAGTTCCCTTCAACGCCGCCGGACTCGAATATCTGGGCGTCTGGCGAAAAGAGGGCCTCGACGCCGGTCAGGTCCAGTTTCTCCATCGCCGATTTATACTGCGCGAGCGCTGCCGCCGCGCCCTGATAATCCGCAGGCTCGGTCGCCTGAGCCGGGACGGCCACCAGCATGGCCAATGCGATTGCTGTAATCGTCAGTCGTCTCATATCATTTCCCCTTGTTGTGCCGACACTTCACGAGTGCCTCCGGTGGTTTCGATCAGATTCTGGCAAAGCGCAGCCGCAAAGAATTGGCGATGACGCTGACGGACGAGAGTGCCATTGCAGCGGCGGCAATGACCGGCGAGAGCAATAGTCCGAAAATCGGATAGAGCACGCCCGCAGCGACGGGAATCCCGGCGACATTATAGGCGAAAGCGAAGAAGAGATTCTGACGGATGTTCGCCATCGTCGCATGGCTGAGATGCCGCGCCCGCACGATGCCCAGAAGGTCGCCGCGCAGTAGCGTCACACCCGCGCTTTCGATGGCGACATCGGTTCCCGAACCCATCGCGATGCCGACGTCGGCGGCGGCGAGCGCGGGGGCGTCGTTTACCCCGTCGCCGGCCATGGCGACGATCCGGCCCTCTTCGCGCAGCCGCTGCACGACCGCACTCTTCTGGTCGGGGAGGACATCGGCCTCGACGTCGTCGATGCCGAGGCGCCGCGCGATCGCCTCGGCGGTGACGCGATTGTCGCCGGTTAGCATGATGACCTTGATTCCGGCTTCGCGCAGCGCCGCGAGTGCGTCGCCCGTCGTCTCCTTGACCGGATCGGCGATGGCGATGACGCCGGCCGCCTTGCCGCTGACCGCGATGTAGATCGCCGTTGCACCGTCTGTACGAAGCCGGTCAGCCGCCTCGGCGAGTGCGCCCAGATCGACGTCATATTCTTCGAGAAAGTTCGCATTGCCGAGGACGATCGCCTTGTCGTCGACGACCCCGACGATGCCCTTGCCGACCGGCTGGTCGACTCCCGATGGCTCGACGAGCGCGAGGGCGCGGTCTTCCGCCGCTTTGACGATTGCGGCGGCCAATGGATGTTCGCTGCTGCGCTCAAGGCTCGCGGCAATCCGGAGGAGGTCGTTTTCCTCGAACCCTTCGGCGACTTCGATGGCGACGACCGAGGGTCTGCCTTCTGTCAGCGTCCCGGTCTTATCGACGACGAGCGTGTCGACCTTCTCCATCCGCTCAAGCGCCTCGGCATTTTTGATCAGCACGCCAACTTCGGCGCCGCGCCCCACGCCGACCATGATGGACATTGGCGTCGCGAGGCCGAGCGCGCAGGGACAGGCGATGATGAGCACCGAGACGGCGGCGATAAGGCCATAGGCCATGGCGGGCACGGGGCCCAGAAGCGACCAGACAACGAAAGCGGCAATGGCGACGACGATGACGCCGGGCACGAACCAGCCCGAAACGGCATCGGCGAGACGCTGGATCGGCGCGCGGCTGCGCTGCGCATCGGCGACCATCTGTACGATTCGCGCGAGCATCGTGTCGCGCCCGACCTTCTCGCTGCGCATGAGCAGGCCGCCCGTTTGATTGATCGTTCCGCCGACCAGCGCCGCCCCGGCCGCCTTGGTCACCGGCATCGATTCGCCCGTGACCATCGATTCGTCGACCGTGCCGCGGCCTTCTACGACGATGCCATCGACGGGGACTTTTTCGCCCGGACGGATGCGTAGCATGTCACCGACCGCGACGTCCTCGAGCGCGACCTCCTCGTCGCTTCCATCGCTGCGGACGCGCCGGGCGAGCTTCGGTGTGAGGTCAAGGAGCGCGCGGATCGCGCCGCTCGTCGTTTCGCGGGCCCTGAGTTCGAGCACCTGCCCGAGTAGCACCAGCACCGTGATGACCGCCGCCGCCTCGAAATAGACCGCGACCGAGCCATCATCGGCGCGGAACGCAGCCGGAAAGATTTGGGGGACGATCGCCGCGATCATGCTGTAGCCCCACGCGACCCCGGTCCCCATCGCGATGAGGGTGAACATGTTGAGGCTTTTGTTGCGGATTGAGAGCCACGCGCGCTCGAAGAAGGGCCAGCCCGCCCATAGAACGACGGGAGTCGCGAGCAACATCTGGGTCCAGTTGTTCGTCTGGCGACCGACAAATTGATGAAGGCCTGTCAGATGGCCGCCCATTTCGAGCGCAACCACCGGGAGTGCGAGAAGGAGCCCGATCCAGAAGCGCCGCCGCATATCGCGATATTCTTCGCTGGGGCCGCCCGATGCTGTCGGCATGACGGGCTCGAGTGCCATGCCGCAGATCGGGCAGCTTCCGGGGCCGGCGCGCTGGATCTCGGGATGCATCGGGCAGGTCCAGATGGCGCCTTCGGGTGCATCGGCTGCGGCCGGCTCGCGTTTTGCGGCATAAAGATCGGGATCGGCCTCGAATTTGGCGAGGCAGCCTGCGCTGCAGAAATAGTGATGCTTGCCGCTATGCGTCGCGATATGAGGTGTGGTGGCCGGATCGACCATCATGCCGCAGACCGGATCAGTCGTGCTCCCGCTGCCTTTTTCTGCGCCCTGATGATCGTGCATCGCCGCCGCTCCCGTATGTGTCGGATGCCCGCCTCGCGGCGGGGCGGTCCAAACGCCACCGGTCGAGTTCGCCGTTGGCGTCGTTCCTGGCGGTTCCAGAATGGAGCCGCTTCTATCGATACGCAAGAAGAGCGGTTATCCCTTGGATTTTCTTTGCCCCGTGCCGTCAGGTCCCGGGCTTTCGGGCCTCGATGATCCCGATCGCACCGGTTGGCGTGCGGAACGTCTCAAGCTCGCGAACATCGCAAAAGCCTGCCTCTCTCATCAGCACCGGGAGCAATCCATCGGCGTTGGGCTGGGTGTCCTGGACGCCGTCGAGCTGCTGGATCGTGAGGCGGAACAACAACCGCATGAGGCGGCTGCGCTGTTCCCCATAGTCGGCAACATAGAGTTTGCCGCCCGGCGCGAGCACCTGCCGGGCCTCGCGTAGCAGACGTGCCTTTTCCTCAAGCCCGACCTGATGAAGGACGAGGCAGATCGCAATCTTGGCAGGCGGGGGCCAGTCATCGATCGCCGAAGCCGCGAAAAAGCCAACTCGAAACTCCGGCGGTGGAACAATCTGCGCGGTCTTCGTTCGGGCAATTCGCGTCGCTGCCTCGTCGGGGTCGAAACCAAGATAGCGGACGTCCCGGCTATGGCGAGCGATCGCCAGCGCAAGATTTCCCGTACCCGAGCCGATATCGAGAATGACGTCACCCTCGCCGAGCGCCATATGGCGAACGAGACGGTCGCGCCACACGCGCTCGCGCGTTGTCACCGCGACGCCGAAATCATAAAAGGGCGTCAGGAAGTGATATCCTGCCGCTGGCGTGTAGGATCTTGCTACGGGTTTCGGGTCGGGCATGGCCGTCTCCTTTCGACGCTTTGGCTTGCCGCCGGATTGCGGCCGCAATCGCCGGTCTCGACGAGACGCTTAAGGGCAAACAGGCGCGGCAGTCTTGAATGTTTCGCCGGGGCGACGCGGTGCGAGGCGCATCCGGCTCAGGGCACGATTTCGAACGCGAAGGCACTAAGGCCGGCCGAAGGCGTCACGCCTAGCCATTGAGCGCAGCGGCGCGTGAAGTGCGATTGATCGGCGAAGCCTCCCGCCGCCGCGGCGTCGGCAAGACCTCCGCCGCCGACCAGCGTCCGCACGGCGCGTTGAAGCTGGAGCCATTGCAGCAATTTGGCCGGAGGCACGCCGAAGTCGCGGCTGACGATTTCGCGGAGGCGCGAGGGCGAAAGGCAGGCGACGTCGGCCAAGGCGCGCGCGGTCGACAAATCGTCAGGGGCCGCGAGCACTTCGGACAGGCGGGCATCCACCGGACGCGCCTGCGAGCGGTCGAGATAGTCGGACGCCCAGCGCTTCGCGTCCGCGCCGCTTGCGATGTCACCTAGTCCGGCTGTCTCTATCGGCGTCAACAGGACAGGCGCCGATCCGGCGGACAGCCGGGTGCCGGCACGAAAAAGCGGGTCGAGATAAAATGACCGCACGAGGGCGCCCGGCGGCCCGAGGCGGTGCCGGACATGCGACGCTATCGCAATGGCGTGTCCGGCGGGAACTATCAGGTCGGCATCACCGGAAATTTCGAGGTCGCGTTCGATGGCGAGGCTGATCTGGTGCGCCACATGGTTATGGGGACGGCTGCTCCCGATGCGCGCGTCAATGAGCGCCCAGCCGGTCCCGAGCATGATCGAACCCGACCAAGAGGCGGTGCTTGGGGTCAAACCGGATCGGCGGTGACGAAGGGTTCGAGCGTACCGAACCAGGCAACCAGCGCGAGTATGGCGAGCGCGGCCGACGCTTCGATGATGAGGCTTCTGCGCATGGCTGCAATCGCGAGGTCGGGGTCGGCGTCGACATTGTCGGTATCGGTCCCCGGGACGGCGGCCGCGAGCGCCGGGGTCAGCCGCCAGCGGTTCGCCGCCGCGAGCGCCAGCATCAGTCCGAACAGCGCAAGCTTGGCGAGAAGCAATTGTCCATAGGGCGAGCCGAGGGAACGGCCGAGATTCTCGGCGCCGACGATCATCTGGCTGTTGACGAGGCCGGTGGCGGCGATGACGAGGACGCAGATCGTACCGACGCGCGAGAATTGATCGAGGCTCCGCGCCGCAATTTGGAGTCCGCCCGGCCATTCGCGGACACGACGTGGTGAGATCAGGATCAGGAAGGCGCCGATCGCGCCGATCCAGACCGCCGCTGCAATCAGGTGCAAGATGTCGCTGATCCGGTGCACGGTGCCTGCGGCGCCTTCGGTCGCGCCGGCGTGGCCGGACCAGACCAGACTCGCGACGGCCACCGAGCCCGCGGCCGCG
The DNA here is from genome assembly GCF_003609835.1 of Sphingopyxis sp. FD7. Classification (NCBI taxonomy): domain Bacteria; kingdom Pseudomonadati; phylum Pseudomonadota; class Alphaproteobacteria; order Sphingomonadales; family Sphingopyxidaceae; genus Sphingopyxis; species Sphingopyxis sp. FD7. The sequence continues at coordinate 3,434,651 of NZ_AP017898.1, forward strand.
AGTACGGCGGCCGAAGTTGTCGGCCAGCGGACCATCCAGATCGCGACTCCCAGCGCGAGCAGCAGCGCTGCGCTCCGGTAGACCCAGGCTGTGCCGACCTCGGTCTCGCGAACAAGGTCCCAAAAAGGCTGGAGTTCCAGGGAGAGGAGCCCCACACCCTGCATCGAAGCCGCGAGCACGCCCATCCCCAAGATGGAGAGAAGCAGTCCGGCGGCGCAGAGCCATCGCTCTGCGCGCCAGATCGAGGCCATCATCGACTGCGGCGCAAGGCGTTCGCTCCGTGTCAGCGCAAAAAGCGGGAACGCAGCAAGGCCGGCGATGAGCATCAGGTCCGCATAAAGTGCGAACCTGATGCCGATCAGAACGGGGTCCCCCACCGTCTTTTACTTTACGGTGAAGCTGAATTCGCTGCCCATGCGGTGGGTATCAGCGCCCGCCGCCGACCATGTGACCTTGTAGGTTCCGGCTGTCAGCGGCCGCTTGAGCATCAGCATCGCCGACTTGCCCTCTTTGCCCATCATCGACGAGTAAGGCACCTTCATCGGGGCATGATTGGCCATGCCGGGCATGCCGGTCATGACCAGCTCGGTCTTGAGGGTCGAGGCGACGATCTTTTCGTTGAACTGAAGATTGACCGACGTGACCTTCGAAACGGTCGAATTGGCGGCGGGCGTCGAGCTGACGAGCTTGGTGTGCGCGCTTGCCGTGGCCGGCATGAGAAGCAGAGCGAAAGCCGCCGCTGCAGAGGGGAGAAGAGACTTGAACATGAACACCTCCAAATGCGTGTCTGTCCTGCTAATACGCAGGATATCGGCATGGCCCTCAAATATTCCGGAATAATATTCTGGTGTGAGGGGTGAGGCGCTTCGGCGCGTATGTACAATGATGGAAAGGTTTGAAGAGACGATCGATGGATAAGGAGCTTCGCATTTTGAACAGGATCGATCTGCCCGCAGCGCTCGATGCGCTCGATGATCGCATCATGGGCGCATTGGCGATCCGCCGGCGCGAAGCGGTAGCGATGCGCCGCCTGATGGCGCTCGCGGCCTTTGTCTCGCTCGGCGGCGGTGTCTTTGCGGGGAGTGCGATTTCCCAGCCGGCGGTCGCGGCAAGCCCCCTGACCCCATTCGGCCCGCCTAGCGCATTGGTGCCTTCCACCTTGCTGGATGTACAGTAGCGATGCCGTCGCGCCGTCTTCTTCTCTTGGGGCTCATTGCCTTCGCCGCGGCGATTGCCGGCGTGTTCATCGGCCGTCTGGTAGCCGATGCGCCCAAAGCCAGCGAAACCGAACTTCATGCGCTTCTCCACGGCCAACTCGACCTGACCCCGGAGCAGGAAAAGAAACTCGAGCGGATCGAAGCCGACTTCGCCGGTCGCCGCCAGGCGCTCGAACTCGAGATGCGCGCCGCCAATGTCCGGCTCGCGCAGGCGATCGAAGCCGAGCATGGCTATGGACCGCGCGTCACCGAGGCGATCGACGAGACGCATGAGGTGATGGGGACATTGCAGAAGGAAACGCTCCAGCATCTCTTCGCGATGCGCGGGGTTCTCAACCCCGATCAAGCGGAAATGTTCGACAAAAGCGTGGTCAAGGCGCTGACCGCCGATGCGCGGTGAGCGCCGACCTATCGCAATGTAGCGACCAGGATCTGGCGGCCTTTGCGCGCGCGCACCGCGAAGACGCCTATCGCGAGTTGCTGCGCCGTTACAAAACGGGCGTCTACCGGCTCATCGTAAAGCAGATCGGCGATGCCGACGAGGCGATGGATTTGACGCAGGAGACGTTCGTCTCCGGCTTTTCGGCGCTCGATCGCTATGATGGCGAACGCCCCTTCCGCACATGGATCGCCCGTATCGCGCTCAACAAATGTCGCGACTGGGCACGACGGCGAAAGGTGCGCGCCTTTTTCTCCCGCGCGCTCCCGCTCGAAAATGCGCATCACGTAGCAAGCGATGGTCCTGGGCCCGATTCCGCGGCGACCGACAGGCGAGAGCTCGCCAGGGTTCGCGGGGCGATCGATCAGCTGCCGCAGAATTTGCGCGAAGTGTTGCTCCTCCGCGGTGTCGACGAGGTCAGCCAGGCCGAAACAGCGGTCATTTTGCGGGTCAGCGAGAAAACAGTCGAAACGCGCCTCTATCGAGCGCGGACCAGGCTCCGGGAATTGCTCGCGGGAACATCTGCGAGCGCCGAGGGTTGAGGGTTCGACCGCTCGTTCAGGCGGCATCTCCTCATCGTCCGGCATTTTTATTGAGGGGCAGGCGTGCCGCCTGCGTATAGCTTTAGGAACAGTCAGTAACGGTCGGAAAGAATATGCAGATGGAAAGGCGTCGGTTCGTCAGTGGAGCTTTGGGTGGAGGGGCTGCTGCGGCGATGGCCGCATGGTTCCCGGCCTGGGCCCAGCCGGTGTCGTCCGGCATCACCGCGCCGCTTCCGACCGTATCCGGCAATGACATAACGCTGCGCATCGCGCGCCAGACGATGCGCATCGACGGCAAGGTCAGTCGCGCGATCGGGATCAACGGCACCGTGCCCGCGCCGCTCGTCCGGCTGAAGGAGGGACAAAACGCGCGCCTCACCGTCGTCAACGATCTCGACGAGGACAGCTCGATTCACTGGCACGGCCTGATCCTGCCGTTCCAGATGGACGGCGTGCCCGGCGTCAGCTTCCCCGGGATCAAGCCGCGCTCGAAGTTTGTCTATGAATTCCCGGTCGTTCAATCGGGGACCTATTGGTATCACAGCCATTCGGGGCTTCAGGAACAGCTCGGCCATTATGGCCCGATCGTCATCGATCCCGCGGGCGCCGACCCGATCGGCTACGACCGCGAGCATGTCGTCGTCCTGTCCGACCACAGTCAATTGTCGCCCGAGGCGATCTTCCGCAAGCTCAAGGTCAATCCCGGCCATTTCAACATGCAGCGCCAGACGCTGGCGGGCCTGCTTGCCGGCAAGGATCAACCGCTCAAGGAGCGGATCGATTGGGGCAAGATGCGGATGGACCCGACCGACGTCGCCGACGTCAATGGTTCGACCTACACCTTCCTCGTCAACGGCCATGGTCCGCGCGACAACTGGACCGCGCTCTTCAGCCCCGGCGAGCGGGTACGCCTGCGCATCGTCAATGCGTCGGCGATGACGATCTTCAACGTCCGTATCCCGGGCCTCAGGATGACCGTCGTCCAGGCTGATGGGCTCAATGTCGTGCCGACCGAAATCGACGAGTTCCAGATCGCGGTCGCCGAAACCTATGACGTCATCGTGACCCCGGTCGAGGACCGTGCTTATACGCTCGTTGCCGAGGCCAATGACCGCTCGGGCATGGGACGCGCGACGCTCGCACCGCGCGCTGGCATGGTCGCCGAGGTGCCGCCGCTCCGCGAACGGCCGCTCGCGACCATGAAGGACATGGGCATGGGCGACATGTCGGGCGGCGCGATGGCGGGTATGGACCATTCGGGCGGCGATATGGGCGCCATGCCCATGCCGGCGAGCGACCCTTCTTGTCCTCCCGAACATGCCAAGATGGGCCATTGTACGCCAGCGGGGGAAAGCGGCGCGATGGCGGGCATGGATCATGGATCTGGCGGAGGCATGCAGCACAGCATGCGCGACTTCAGTGTCGCGCCGCAGGTCAAGCGCGATCCCAGCGTTCAGACGATCTCGCCGATGCCGATGGATCGCATGGGCGAGCCGGGGCAGGGACTGGAGAATGTCGGGCACAAGGTGCTGACCTACCATGACCTTGTCGCGCTCGAGCGCAACCCCGATACCCGCGCCGCCTCGCGCTCGCTCGACATCCATCTGACCGGCAATATGGAACGCTTCATGTGGTCGTTCGACGGCATCAAGATGTCCGACTATCACGAGCCCATCCCCTTCATCGAGGGAGAGCGCGTGCGGATCAACCTCATCAACGATTCGATGATGAGCCACCCCATCCACCTCCACGGCCATTTTTTCGAACTGGTGACGGGCAAGGGCGACCGGTCGCCGCGCAAGCATACGGTGCTTGTCCAGCCGGGCGGCATCGCGAGCTTCGATTTCACCGCCGACGCGCTCGGCGACTGGGCGTTCCATTGCCACCTTCTCTATCACATGCACGCGGGGATGATGCGCGTCGTCAGCGTCCGTCCGAAGGGAGACGGCGAATGACCCGGGTCGCGCTTCTCCTCGCGGGTATCGCCCCGCTGGCCTTTGCTGTGCCCGCCGCGGCGCAGTCGATGGATCATTCGATGCATGGTGCGGCGCCCGCGCCGACACCCGCTCCCTCGCCAACGCCAGCACCCGTAGCGCAGTCCGCGCCCGAAGCGCCCGCCGAAGGGTCGATGGAGCAGATGGACCATGGGAACATGCAGGGCATGGACATGGAACCCGAGGCTTCAAGCTGCCCGCCCGAACATGCGGCGATGGGTCATTGTACGCCTGAGGCGGAAGCTCCAGGCAAGGGCGCTTCGGACATGGGTGCGATGGATCATGGCGCACCGCAGCCGTCCGATCCCGATTGCCCGCCCGAACATGCCAAAATGGGCCATTGCACCCCGAAGGGCGGATCTGCGGACGCGATGGCGGGAATGGAAGGCATGGCGACCACGAGCAGCGCTAGCGGCACCGATTTGCCGCCGGGCGATGCTACCGCGCCTGCGCCTCCCGGCGACTGGTATGCCGATCGCATTTATCCCCAAGCCGAAATGGAGCATTCGCGCCACGACATGATGAAAGAGAATGGTGCGCAGACCATCGCTTTCATCAGCTTCAACCTTGCCGAATATCAGGCGCGCAAGGGCCGCGACGGGTTCCGCTGGGACGGTGAGGCTTGGTACGGCGGCGACATTAACCGGCTGACGATCAAGAGCGAAGGCGAGGGCGTGTTCGGCGAAGGCATCGAGAGCGCCGAGGTACAGGCGCTCTACAGCCGGGCGATCGGACCCTATTTCAACGCGCAGGCGGGTATCAGGCAGGATCTTGGGCCCGGCCCCGACCGCACCTATGCGACGATCGGCTTCGAGGGGCTCGCCCCCTATTGGTTCGAAGTCGAGGGCGCGCTGTTTCTTTCGAACAAGGGTGATCTGCTCGCCCGGCTCGAAGGCTATTACGACCAGCGCATCACCCAGAAACTGATCCTCCAGCCGATGGCGGAGGTCAATTTTGCGCTCCAGGATGTCCCCGAGACCGGCGTTGGTTCGGGGCTTTCGGATTTCGAGCTCGGGCTTCGCCTGCGTTACGAGGTCGTGAAGGAATTCGCGCCTTATGTCGGCGTCGAATGGGCGCGCAAGGTCGGCGATACCGCGCGTTTTGCCCGCGCCGCGGGCGAGGATGCGAGCGGCGTCAGCTTCGTGATGGGGGTGCGGGCCTGGTTCTAGAAGTTTCGCGGGGTGGCGACACGTCGAGGAGAAATGCCGTGAAACCAGCCTATCGCAGCCTCGCGCTGCAGACGATCGTCAGCGGCGTCATCATGTATCTGGTGATGTTCGTCATGATCGACCGCCTCTCGAGCTTCTACAATAATCTCAACATGCTCTACATGACGCTGATGATGGTCTCGCCGATGGTCGTGCTGATGATCGTCGCAATGCCGGGCATGTTCCCGTCGAAACGTCTCAATACGTTCCTGCTGCTGGGATCGGCAGTTGCCTTCTTCGGGAGCTTCGGGCTCATCCGGACACAGACGACGATCGGCGACACGGCCTTCTTGCGTTCGATGATCCCGCATCACTCGGGCGCGATCCTCATGTGTGAACAGGCTTCTCTCAAAGATGCCGAGATACGCGAACTCTGCCGCGGCATCATCGCGGGGCAGGCGGCCGAAATCGAACAGATGAAATCCATTCTCGCGAGGAAATGACATGAAAAATCTGATGACGCGCCGTCATCTTTTCGGCCTGATTGCGGTCGGATCGGGGATGGCGCTTGCGGCATGCAATTCTGCCTCGGGCCCGGCGGCGACCAGCGATAAGAATGGCGCGGCGCCCGCGCCGGGCGCCGAGACGTCCAGCCCCAAGCGAATGCTCGTTTATCGCGATCCCGAATGCGGCTGCTGCGAAGCTTGGGCGGATATCGCACGCAAGGCCGGTTATGATGTGACTGTCGAGAACCGCGCTGACATGGCCGCCGTAAAGACGCGATATGGTGTGCCTGGCCAGCTGGCGTCGTGCCACACGGCCGTGATCGGCGGCTATGCGATCGAGGGTCATGTGCCGATGCGGCATGTTGCGAGACTCCTCCACGACAAGCCACGCGACATTCGCGGAATCGCCGTGCCCGGCATGCCGCGCGGTTCTCCGGGAATGGAAATGCCGGACGGAAGCGCGGACGCATTCGAAGTGATGGCATTCGGCAGCGACGGCAAGGTTTCTGAATTCCGCGCATGACCTGCCGACACGAAGAGGAGACAGATATGACGAGATTCATTCCCCTAGCGAGCGCCGCCGCGCTGATATTTGCTCTGGCAGGATGCGGCACTGAGCCCGCGCAGCAGAGCGACGTCACACCGGAACAGAGTGAGGTCACTGCCGGTGAGCCGCCCGCAATGGTCGAGACCATGCCCGTAGCGGACGAGCCGCCCGCCGCGTCTGCCCCGGCGGCGCCGACCGAAGAAGCGATGCCTCCGGAGAAATCCCGCCCCAAGCAAGAACCCGCCGCGAAGGCCGCTGTGCCGCCGCGGGCAAAGGCCGCGCCGGAAGCGCCGAAACCTGTCGAACCCGAACCCGATCCTCATGCCGGGCACGATATGGACAAAAAATAAGGAGCATGTGCCGACGCGGCATGTCGCCCGGGCGGTCGAGGACAAGCTGCGCGAAGTGTCCGGCATCGCCGCGCCCGGCATGCCGCGCGGTCGGGCGCTGCTCGATGCCGCAGCGAGAGATATAACCATATGGAATAACCATCTCGTTTATAGCGATGAGTGGTGATTATTTCTGGTCATGCCAAGGCCGCGAAGATAGCTCGGTGGCGAAGCCGAGAGCTTTCGCAAATGGGAGGGGACCATGAGAAAATTGCTTCGCACGAGTGGCTCGATTATCGCCGTCCTGGCAGGCATGTCGGCCGCCGCCGCCTTCGCGCAGGATAACGCCAAAGAGGCGCCGGGGCCAGGCGCGTCGCAGGGCGAAATCGTCGTGACGGGTACGCGGCGGAACGATCTCAAGGCGGCCGATTCCGCTCAGCCGATCGACATCATCACCGGTGCCGAACTGCTCGAAAAGGGCACGGCCGACATGAATGATCTCCTGCGCACCGAGGTCCCGTCGCTCAATGTCCAGCGCCTCGTCAGCAACGACGGCGCCGTTTTTACCCGGCCTTTCTCGCTGCGCGGCCTGCCGCCGGACCAGACGCTGGTGCTCGTGAATGGCAAGCGGCGCCATCGCGGCGCGACGGTCCAGTTCACCAATGTTCCCTATATCCGGGGATCGCAGGGACCCGATCTTTCGGCGATCCCGTCGATCGCGATCGGCCAGCTCGAGGTTCTGCGTGACGGCGCGTCGGCGCTCTATGGATCGGATGCGATCGCCGGCGTCCTCAATTTCGGTCTGCGCCGCGACCGCGAAGGCGGATTGCTGATCGCCCGCTATGGCCAATTCTATAAGGGCGACGGCGAGGATTTCCTCGTCCAGGGCAATGTCGGGCTTCCCTTCACCGACGCCGGTTTCGTCAACATCAGCGGCGAATATGTGAACGCCAGCACGACGTCGCGCGGCATTCAGCGTCCCGACGCGCAGGCGCTCATCGATGCCGGCGTTCAGGATGTCCCGGTCCCGGCGCAGCGCTGGGGAAATCCCGAATCCGAGGCGGCGCGCATCTTCGTCAATGCCGGCATCGAACTGTCGGAGGAGATGGAATTCTACACCTTCGGCAACTATAGCTGGAGCCGCGGCACGACGGCCTTCTTTTACCGCAACCCCGATGCCAGCTTCATTTCCACCTCGATTCCGCTCACCAATACGCCCGGAGGACAGCGCTTCAGCTTCCGCCAGCTCTTTCCCGGCGGCTTTACGCCGGATTTCGGCGCCACGGTGACCGACGCGGCGCTTGCGGCCGGCCTCAAGGGCGAATTCTCCTCGGGCCTGACCTATGACCTCAGCGCTTCTTATGGCCAGAACCATGCTTCCTACCGGATCGAAAATACGGTCAATCCGTCGCTTGGCCTCGCGTCGCCAACATCCTTCAAGCCGGGGCAGCTCGAGCAGCGCGAACTCGCTTTCAATCTCGATCTCACTTACCCCATCGCGATCGGCACCTCCGATCCGCTGACGCTTGCCGGCGGTCTCGAGTATCGGCGCGAGACATATGAGATCACGGCCGGCGACATCGCATCATGGCAGGTTGGTCCTTTCGCGTCGGTCATCGATCCCGATACCGGAAACCGCGTCGGACTGCCGGTCGGCTCGAACGGCTTCCCGGGCTTCAGTCCCATCCAGGCGGGCGAGTTCGCGCGCAGCAACTGGGCCGCCTATACGTCGCTCGAAGGCAATCTCACCGACGCGCTCCAGTTCGGCCTTGCCGGCCGCTACGAGAATTACTCGGACTTCGGCTCGAAATTCACCTGGAAGATCAACGGGCGATATGATTTCTCGGACGTCTTCGCGGTGCGCGGATCGGTCAACACCGGCTTTCGGGCGCCGACGCCGGGCCAGTCGAACGCCTCGCAAGTCCAGACCAACATCGACTCGATAACCGGGGCGCCGCTGACCGCAGGCATTATCGCGCCCAACAATCCGGTGGCGCAATTCTTCGGCGCGACGCCGCTTCGGCCCGAGAATTCGTTCAACGTCGCCGGCGGCATCGTGGTGAAGCCCTCCAATCGCATCACCTTCACGCTCGACTATTTCAACATCAAGGTCGAAGACCGGATCGCCGTATCGGGCAATTTCAATCTCACCCCGGCGCAGCGCGCGCAGCTCGCGGCGCTTGGCATTCCCGGTGGGGATTCCTTCCAGCAGGTGAGCTTCTTCACCAACTCCTTCGACAGCCGCACCCAGGGCGTCGATGCGGTGCTCACCGTGGGCTTCGACCTCGGCGGCGGCAAGGCCACGCTCGGCCTCAACGGCAACTATACCAAAACCGATGTCATCAAGGCTTCGCCGGTGATCACTGCGGACCGCGAGCGGCTGCTCGAACTCGAGGGCTTCGTTCCGAAGTGGAAGGGCAATGCGTCCTTCACTTATGCGGGCGAGCGCTTCGGCTTCGTCGCGCGCGCGAACTATTATGGCAAATGGACCGACTATGGCGCCGCACCGGCTGCCGACCAGACGGGCGGCGCCGAACTGCTGGTCGATCTCGAGCTGTCCTACAAGGTCAGCGACATGCTCAAGCTTGCGGTCGGCGGCGAGAATATCTTCGACAATTACCCCGACGTCGAGGCGCGGCAATCCCAGATCAACAACGGGATCCGATATCTCCGCTTCGCGCCGACGGGGTTCAACGGGGGCTTCTGGTACGTTCGCGCGACCGCCTCCTTCTGATCGGTGGCCGTGAGGGCCGTGCGGCGTCTTGTGTCTTCAGCTGGCGTCGGAGCCGAACATCGCGTCGCGGTGGGATTCGAGCACCGCGATAAAGGCCGCAGCGACTTGGGACATCGGCCTCAACTTCGGCGTGAAGAGCATATATTCGAAATGGACCTCCGGCGCGAAATCACGGACCGTAAGGCCCCGCTCGGCATAATCCGCTGCGGTCACGGGGTTGAGAATCGAACATCCGACCCCCTGCATGACAAGCGCGCAGATGGTCATCGCATATTGGGTTTCGATGACCATCTCGCGGTGGACGCCCGCGTCCTCGAAAATGCGGTCGATGCGGTGACGCACGCCGTCCTCGAGCGCGAGCGAAATGAAGGGCTCGCCCTCGAGATCGGCCGGCCGGATGACGTCCTTGACGGCCAAGCGGTGGCCGGCAGGGAGAACGCAGGCGCCGGGGCAGCGCAGGAAGCGCTCCATCCTTATGCCGGGCAATTCGCGCGCCGGCGTCGCGAGCCCGATGTCGAACTGCTGGTTCGCCATCCATTGCCGCACCGTCGAGGAACTGCGGGTCTGGAGCTGAACGGTGACGCCGGGATGTGTCTCGCGAAAGGCCGCGATCACACGCGGCAGGAAACTGACCGCGAGCGCCGGAAGGGCGGCGATCCGGAGCGTGCCGGTCGCCATGTTGCGGATGTCTTCCGCTACCCGCTTCAGGGCCGCAATGCCCGAGAAGCTCCGCTCGACTTCGTAGAAAAAGGCGTCGGCTTCGGGCGTCACGGTGAGCGCGCTGCCGCGCGAACGCAGGAAGAGCTGAAAGCCCAGCTGATGCTCGAGCTCGGCAAGCATCTTGCTCACCGCGGGTTGCGACAGGTTGAGCGACTGCGCGGCCTGGGTGACCGATCCCGAGAGCATCACGGCCCTGAAGGCTTCGAGGTGACGCAGGTTCATCGGACATCGCTCCCTATAGCTATTTCTTATGGCGCTAGCATTGAAAGCCTCGTTTATGAATAGGTCGCACGCATCGCGCCGCTGGTTACCGGCGCTGCTCGCCGCAGGCGCCCTGTTACTCGGCGGCTGCGGCCGCGAGCCCGCCGGCACCGGTGGGCATGAAATCGCCGCGGCGAAGGGATCGACGCTTGCGCGGATTCGCGCGCGCGGAACGCTCAATTGCGCAATTCATACGGGGCAGCTCGGCATGTCCTATCTCGACAAGCGCGGGCGCTGGCAGGGGTTCTTCGTCGACTACTGCCGGGCGCTCGCCGCTGCGGTCCTCGGCGATGCCCGCAAGGTCCGGTTCATGCCGGTCGCCTCGAACAAGCGCTTCACGATCGTGCAGACGGGCGAGGCCGACGTCCTGTCGCGGACGACGACATGGACGCTGACGCGCGACACCGACCTCGGGGTGAATTTCGTCGGCACCATGTATTATGACGGGCAGAGCTTCCTGGTGCCCCGGCGATCGGGTGTGCGGCTTCCGACGGATCTCGATGGCGCATCGATCTGCATCACCAAGGGGACGACCTCCGAACTCAACACCGCCGAATATTTCGAGCGCAAGGGGCTGCGTTTCCAGTCGGTCGTGTTCGAGAATCCCGAGGAAGCCAAGCTCGCCTTCTTTGCCGGGCGGTGCGACGCGATGACCACCGATGCCTTCACGCTGACCGTGATCCGTCTCGCCGATACCGCGCATCCGGACGATTATGTTGTGCTGCCCGAACGACTCACCAAGGAGCCGGTAGGTCCCGTCGTGCGCAGCGACGACGAGCAATGGTATGAGATCAACAAATGGGTGCTGAACGCGCTCTTTGCTGCCGAGGAAATGGGGGTCACCCGCGCGAATGCAGCGCGCATGCGCATGGCCTCGCGTGACCCCGAAGTGCGCAAGATGCTCGGCGGCCTGCCCGGATTCGGCAAGTCGCTCGGCCTCGACGATGACTGGGCGTATCGCGCGATCGAGGCGACGGGCAATTATGGCGAAATCTTCGACCGGCACATTACGCCGCTCGGCGTCGAACGCGGACAGAATAAGCTCTATCGGGACGGCGGGCTGATCTACCCGTTGCCGATGCGATGACTCATAAACACAGGCGGCTTGCCATCGCTGCGTTACCCTGGCTGCTGATCGCGGGCGGGCTTGTGGTCGCCTACGGCCTGTTTGCGACATTGGCGGACAATCTCGCGGACCGAAACATCCGGACGGGGTTCGGTTTCCTGTTCGACCGGGCGGGTTTCGCGATTGGCGAAACGCTGATTGCTTACGCGCCGGGCGATTCCTATGCCGCGGCGCTGGCGGTGGGTCTTCTCAACACGCTCCTGATATCGGCGCTCGGCATCATCTTCTCGACCTTGCTCGGCCTCGCGGTCTGCATGGCGCGCCTGTCGTCCAACTGGCTGCTTGCGAGGCTCTCCGGCCTTTATATCGAGCTGGTTCGCAATATTCCGCTGCTGCTCCAGATGTTCGTCTGGTACGCCGCGCTGCTGTTCGGTCTGCCCGGACCCGGCCCGGGCGCCGTCGGACCGTTCGACCTCGATAATCGGGGATTGCACCTCCCCGCGCTCTCCTTGGCCGATCCGGGACGGCCGGTCTTTCTCATCGCGATCGTCGCCTGTGCGATCCTGCTGGGTGCCGTGCGGCGAGGAGCCGTTCGCACGCGCACTGCGCTGGCCTTCGCCGGCATCTCCCTGGTGCCGCTCTTGCTGTGGGGCGGGATCGATCTGCCGCGGGCGGGGCGCTTCGGAACCGTCGGCGGATTGTCGCTCTCCACGGAGTTTCTGACGCTGGTCGCCAGCCTTTCGGTCTATGCCTCGGCCTATCTGGCCGAGATATTCCGCGGCGCGATCCTCGCCGTTCCCGCAGGGCAGAGCGAGGCCGCCAAAGCGCTCGGCCTGTCGCCCGCGCAAACAATGGGACGGATCGTGATGCCGCAAGCGCTGCGCATCGCCATACCGCCGATGACGAGCTGGCATCTCAACACGATCAAGAACAGCTCCCTGGGGGTCGCGATCGGATATCCCGAATTTGTCTCGGTGGTCGATACCGTCATCAGTCAGACAGGGCAGGCGATCGAGGGCGTCGGCCTGATCGTCGCGACCTTCCTGCTGCTTTCGCTATCCTTGTCGTTCGTCACCGGCCTCTATGCCCGCCAGTTGGGCTGGAGCGTCGCCGGGCAGCCCGGCCGGAGCATCCAGTCGGCGCCCCTCGAACCCTTTCCGCTGCGCTCGGCGACCGCCTGGCCGTCGTGGATACGGCGCAATCTGTTCAGAGGAGGACGCCAGTCGATACTCACCATCGCGATCCTCGCCATGACCGCGGCTTTCGCCGGCAAGGGGCTCTCGTGGCTGCTGTTCGACGCGACCTTCGCCGGGGGCGCGGCCGATTGCCGTTTGGCCAGCGGTGCTTGCTGGCCATTCCTCCGCGAAAATGCGCGGCTGATATTGTTTGGCACCTATCCCGAAGCCGAGCAGTGGCGGTCCGCAGCAGCGGCGGCCGCGCTGCTTTCATGCCTTGCCTTCTCCTTCGTCCCGCGATTCTGGCGCAGCCGCCTCGGGCTTGTCTGGCTCGGCGCAATCGCCGTGGCGGTACTTCTGCTACGAGGAGGATTCGCGGGCCTTTCCTATGTCCCGATGGAGAAGTGGAGCGGCCTGCCGGTCACATTGCTGCTCGCGAGCCTTGCGGTGGTCGGCGCTTTTCCATTGGCTATACTCCTCGCGTTCGGCCGCAGGTCGGCGCGGCGCGGCATTCGCTGGCCGAGCGTCGCCTTCATCGAGCTGGTTCGCGGAACGCCGCTGATCGGAGTGCTCTTCCTCGCTGCGGTCCTGTTCCCGCTGTTCGTGCCCTCCTATCTCTCGATCGACAGCCTGCCGCGCGTCCAGCTCGCGCTCATATTCTTCACTGCCGCCTATATGGCCGAGGTCATCCGGGGCGGCCTGCTGGCGGTTCCCGTCGGGCAAGCCGAGGCCGCGCATGCTCTTGGCCTCACCAAATGGCAGGCGCGGCGCCATATCCTGTTGCCGCAGGCGCTGAAAGTCAGCGTGCCGGGGCTGGTCAACACTTCGATCAGCGAGGTCAAGAACACGACGCTCGTCCTCATCGTCGGCGTCTTCGATTTGTTGCAGACGACCCGCCTCTCCTACGTCGAGGCGCAATGGCGACCCTATTTCGCCGAAGCCTATCTTTTTACCGGGACAATCTTTTTCCTCCTCTGTTTCTCCCTGTCCCGGCTCAGCATGAAGATCGAACGGAAACTAAACTATGCAGGATAATCACGACAGAAAATGGCCCGGGGAGCCGGCAAGCCCGAAAGGGCGCGCCTGGCAGGATCCGACGCGTGCCGTGCACGGCGGTCCCCGTCCGTGCGATCAGCGGGGCCTCATCAATCCGCCCGTCGACCGGGCCTCCACCATTATCTACGACAGCGTCGAGGCCTATATGGACCGGCACCAGGGTCTCTACGATGAGGTCATCTATGGCCTGTACGGAACGCGAACGACCTTTGCGCTCGCCGAGGCTGTCAGCGAACTTGAAGGCGGCTGCGCGACCGTCATCACCTCGTCCGGAACCAGCGCAATCGCGCTAGCCCTCACGGCTTTCGTGGCCGGGGGCGACCATCTGCTCGTCGCGGACTGCGTCTATGGGCCGACCCGCAAGTTTCTGACCGACGTTCTCGCGCGTTTCGGGGTCGAGGTGGAATATTTCCGGCCCGATATCGGAGCGGAGATTGCCGGGCTGTGCCGCAGCAACACCCGGCTCATCTATATGGAGACCCCGGGCTCGCAGACATTCGATATGATCGACGTCCCCGCGATCACGGCGGTTGCGCGCAGCCGGGGCATATTGACCGCTCTCGACAACACCTGGGCCACGCCGCTCTTCTTCAAGCCCTTGGCCCATGGCGTCGACATCTCGCTTGCTTCGGCAACCAAATATCTCTCGGGGCACTCCGACTGTCTGCTCGGCACGATGACGGCGGCCAGCGATGCCGTCTACCGCCAGCTCAAGGACGCGGCGGCGCGCTGGGGCAACTGCGCGAGTCCCGACAATTGCTATCTGGTCCACCGGGGCATCAGGACGCTCGATGCGCGCCTTGAACGCCACCAGCGCACCGCAGCGACGCTGATCGAATGGTTCGCCCAGCAACCCGAAGTGGTTGCGGTCCGCTATCCGGCTCATCCCGCCGACCCCGGCCATGCAATCTGGAAGCGGGATTTCACCGGTGCTTCCGGATTGTTCGGTGTTCAGCTCGATGGCCTGACCCCGCCCGAAACCAGCGCCTTTTTCAACGAATTCTCGCTATTCCAGCTCGGTTCGAGCTGGGGCGGCTTCGAAAGTCTCGCGGTTCCGGCGTGGCCCGCTCCGATCCGCGATTTTCCCAATGGCGAGGCAGATGGGGCGCTGATCCGCATTCACGCCGGCCTCGAAGCGCCGCAGGATCTGATCGCCGACCTCGCCGCAGCCTTCGCGCGGGTACGAGCGCTCCGCGGCCGGGGGCAGGCGTCATGACCGACGCCTCGGGCCACGCGGCCGTCAGCTTGCGGCAGGTCGACAAATATTATGGCGCCTATCATGCCCTCCGCTCGATCGACCTCGAAATCGCCCCGCGCGAGCGGATCGTGATTTGCGGCCCTTCAGGCTCCGGCAAATCGACGCTCATTCGCTGCATGAACAGGCTCGAGGTGCCCGACTCCGGTGCCGTCCTGATCGAGGGAACCAGGATAACCGACGCGTCGCGGGAGGCCGTTGCGGCGCTCCGCGCCGTCGGCATGGTCTTTCAACAGTTCAATCTGTTCCCGCACAAGACGGTGCTGGAGAATTGCACCCTCGCGCCCGTCCTGCTCGGCGGCTTGTCTCTTCCGGAGGCGGAGGCGCGCGCCATATCCTATTTGGACAAGGTGAGGATTGGCGACCAGGCGGGCAAATATCCGGGGCAGCTCTCGGGAGGGCAGCAACAGCGGGCCGCGATAGCCCGCGCTCTGGCGATGGAGCCCCGGATTCTTCTCTTCGACGAGCCGACATCGGCGCTCGATCCCGAGATGATCAAGGAGGTACTCGATGTGATGACGTCCCTTGCCGGCGAAGGACGGACGATGGTGTGCGTGACGCACGAAATGGGATTCGCGCGCGAGGCGGCCGATCGCATGCTTTTCATGGATCAGGGCCAGATCATCGAAGACGCAAGGCCGGCAGATTTTTTCGCCGCGCCGAAAAGCGAGCGCGCACGGACCTTTCTCGAACAGATACTTTCGCATTGAGCGGCTCAAGTCGGTCGCGCCCCCAAGCTGTGCCGACCCACTTAATCATGTCATTTCATAAGCAAGCCGAGGGAGGGGCCCGCCGGCTCCTTGCGCGAAAAGGCTCAGGCCGGAAAAAATTTCAAAATTGATGAGGGGTAGAGCTTTGGGGTGCGTATCTAGTAAGTATCGTGCGCCCGGAATTTACTTCATAACCAATTGATATGATTCAATAAATTCCTATTGACCTGTATATACATTTGATGCTCTCTGAGGGGAATCAGCCAACCATCAGGGGGTTTCGCTATGATGACCAGGACAATTTTGCTCGCCAGCGCCGCAGCGGTCGCGACCTTTGCAACGCCAGCGCTCGCGCAGAGCGATGCTGCGACGCAGTCACCCGCCGCGGAGGATGCTCCGAACGGATCGGACATCGTCGTGACCGGCTCGCGCATTCGTCGCCAGGATCTCGCGGGCGTCGGCCCCGCGACCGTCGTGTCGGCCGAGCAGATCGAGAACACCGGCGTCGTCAATATCGAGACGGTGCTGCAGCGCCTTCCCGCCAACGCCGGCTTCGCAGGCAACCAGACCTCCGCCTATTGGGCGAACAATGGATATGGCACGGCGCAGGTGAACCTGCGCGGTCTCGGCATCAAGCGCACGCTTGTTCTGCTCAACGGCCGCCGCCTCGTCGCGGGCGGCACCGGCGCGAACTCCTCGCCCGATCTTAACATGATCCCGGTCGCGGCGCTCGCGCGCACCGATGTGCTCAAGGACGGCGCCTCGGCGATCTATGGCGCCGACGCGATGGCGGGCGTGGTCAACCTCGTGACCCGCACTGACTATGAAGGCCTCGGCCTCAGCGTGCGCCAAGGCATCACCGAAAAGGGCGATGGCTCGGACTTCACCGCCGACCTCCTGTGGGGCGTCCGCAACGATCGCGGCGGTTTCATGGCGGCGGTCACCTATCAGAAGACGAGCGCGGTCAATATGGCAACGCGCGCGCCTTGCTCGCTTGCCGAAACCACGCCCGGCATGCTGAGCTGCGTGAACAGCGCCTCGACGATCGGCGGCCGCGCGGTGCTGCCGAACGGCCAGCAGATCAACTTCAATCAGGTGCTGGGCGGTAACGGCAACTTCTTCGAGCCGTACAGCGCTGCCAAGCACAACTTCAACTCGAACCCGTTCCTCAACGCGGTGAGCCCGGTCGAGCGCGTGAGCACGGCGTTTTTCGCCGACTATGACATCACTGACAATATCGAGGCGTTCGGCGAATTCCTTTACACCTTCCGCAAGTCGAATCAGATCGCGACGCCCGGAACGCTGCGCAACCTCTCGATCGCGGCGAGCAATCCCACCAATCCGACGGGGCAGAATATCGTCCTCATCCAGCGCCGCCTCGCCGAGCCCGGCCCGCGCCAATTCTTCCAGGAAACCGATACCTGGCAGGGTACGTTTGGCCTCCGCGGCAAGCTCTCGAACGATTGGGGATGGGAAATCGCGGGCGCCTTCGGCCGCAACACCGCGGTCGATGGTTCGACCAACATCGCCAATCTCGAGCGAGTGGCGAATTCCCTCGATACGACCAAGTGCAGTCTTGCTGCCGGTGCCACGATCCCCTGCGCCGACTATCTCGGGTTCGGCGACCTGACCCCGGAGGTTCTCGACTATATCCTGTTCACGTCGCGCGACCGCGGCGGCAACGAGCTTGCGACGGTCACCGCCGATATCAACGGCGATCTCTTCAAGCTGCCCGCAGGCCCCGTCTCCTTCGCGGCGGGTGTCGTCTATCGCAAGGAAAAGGGTTGGCGCGATCCCGATCCGCTGACGGTGCTCGGTATTGCCAACACCAACCAGCAGGATCCGATCTCCGGAACGAGCACGGCGAAGGAAGCCTATCTCGAACTGTCGGTGCCCGTTCTGGCCGACACACCCTTCTTCCAGTCGCTTACCCTCGACGGCGCGGTTCGCTACTCGAACTACGACCTGTTCGGCAGCGACTGGAACTACAAGGGGAGCGTCGACTGGGTCATCAATGACAGCTTCCGCCTGCGCGGCACCTACGGCACCGGCTTTCGCATTCCGAACGTCCCCGAATTGTTCGGCGGCGTCTCCGAGGGCAATCTGACGACCACCGACCCCTGCTCGCGCTATTCGACCAGCGGCAATGCGACACTGATCGCCAATTGTCAGGCGTCGGGCGTGCCGGCCAATTATGTTCAGCTCGGTACAACGATCCTGACAACGGTCGGCGGCAACGAGAATCTGAAACCCGAAAGCTCGACGACCTGGACCGTCGGGACGGTGATTTCACCGAAGGGACTGGTTCCGGGACTCTCGCTCACTGCCGACTGGTTCGACATCAAGATCAAGGATGCGATCCGTGCTATTCCGGGCTCGACAAAGCTCAGCATTTGTTATGCGAGCCAGAATCTTTCGCATCCCTTCTGCGAAGATTTTACCCGCAGCCCGTTGACCGGCGAGGTTACCTTCCTCTCCGCGCAACCGATCAACACGGGCCGCGAAGAAATGAACGGCCTCGATCTGGGTCTCGTTTACAACAATGACATCGGCAGCGTGAACGTCTCGCTCGACGTCAACGTGACCTATCTCAACAAATATGTGGTCCTGCCTTTCCCCGGCGGCGCGCCGATCGACTTCGACGGCTTTATCGGCGGCGGCAATGGCGGCTATCCGAAATGGCGCGGCTATGGCGTGCTGACCGCTGAAAAGGACGGGGTCAGCGCGACCTGGTCGACCCAGTGGATCGGCAAGGCGACCGACTTCAATGCGGCCCCCGGCGACATCGGCTACAGCACGCCGAATGTCTTCTACCACAATCTCCAGGTCGCTTTCGAAATCGACGAGAAGACCCGGTTCCAGGTCGGTGTCGACAATCTTTTCGATCGCAAGGCGCCCTATATCCAGAGCTTCACCGATGCGAACACCGACACGATGACCTATGACCTGCTCGGACGGCGTTTCTACGTCGGCTTCCGCACCGCGTTCTGAGGGTAATCGATATGGCGATCCGTTGGCCGCTGCTCGTCCGGCGAACGCATAAATGGCTGGCCTTGGTGGTCGGCGTCCAGGCGCTGCTCTGGACGCTGACCGGCTTCTACATGGTGGTCGTGCATATCGACACCATCCATGGCGACCATCTCGTGCGCGCGCCGATGGTTCAGCCCTTCGACCTCGCGGGCCTCGCGCCGCCGTCGCGGATCGTTGCGGCCGCGCCCGGTGCGTCCGAGGTTCGCTTGCAGCGGTTCTTCGATCGCCCCGTCTGGCGCGCTGAAACTCCCGAAGGGGCGCGGCTGTTCGATGCCCGCTCGGGTGCGCCGCTGCCTGCGCTTACCGAGTCCCAGGTCCGCGAGCAGGCGCGGCGCATCTACACCGGCGACGGCAAGATCGTGTCGGTGCGGCTGTTGACCGAAGCGCCACAGGAAATGCAGTCGCGCAAGCCGCCCTATTGGCAGGTCGAGTTCGAGGGCTGGAACCGCCCGACGCTCTATCTGTCGCCGACGACCGGTGAGCTTATCTCGCGCCGCCACGCATTGTGGCGCGTGTTCGACTTCGCGTGGATGCTCCACATCATGGACTATGATGAGCGGACCGACGTCAACAACCCGTTGCTCCGCGTCGCGACCTGGAGCGTCTTCGCGATGGCGATCAGCGGGGCGTGGTTGCTGATCTGGTCCTTCAAACGCCGCAAGAGGAAGCAGGCATGAAACGCATCCGACTGACGCCGCTCTTCTTCCGGCGCATCCACAAATGGGTCGGGCTGATCCTGGGTCTCCAGTTCCTGCTCTGGGCGCTCAGCGGATCGGTGATGGCGCTGCTCGACAAGGATAAGGTCGGCGGGCACGGCGGCGGGATGTCGCATGCGCATCCACTGCCACCGGGGGAATATTTCGACGTGGCGGCCCTGCCGCGCGGCGAACCTGTCACGGGCGTGATCCTTCGCGATCTCGGAACCCGGCCGGTCTATGAAGTGCGCTCCGCAAAAGGCGTCCGTCTCGTCGACGCGACAAGCGGCGAGCACATCCGGGTCGACGAGGCCATGGCGCGCGAAGTCGCCTCCATGATGAACGAGGCGCCGATCCGAGAGGTGAGCGTAATCGCCAAGCCGAACCTCGAATCGCGCGATCATGAGGGGGCGATGTGGCGCGTCGATTTCGCGGACGACGAGAACAGCAGCGCCTATGTCTCGCTCGACACCGCGCGCTTCCTCGTCATGCGCGGCGACACCTGGCGGACGTGGGACTTCTTCTGGATGCTCCACAACATGGATTACATCAACCGGAAGAGCTTCAACCACCCGCTCATCATTTTCGTCGCCTTTGGCGCGCTCTGGCTCTCGGGCACCGGCTTCTATCTGCTGTTCAAGAGCTTCAGCCGCGCCGATTTCCGCTGGCTGCGCCGGCGCCGCAAACCGGTGGTCGTCACGCGCACCAGCTGAGCGGCGTCAATCGTCGATCGAGAAGGCCGCCGACAGCTCGAATCGCGATCCGGGATGCGTCAGCCAGGCATGGCTGACGAGGCGCGAATGGCTCCACGTCCGCCGCGTCATCCGCAACACGGGTTCGCCGTCCGAGAGCCCCAGCATGCTGTGGGTGTGCGCGTCGGGCATCTCGGCGCGAACCCGATGTTCGACGCGCTCGAGCGGCGCCGTCCGCGTCAGATATTCGTTCGGCGTCATCTGGGTGAAGTCGATCTTCCCATAATCGGGAGCCGCCGACGCGAGCACGAAACGCTCCTCGAGCTGGATCGGGAACTCGGCTTCGTGATGAACGATGATCGAGTGGAAAAGCCTCGTGCCGACCGGAACCTCCAGTAGCGCCGCAAGGTCCGCATTGGCGCGTATCTCGTCATTCTGCACGACGCGGGCCCGATAGATGTGACCGCGCTCGCGGATCTCTTCGGCGATATTGCGAATTTCGATCATCTGGCCGATCGGCTTGGGCTCGGCGATGAACGATCCGCTACCCGCGCGGCGTACAAGAACGCCTGCCGCCTGTAGTTCGCGAAGCGCCCGATTGGCGGTCATCCGTGACACGTCGAATTGTTGGACTAGCTCTGCTTCCGATGGAACCCGGTCGCCCGGCTTAAGAAGTCCGTCGCGAACGGCATCGCAAATGCTCTGCTTGATGGCGGCATAGCGAGGCGGAGACTTGTCATTTTCGTCATCGGAGTTGCCGGGCCGGGCGGCCGCAGATCCATTCGAGAGTTTTGATCCGCGTCCGGGGGTGCGAGTGGTAACATCCATAACCCGTCTATACAGGTTGCTGCTCGCAGAAGCCAAGCATGCTGTTTGCGACCTGCGCCGGTTTCAGAAGCTGATGGTGGCATTGAAGGAATTATACAGCGTGTTGCCCCCGGCCGGTGCATTGGGCGCGTTTCGGAGAAACCGGCCCTTGCCGAGAAACAGGCCGCTCCATTCGAGGCGGAGGCGCTTCGGTACGAGCCAGTAGCGCAGGCGCGCTTCGACCTGGTGTCCCGCGAAGCGGCCGGAGGCGCCGGATGGATCGCGAACGCCGGTCGTCGAAAAACTGTCGAACCGCGAGGCCAGCCAGAGCGGCCGGTAGGCCGCAAAGGCATCGAGGCGCCTTGACGGTATTGTTTCGATACGGATCGCCGGGGACAGAAGATTGGCCCGTCCGACCGCATTATAGAGGCCCGCTGGCGCGAGTTCCGCGCGGCGCATGCCGAACAAGGTATCGAAGCGGCCGAAATCGCCTCCCCGGCCGTCGCCGCTCGCATAGTCGAATTCGAGCGATAGGCGCGGCGACCAAGGGTGGCGGAAGCTGTAACCCGCCTCGAGATGCGTGAACCACGCCGACACATCGGACTTGGCTGCCGAGGGAGCGAGGCTGCTGCTGATCGTACCGAACTGGTAGAAAGTCTCGCTCTCATAATCGAACCGGCCCGGCGCGGGATCGCGATAGGCGCGCAGTCCGATCGTTTCGAGCGAACGGTCGCGCGTCGGCCGCTGCGGCGCGTCGCGCTCGCCGAGATGGAAGTAGGAAATCTCGACCGAGCCGCGCGACCCGCCGAGCTTCTTCGTCGCGAGGCCGCCCCAGAGTTGCAGGTCAAAGCTCTCCTTGTCGAACTTGACCCGGTTGGCGTCGAGCGACGCGCGGTCGTCGGGCAGCCGCACCTGCGGAAGCGTATAGATAAAGGTCGCCGCGACACCTCCGCGCAGCGCCAGGTCGGCGCGGAGACCCGTATAGCCGCTGGTCGTATTGCGATAATCGTCCGCGGCCACCAGCCGCCGCGATCCCAGGTTCAGCGTGAAGCGGCCGGCCTGGAGATCGAGCTTCGTGCCTGCACCGAAGGCATCGCGCGCCTCATAGCCGACATAGGCCTGGACCAGTTCGAACGCGTTGACTTCGCCCGTCGTCACCGGGGTTCCCGCCTCGCTCCCATAGACGCGGCTGTCGTAGAGTTCGGCGCCCAAGCGAAATCCGTCGCTGCGATATTCGCCGCCGACGATCGTGCGGACATTGAGCAGGTCGTCCTTCTCGTCGAATCCCGTCCGCGCCTGTCCTTGGATCATTTCATAGCGCAGGCGCATGCTGCCCGTGATGGTCAGGCCATCTTCGGCGAGAGCGGGTGCGGGCAGGGCGAGTAAAGTCGCGGCAAGATACAGCCTCAAGCAAACCTCCTGATCCCCGAAATCGAGGACGAACAGGCAACGCTTGAGCGCCGGGACGCTTTACCGGGAGGTTGCGCGGCCCCGGTAATCCGCCTCTAGATCGGAGGCGCCCCTGGTGCAAGATCGCTTCGGTGCCGACCTGGGCTGGACGTGGTCCCGGGCTCAGGCTCCCGGCAGCCCCGCCAATCGCGCCGGCGTCACGACGGGTTCGGCGCGGTCCTTGCGTTCCGAATAGCGGTCGACAAGCTGCGTGGCATGGCCGCGCGTCAGCACGGTGAAGCACACAAGTTCCTCCGCAACGTCGACGATCCGGTCGTAATAGCTCGACGGGAGCATCCGGCCCGCCTCGTCGAACTCGGCATAAGCCTTGGCGACGCTCGACTGGTTGGGGATGGTGATCATCCGCATCCAGCGGCCGAGGATGCGGAGCGTATTGACGCTGTTGAACGATTGCGACCCCGCCGACACCTGCATCACCGCGAGGGTGCGGCCCTGTGTCGGGCGTAGCCCTTTGTATGCGAGCGGCAGGTGATCGACCTGCGCCTTCATGATGCCGGTGATCTGGCCATGCCGTTCGGGGCTGCACCAGACCTGGCCCTCGGACCAGAGCGAATGCTGGCGCAGTTCCTCGACGGCCGGGTGGTCGTCGTCGGCGATCAAATCGGGCAGCGGCAGGTCCGACGGATCGAAGATGCGCGTCTCGCAGCCGAAGAGCTGGAGCAGGCGCGCGGTCTCTTCGACGACGAGCCGCGAATAGGAGCGTTCGCGCAAGCTGCCGTAGAGCAGCAGGATGCGCGGCGCTGGGTCGAGCGGGCCGAGGCCGAGCGCGGGCTGCGAGCGGATATATTCCGCGCTGAGCGCCGGAAGATGGGTGGGATCGGCGAGCGCGCGCAGGCGCGAAAAGGTGGGGGAAGCCATGACAATCAGTCTTTCGCGGGGGTGGATGCCGGGAACCAGCGGCGTCCGAACCAGAAGGCGACGCTCACCAGCAGGATGAGCACGGGAACTTCGACGAGCGGGCCGATGACGGCGGCGAAGGCGACCGGCGAGGCGAGCCCGAAGGCGGCAATCGCAACCGCGATCGCAAGCTCGAAATTATTTCCGGCGGCGGTGAAGGCGACCGCGGTCGTGCGCGGATAATCGGCCTCGATCAGCTTGCCCATCCAGAAGCTGATGACGAACTGCACGACGAAATAGATGGTCAGCGGGACGGCGATGCGCACGACGTCGCCGGGAATGGTGACGATCTCACCGCCCTTGAGGCTGAACATTGCGACGATCGTGAAGAGCAGCGCGACAAGCGTGATCGGCGCGATGCGCGGGAGGAAGCGCGTCTCATACCATTCGTTGCCCTTGGCGTCTGCGAGCCACTTGCGAGTGAGATAGCCCGCCGCAAAGGGAACGCCGAGATAAATGAGGACGGCTTCGGCGACGGTCCAGAAGCTTACGTCGATAACGCTGCCTTCGAGACCGAACAGCGGCGGCAATATCGTCAGGAAGAACCAGGCATAGATGCTGAAGAACAGGATCTGGAAGATCGAGTTGAACGCCACCAGTGCCGCGACATATTGATTGTCGCCCTTCGCGAGCTGGTTCCAGACGATCACCATCGCGATGCAGCGCGCGAGGCCGATCAGGATCAGCCCGGTCATATATTCGGGCTTGTCTGACAGGAAGATCACCGCGAGCGCGAACATCAGCACGGGACCGATGATCCAGTTCTGGATGAGCGAGATGGCGAGCACCCTTTTGTCCTCGAACACGCGCGGCAATTCCTCGTAGCGGACGCGCGCGAGCGGCGGATACATCATCAGGATAAGGCCGATCGCGATCGGGATGTTGGTCGAGCCCCACGAGAGGGCATCGATCGCGGCGGGCAGGCCGGTGAACACCGAACCGAGCAACACGCCGAGCGCCATCGCGAGGAAGATCCAGAGGGTGAGATAGCGATCGAGGAACGACAGCCGTTCCCGCTTGGGTTCTGTCATCGGCTTGGCTCAGGCGCCGACGCGGTTGCCAGCGGCGTCGATTACCTGTTCGCCGTCTTCCTTGGCGAAGGCGCCGCGTTGCCCCGCAGGGATGAGGTCGAGTACCGTTTCGGAGGGACGGCAGAGCTTCACGCCGAGCGGCGAGACCACCAACGGGCGGTTGATCAGGGCGGGATGCGCCATCATCGCGTCGATCAGCGCTTCGTCGCCAAGGGCCATGTCTCCGAGCCCCAGCTCCGCATAGGGCGTGCCTTTCTCTCGCAGGAGTTCGCGAGCCGTGATGCCGGCGCGGACGATCAACTGTTCGAGCAGCGCACGCGACGGCGGCGTCTTCAGATACTCGACGACATGCGGTTCGATCCCGGCATTGCGAATCATCGCGAGGGTGTTGCGGGAGGTCCCGCAGGCGGGGTTATGGTAGATGACGATGTCGGTCATAGCGCGCGTTCCTTCAGCAGCAGGCGAGTTCTGCGAGCAGCGGCTCGCACAGCTCCGCCCGGCCTTGGCAGCAGTCCTTCGCCAGGAAGAGCATCAGGCCGCGAAGCGCGTCGATATCCGCGCGCTGGATAATTTGACGCCCGCGCTTCTCGGATATCACGAGGCCGGCTTTGGCGAGCACCGCGAGATGGGTGGAGAAGGTACTCTGGGTGAGTCCCGACGCTTCGACAAGTTGACCCGTCGACAGGCCGTCGGGCTCATGTTTGACGAGCAGGCGAAAGGCATCGAGGCGTGTCGGGTGTCCCAGCGCGGCGAGAATGGACAAGGCGGAATCGGTTTGCATGCATCGGAATTATCCGATGGAATCGCATCCGTCAATTCCAATCGGGAATATCCGATTAGTTGGTCCGCTTGCGCGATCGGGCTATAGCCTCGTCATGGGTCGCGAACAGCAGAGCGAGATCGCCTTTCGGATCGTCATCGAACAGCCGGTGCCTGGCGTGCTTCACAGCTTGCAAGGCAAGGACGACCGGCCGCTCGATCCCAAAGCGTCCCGCATGGGTGAAGCCTTGGCCTTCGATTTCTCCGTGCGCGTCGGCCCGGGTCCCAAATTCTTCGGCGACCAGGTGCGGCGCGAGGGGCCGGAGCGCCGGTTCGTCTATATTCGTGTCGGGCAAATGGCGGGTGACGCGGCTTCGCCTTGGTCGCGGCGGATGAAGATCGACATACATGATATCGATCAGGAGCTGCTCGACGCGGCCGCGAAGGATATGCGGCCCATCGAGATTGCGATCATTGGCACGGGTAAGGATGGCACGCCCGCGTGCGCGACGGTGCGTCCGACGATGCGGCGCATCGCCTAGCAGAGCTCGTATCCTGTTCCGTCCCGTCAAGCGGCGTGTCGCATGGTCCCGAGCTTGGCCGCGCCGCTCGCCAGCAGCCGCTCGATTTCGTCCGAGGTCCGCCGGACAGCGAGTTTCAGCGCTTCATCGATGTGGACATAATCCTGGGTCACATTCTGCGAAGCATGTCCGAGCATTGCGCGGATCGTGAGTTCCGAGAATCCCAAATCTCCCGCGACGCTTCCGAAGGTGTGGCGAAGCGTATGGGGCGTCACACCCTCTATACCTGCCAAAACGCACACGCGCCGGAGGCACTCGCTAACCGCCGTGAAGGGACCGTCGCCGATGGTCGAGGGAAACAGGTGCGGATTGCCCGCAATCTCTGCCTGGTCTTGCAGAACCCGCACCGCGGCCGGACCGATCGCTCGAATCTGTGCGCCGCCCTTCGTGTCGGGAAAAGCAACATAGCCGGCATCGGGATGAAGCCAGCTGCGGCGCATCGCTTGCCCTTCTTCCCGGCGATAGCCCGTCAGCAGCAAGGTGCGCAGGACGCCGAGAGCGACCGGATTCTCGCCGCTCGCCTCGGCATGAGCGATGGCCTTCCCCATCATCTCGATTTCAGCGACGCTGAGGCGCCGCGTCTTCTTTTTGCTCGCGAGCTTCTTGGCCCCGAGGGTCGGGTGTACTTCGAGCAGACCCTTGTGCTTCGCGTGACCGATGATCGCCTGAAGCGTGCCGAGGCAGCGGCCCGCCACGCCGGGCCCGCCCGTTGCCATGCCGCCTCGCCCTCCCGTTCGGGGTTTGGCCGTCTTCCCGTTCTTTACGTCGGATTGCATCTGCTCGACGTCGGCGATCCGGAGATGCTTCACGATGCGATTGCCAAGCAGGGGTACGATGTGGGTTCGAACCCGGCTCTCGTCCATATCGAGCGACGACGTTTTGATGGGAAGATTCTTGCGGCCTAGGATATTCCCGGCGCGAGCTTCCTCCAAATACCAGTCGCACATCTCCGCTACGGTCATTCCCTTGCGGACCTGCCTGACCTTGTCGGCGGGATCCTCGCCGACGATGACCTCGGCCAACTTGAGCTTTGCAAGATCGCGGGCCGTATCGACCGTCAGCACGCCGAACCGGCCGAGGTTCATCCGGCGTTTGATACCCTCGGCATTGCGATATTGAACGACGAAAGTCTTGAGCCCCGAAGGGAGCACCCTCAGGCCGAAGCCCTTCACTTCGCTATCCCAATAGATGAGCTGCTTGCTGTCTGGCACGGCAAGCGCGTCGATCGCCCGTTTGGTCAGCTTGCCCGTCGGCATCATGTCTCTCCTGCTGGAGACAAAACCAAAACCGAGCGGCTTTGTCTCCAAATTGTCTCCTGCAACCGTCAAACTGGAGACAAAATTAGGATACGAGAGGGCAGAAAGAAAATCAAGAAATATAGGAAATATAGGGTTTTAGGATAGCATTGGAAGCTCTAGGAAAGCCCGAAGGTCAAGTTGCCAAGGTTGGGGTCGAGGGTTCGAATCCCTTCGCCCGCTCCAGATTTCGGGTGTAATCTTAGGAAGTTAGCAGGGCTGCCGAAAGGCGGCCTTCGTTGTTTTTGGGCTTTGGGGAGCAGGTGGGGGAGCAGAAACAGTTTTAGTTTGCTCCTTGGAATCCCAGACTCTAAGATTCCCAAATGGGGTAACGTCAAGGGAGTGGCCGTGAAGTTCATCGAGGATCAAACGGCTCAAAAGCTGCGGGGTGGTTACTACACCCCCCTCGATCTTGCGTCCTTCATTGCCCGCTGGGTTGCCGAGCTTAAGCCAAACAAAATCCTAGAACCGAGCTGCGGCGACGGAGCCTTTTTCCAGGCGATGGCCGACGTTGGCGGCTTTCAAGCAGCCAATCTTACCGGGTTCGAACTCGACGACGACGAGGCCGGCAAGGCAATCCGGCGCGCCAAGGAGCTTGGCCTTCGTCGTGCGGACATTCGTTCGGAAGACTTCCTTGGCTGGGCCATCGACAACATGGAGAAGGGCGGCGAGCGCTTCGACGCGGTCGTGGGAAATCCACCCTTCGTCCGCTACCAGTTTCTTCCGCCAGAATTTCAAACGCGCGCTGCCATAATTTTCGACGAGCTTGGGCTAAAGTTCACAAAGCACACGAATGCTTGGGTGCCGTTTATCCTCGCGTCGATGTCACTGCTTCGTCCGGGCGGTCGGCTGGCAATGGTTGTCCCGGCCGAAATAATCCACGTCACCCATGCGCAATCGCTTCGCAGCCATCTCGGCAAAGAATGTCGCAGGCTCGTCATTATCGACCCGGAAGAGCTATGGTTCGATGGCACGTTGCAGGGTGCTGTCATCCTCATGGCCGAGAAGCGCAGTAGCGCTCGCCAGAAGGCAGAGGGTCTTGGCATGGTGCCGGTTCGGGGCCGGGAGTTTCTTCGTCGGTCCCCGTCCGAGCTGTTTGCAGAGCCACAGTCGATTAATGGAAAGACGGTTGCAGGCAAGTGGACGCGGGCGTTGCTCGATCTGGAGACGCGGGACCTGTTCGACGAACTCGAGGCCCATGCCGAGGTTCACCGCTTCGACGATATCGCGCGTGTGGACGTTGGCATCGTTACCGGTGCGAACAAGTTTTTCCTCGTCCCCGACGAGACGGTCAGGGCCTACAACCTAACCAAATATGCCCACCCTATGTTCGGTCGCAGCGAACACTGTCCTGGCATTATCTACGACGAGCGACAACATGCGGCGAATGCCGAGAAGGGGAGTCCGACGAACTTCCTCTGGTTCGACGATGCGCCCAACAAAATGTCGAGCCGGGCACGCCAGTATATCGAGCGTGGCGAGGCCGAAAGTCTGCACACCAGATATAAGTGCCGTATCCGCGCGCCTTGGTTCAAAGTGCCGTCGGTCTATTCCACCGAAGTCGGAATGCTCAAGCGGTGTCACGATACCCCGCGTCTCATCCTCAATAAAATTGGGGCCTATACCACGGATACCGCCTATCGCATTCGCACACGCGAGGGGGAAGGCGAGCGACTGGTAGGATGCTTCATCAATCCGCTAACAGCACTAAGTGCGGAATTGGAGGGGAGGCACTACGGCGGCGGCGTGCTCGAACTCATCCCCTCCGAAATCGAACGGCTCATCATACCTCTCCCGAAAGCGGTCACGCCGGACCTGGAGGATTTGGACGCCTCTATCCGTAATCGACCGACGCACGAGACGTTGGAGCGGCAGGGGAAGATTGTCCTCGGTGCGCTGGGTATATCCAAGGCCAAGCAAAGCAGCGCATTGGAGGGGTGGCGCAAGCTTCGGGATCGGCGACATCGAACATCAACGGAAACCGTCGAGGCCTAGTCGATTTCGACCTGGAACTCTGTCGGGTCTGCGGTGGAGCGCCAAATCCGCATCGTCCGCCCAAGCAGATCTTCACGGGCAACAAGGGAGCGAGCTTCGTTCCAGCTTAGGCTGGTGGGGGAGTTATGGTCTGCCGCTGCCGCCGCCGCTCGCGTCAGGCTGTGGCGTAGCGTGAGGTCAAACGTACCGACCAAAACGCCCTTAATAACGAGGTCGAACTGCTGGTCTGCGGTTTCGATTGTACCGTTCAAGGCCCAGCCAAGATGCCCAAAAAGGTCATCCCGGAAGTAAGTTACTCGGTCGATGTCATCGAACGTCCCCGAGCCGAGCGTCGTCGATCCGGTTGGATTGGAGTTCGGGCCAGCAGGGATACCGAGAGACCGTCGGCTTAGAGCCTGATCCGAAATTAAGTTGAGTGGTGCCAGCGGGTTAGCTTGACGCGAGCCCAAGTCGCTGATTCACGGGGTTTTGCAACAAACTTCGGGAGTTCAACGATGTGGACCGACACCACCCGGGCGCAGTATGCCCGTGCCGACCTGGCTTTGCCAAGCGATTTGACCGATGCGGAATGGGCCGTGCTGGAGCCGTTACTTCCGGGCCCTTGCTGTGTAGGGCGACCGCGCAAATGGCCGCTGCGGCGGATCATCGAGGCGATCCTGTATCTGCTGCGCGGTGGGCTGCCCTGGCGGATGTTGCCGCCCTGCTTTCCTCCGGTCTCGACGGTGCGGCGCTGGTTCTATCTGTGGCGCGACAATGGTCTGTGGCTCTCGCTCAATCACGCCCTGCTGCTGATCGGGCGGGAAGCCCTCGGGCGCGAGGCTTCTCCGAGCGCTGGGGTCATCGACAGCCAAAGCGTGAAAACCACGGAAAGCGGCGGGCCTTGCGGCTATGACGCAGGCAAGAAGATCAAGGGCCGCAAGCGACACATCGTGACCGACACCGAGGGCAATCTCGTTCATGCCGTGATCCACACCGCTGACGTGCAGGATCGCGATGGCGCGCCGTTTGTTCTGGCCGAGATCATCCGCCGTCACCCTTGGCTCAGGCACATCTTCGCCGATGGCGGCTATGCTGGCGACAAGCTTCGCCAGGCGCTGCGCAAGATCGGGAAGTGGACGGTCGAGATCATCAAGCGATCCGACCATGCCAAGGGCTTCGAGGTCCTGCCCAGACGCTGGGTGGTCGAGCGGACCTTTGCGTGGCTCGGTCGCAACCGCCGCCTCGCCAAAGACTTCGAGCAGACCATCGCATCGGCAACCGCGTGGCTGTTCATCGCCTCAATTCAGCTCTTCGTCCGCCGTATCGCAAGAGCATGAAATCTATCGCGATAATTTTGAATCAGACTCTTAGAGACTTGCTTTCCCAAACCAATTCCAAGTCGGGGGCGACAGTCGTGGAAGCGCCTGCCGCATTTCCCGGCGAGGCTGCGGCGGGAGGTGCCGCCGCTGGTTGGATTGGTGGAACGACTGGAGCAGGAACTGCGGGCGGACCTTTCGGTTTCGCTTTCCCTCGAACGGCCTTCGGCTGCATTTTCATCCGAGGCGTTGGGTCTGTACTACCTGCCTTGGCTTTTGTTGCTGTGCGGGGCGGCGGTGCCGCAAGTTCGTCGATCAGTCGGCCTGCATCTAACAGTCCGTTGACCATCGCCTCGTTCTCAATTTCAAATACATTCTCCGGGTGCTCGCCTGTCAGCCCGTCAAAAGACGCCTCCAAATTATCCACGAACGCAGCGTCATCTGCGTCGGCAAGCGATAGGTCGATTAAGACGCCAGCCTCGATGTTATTGTTAAGGCCACCCAGCGTGAGATTTGCACTTCCTACGGACAGCTTCGCCGTAGCACCTGCGCGGACGTGGTATAATTTCGGGTGGAACAGTAACATTCGAGTTCCGGTATCGACCGCGTAAAGCGATACTCCGATTTCCAGCAGCCGCTTAAGCGCTTGGGCTGAGGTAATTTCGGTTCTTATCCCCGCATATACCGTGATCTTGTCGGCGTGGGCGGCGAGCAACGGTGCAATATGCTCCACGCCGTCCTGCGAGACGAAGGCCACGCTCACGATTGCGCGCTCCACTTCGCCCGCGAACATTTCCCCGATCACTTCGGCGTGTGTCCGCTTGGTCAGCCCTTGCAGAATCAATTCTAACGACACTGGCACCCCCTCTGTCGGGAACACCGTAGCCAGCAATCCTGTTCGGCTGCAATGGCTTCGACCTTGCGCGAACGGATTTGTTCTTCGTGTCAGTTACTTATGCGGCTTCGCACACCTGCTTCGTTGCCTATTGCGCCAATTGCGGCCATAAAAGGCATTGGAGCTGATCTGCCCCCTTCTGAGTGGTCCAAAATTGATGATATTTTGGATGACGAAGGAGAATATGAATGCCGGCCAAGAAGCATCGCCCGGAAGAGATTATCGGCAAGCTGCGTGAAGCGGAGGTCGTGTTGGCGCAGGGGGCGACGACGGCTGAAGCGTGTCGCCGGATCGGCGTTACGGAACAGACCTATTATCGGTGGCGTAAGGAATATGGCGGTCTGAAGACCGACCAGGCGCGGCGGATGAAGGACTTGGAGAAAGAGAATGCGCGGCTTCGGCGTGCGATATCGGACCTGACGCTGGACAAGCTGATATTGCAGGAGGCTGCCCGGGGAAACTTCTGAGCCCCGCGCGCCGAAGGCGCTGTATCGATCACATCAGAATGATGATGCCGGTGTCTGAGCGGCGGCTGTGCCGTGTGCTCGGGCAACATCGATCGACACAGCGCAAGGCGCCCCGCGGGGCGAACGACGAAGCAGCTCTGACCGAGGACATCATTGCGCTGGCCCGGCAATATGGTCGTTATGGCTATCGCCGGGTGACGGCGTTGCTGCGCGATGCGGGGTGGCATGTGAACCGCAAGCGGGTCGAGCGCATCTGGCGGCGCGAGGGGCTGAAGGTACCGCAAAGGCAGCCGAAGCGCGGGCGGCTCTGGCTGAACGACGGATCGTGCATCCGGCTTCGGCCCGAGTATCCCGGCCATGTCTGGTCCTACGACTTCGTCGAAGGGCGGACCCACGATGGTCGCAAATACCGGATCCTTTCGATCATCGACGAGGCGAGCCGGGAGTGCCTGGCGTTGCCGGTGGCACGCAAGCTCAGGAGCGATGACGTTCTGGCGGCGCTCGCCGAGCTGTTCGTCACGCGTGGGCCACCAGCGCACATACGGTCCGACAATGGCCCGGAGTTTATCGCGACGGCGGTGCAGCAATGGCTCGCCCAGATCGGCGTGAAGACGCTGTATATCACGCCCGGATCACCATGGGAGAATGGCTATTGCGAGAGCTTCAACGGATCGCTGCGTGATGAACTGCTCAACGGCGAAATCTTCTACTCGCTCGCCGAGGCCCGGATCCTGATCGAGGCCTGGCGGCGACATTACAACACCGTCCGGCCGCACAGCTCGCTGGGATACCGACCACCCGCGCCGGAGGCCGTTCCATCGCCAGTGTCGCCCTCCGGTTCCGCTTCGCTCCACCTACGGCCGACACTGGCGATGGAGGCGTCAATGCACTAACATATAGCCCGGACCACTCGGTGGGGGCCGGTCAGTTTCCTGACCATAGCACGCGCGCTTGCGTCGCCGTCACGCCTGCTCTTCCTCGACGAACCGACGGGCGCGATGGACACGCAAAGCGAGCGGCTGTTCATCGAGGCGCTCGGCCGCTCGGTCGCCAGGTCGCAGACGGTGATCATCGCGACGCACCGCGAAGCCATCCTGCAAATGTGCGATCGCATCATCGTCATCGACGGCGGCCGCATCGTCGCCGACGGTCCGCGCGCCGAGATCCTCGCGCGATCGATCAGGGAGCCGGCCGCATGATCCCCGAACTCCATATCGCGCGCGCCAGCGCGGCGCCCGCCGAGGCGCCGTGGGCCGATGGCGATGCCGCGCCGTCGACATCGAAGACGGTCGTCCTCGTCCTGCTCGGCCTTGCGCTTCTCGCCGCGGCGATCCTGTTCGCTGCGTCGAACGACCGGCTCGCGCGCTTTGTCGAGGCGCGCTTCGCCGCCTGGTCGGCCGACCCGGCCGAAACCGCCAGGGCGGCGAAGAAGCAGGCAATCGCGCGGCTCATTGCCGCGACCGAGACCGATGCGGCGCTTCCCGTGGCCGAGGGGGATGATGCGGTCGCGCGCAATGCGCTGCTGCCCGTATCGACGCTTCCGGTTGAGGCGGCGCGGCCGTTCCGCCTGCCGACGATCAGCGTGGCGCAGGCGACCAACGCCGAACGCTGCCTGACGCAGGCGATCTATTATGAAGCGGCGACCGAATCGGATACGGGCAAGGCGGCGGTCGCGCAGGTCATCCTCAACCGGATGCGCCATCCCGCCTATCCCGATACGGTGTGCGGCGTCATCTATCAGGGCAGCTCGCGTCCCGGATGCCAGTTCAGCTTCGCGTGCGACGGGTCGATGCGGCGCGCGCCGGTGCCCGCGCTGTGGCATCGTTCGGCGGAGATAGCGCGTGCGGCGCTGGCCGGGCGGGTCGAGGCGAGCGTCGGCATGGCGACGCACTATCACGCCAATTACGTGCTGCCGCGCTGGGCGCCCCGGCTCACCAAAATCGACCAGATCGGCGCGCATATCTTCTATCGCTGGCCGGGTTCGTGGGGCAAGCCTGCGGCCTTTTCGGATGCCTATGCCGGCGCCGAATGGATTCCCGCGCTCAGCCAGCTCTATCAGGGCGGGGCGGCGACCACCGATGAGCCTGCTGACGTCGCCGCGCTCGCCGCCGCCGCGCCGCCCCGCGATCCGACCGATCGCCGCGCCGACAATGATGTCGGCGGCCGTATCGATGTAACCAAAGGCTGGGTGCCGAGCCTCCCCGATCCGACCAGGAGCAAGTCGCGCTTCGACAGCCTGACGAGCCAGCAAGGCGGGGCGCCGGCGCCCGACATTCAACCTGGGCAATAATCATGCGAATCGTCCAATTCTGGCAACGGCTGCGCGGCAGCGAGCAGATCATGGTGGCGGCCGCCGCGGGCATGGTGCTGTTCCTGCTGTGGGCGAGTATCGCGCGCGTCGACGAGGTGTCGCGCGGCCAGGGCCGCGTCATCCCGTCGTCGCGGGTGCAGATCATCCAGTCGGCCGAGCCGTCGACGATCCGCGAAATCCTTGTCCGGTCGGGGCAGACCGTCGAGAAAGGACAATTGCTCGTGCGGCTCGACAATACGACTTCGCAATCCGAACTGGGACAGCTCGAAACCGAAAACGAACGCCTTGCGCAGCGTGCGGCGCGGCTTGCGGGCGAGGGGGGCAGCGGCGCCGGCTGCACCGGCGACAATTGCGGCGACGAAGCGCGCCTCGCCGAGGTGCGACGGTCGGCGCTGCAAAGCCAGCTTGCGGCGCTGTCCGCCGGGGTTGAGCAGCGCCGCCGCGACCTTGGCGAAGCGCAGGCGACGGCAAGCGCGCTCGAAAGCAGTCTGCGGCTCGCGCGCGAACAGGTGGCAATGCTCGAACCGCTCGCGGCGCGCGGCGTCGTGCCGCAGACCGAGCTGCTCACCGCGCAGCGCGAGGTCGTCGATATCCAGGGCCGCCTCGCCGCCGCGCGGCAGGCGATTTCGCGCTCGCAGGCGGCGATCCGCGAAGCGAGCGCCGAAGTGTCGCGCGCGCGCTTCGACTTCCAGCAGGAAGCGCTCAACGAACGCAGCCAGCTCGCGACCAAGATGGCGGTCAACGAAGAAACGATCCGCGGCGCCGAGGGGCGACTCGCGCGCTCGGAAATCCGTTCGCCGACGCGCGGTGTCGTCAACGACCTGCTCGTCAATACGCTCGGCGGCTTCGTCAACGCGGGCGAACAGATCATGCAGATCGTGCCGCTCGGCGACAAATTGCTCGTCGAAACGCGCGTCACGCCGCGCGACATCGCGTTCATCAAGGTCGGCGACCCGGCGAACGTCAAGGTCACCGCCTATGATTTCTCCATCTATGGCGGGCTGAAGGGCAGGGTCGTGCGCGTGTCCGCCGACAGCATCTATGACGAGGTCGAGCGCGAAGCCTATTTCACCGTCGTCGTGGAAACGACGAACAGCTTTCTCGAATCGAACGGCCGCCGCCTGCCGATCACGCCGGGGATGCTATGCGATGTCGAAATCCTGACCGGCAAGAAATCGGTGCTCAGCTATTTGCTGAAACCCGTCTTGAAGGTCAGCGGCACGGCCTTGACCGAACGCTGATCGGCGAGCGCAAGGGTAAAGCTCTTGCGCGATGCCGGAACGACGCGGCTGTCGGGTGAGGCGGCCGCGGTGCGATAGGCGTGGACCCAGCGCCGATCTTCGCTGAACGACAGCACGGGGCGCACCGCTTGCGGACGGGCGCCGTCATAGACGCGGTCGGTCACGTTATCGAGCACCAGCTTGCCGCCGGTTGTTTCGACGAGCAGAAAGGCATGGTCGGCGTTGGCGGCGAGGTCGCGCAGCAGCACCAGTTTCATGCGGTCGGCATCGACCCCAGCCGCGCGCAGCATGTGCATCTTCAGGATCGCGAAATCCTCGCAATCGCCGCTGCCGCGCGCGATCGTCTGTTCGGCGGTCGCCCAATGGTCGCGTTGCCGGTAATTGCGATCGTCACCGACATAGGCAATTTCGCGGTTGACCCACTGGTTGACGCGCGCGAGCAGCTCGGTTTCGCTGAGCCCCGGCGCCGCGTTGGCGCTGCGCAGCTGGCGCTGCATCAGCGCGGCCGGCGCGGCGCGGCGGACGCGGTCCCAGCGATCGTCGAAGCGCGTCCGCCTGACCGGAATGGCGCGCGTGCCGAGTTCGGAATCGGCATCCCATTCGGCCATCGCGCCCGGCGCGCCGCTGCAACCCGCCGACGCCGACAGCGCAAGGGAAGGCGGCGTGCGGCTTGCAGGTTCGAGCGGCGCCCGCGCGGCAACCGGGGCGGTATTGCCTGAAACGGCGGCTGCGGATCCCTGCTGCTGCATCCGGATGCGATCGAGCGCGCTCGGCGCGCCGCCCAGAATGAGTTGCGACAGATTGCGGGCGAGCGGCATCGCGGAAACGCCCGCCGTGTCACAGGCAACCTTGGCTGGCGCCGATGCCTTGATATTGTCCAGCTTTGCCGACGCCTGCGCCGAGGTCGGCGCCAGGACGGTCGCGATCAGCGGGAGCAGATACCGCGCAGCGCGGACCGGAGGGGCATGACCGAACATGCCACCCCATTTGCCGCAGCGGGATGAGGATAAGCTTCATGGCGATGGTGAACCATGTCTTCACCATGATTCCCCGACGTCGGCCCGGTGCCGCCGCGTGACGACCCCGCTATCCCGGCTGCGCGGCGATGTGCAGCAGTGCCTCGATGTCGAGATGGATCGCCAGTTCGGCGGCGATGTCGTCGAGCGCGGCGTCGACATCGGCGCCATGGTCGCGCCCGTTCCCGGTGACGTTGATTCGTTCCAGCAGCGCGCCGCGCAGGTCGGGCGACGCGAGCAAGCCGTGGATATAGGTGCCGATCACATTGCCCGCGGTGTTGGTCGCCCCTTCGTTCCCGCCGCCCTCGATTCGCGCAAAGGGCCGCGCCGTGTCGGCGCCCGCGGTTTCGCCCATGTGCATTTCATAACCCGCGAAGGGGCTGCCCCATGCGGTCCCGGACACCTCGCGGAGCGTCTTGGCCGGGGCCAGCGTCGTCGACACGTCGAGCAGCTCCAGCCCCTCGACCTCCGACGGCGCGCCCTCGATCCCCAGCGGATCGGCGATGCGCTTCCCCAGCATCTGATAGCCGCCGCAGAGGCCGAGAATCAGCCCGCCGCGCCGGTGATGCGCCTTGATGTCGATGTCCCAGCCTTCGCGGCGGAGCGCGGCAAGGTCCGCGATCGTCGCCTTCGATCCAGGCAGGACGATGATCGCCGCGTCGGCGGGAATCGGCTGCCCCGGCGGCACCATCACCAGCGCGACGCCGGGCTCCTGCTTCAAGGGGTCGAGATCGTCGAAATTGGCGATGCGCGGCAGGATCGGGCAGGCGACGATGCGGCGGCCCTCATGCGCGTCGGCACGGCGTTCGAGGATCACGGCATCCTCGCTCGGCAGGCGCGATGCCGCCGCGAGCCAGGGCACGACCCCCAATCCCGGCCAGCCGGTGCGCTCGGCAATCGCGCGATAGCCATCGTCGAACAGCGCGGGGTCGCCGCGGAACTTGTTGATGATGAAGCCCTTGATCATCGCCGCATCGTCCGCGTCGATCACCGCGCGGGTGCCGACAATCGCCGCAATCACGCCGCCACGGTCGATGTCGCCGACAAGCACGACCGGAACATCGGCGGCGCGGGCAAAGCCCATGTTGGCGATGTCGCCCGCGCGCAGGTTGATTTCGGCGGGCGACCCCGCGCCTTCGACCAGGACGATATCGCACGCGCTGCGCAGCCGGTGATAGCTTTCGAGCACCTCGCCCATCAGCGCGCCGCGCCCTTCGCGGAAATTGCCGCTGCCCAATGTGCCGCGCACGCGGCCGTGGACGATCAGTTGCGAGGTGCGGTCGGCCTGCGGTTTCAGCAGCACCGGGTTCATGTCGCTGTGCGGCGCGGCGCGGCAGGCGAGGGCTTGCAGCGCCTGCGCGCGGCCGATCTCGCCGCCGTCGATGGTGACCGCGGCGTTGTTCGACATATTCTGCGGCTTGAACGGGCGCACG
Organism: Sphingopyxis sp. FD7; assembly: GCF_003609835.1. Taxonomy (NCBI): domain Bacteria; kingdom Pseudomonadati; phylum Pseudomonadota; class Alphaproteobacteria; order Sphingomonadales; family Sphingopyxidaceae; genus Sphingopyxis; species Sphingopyxis sp. FD7. Next base: position 3,472,260 of record NZ_AP017898.1, read on the forward strand.
CGGAGGCCGCGGTTGGTGAGTGCGCGGCAGAGGCCGGCGACGAGCACCGACTTGCCGACGTCGGAGCCGGTGCCCTGCAGCATCAGCGCGGCCATGAAATGCCCCTGTCGGACTGGACGGTCAGAACAGGCCGGGCAGTTCGCGCTGTGCCGCGCTCGGCCGGTCGGGAACGAGCATTTCGGGTTCGGCGCTCATGGGGGCGCCGCTGCTTCGCGCCGCCGCGCCGACGCTCGCCTCGGCGATGCGCGTCGTGCAGGCGTTGCCCGCGAGGAAGTCGATCGCGGTGCGGATCGACGCCTCGCGCGGGTCTCCCAGCGGAAAATTGAGGTCGTCCCCCGCCGCGCAGCTATTCGCGATTTTCGGCGCCAGCCCGTCGTAATAGTCGCTTTGGCCCGCTGCATTGCCCGTTGCAAAGGCGACGACGCGCATCCGGTCGTCGCATTCGGCGCGGTCGAGCGCGATCTGGCCGACCGGCTTGCCAAAGGTGTTGCCGCCAACGAGCGTCATGTTGGCGCCAAGATAGGGCAGCATCGAATTGATCACCAGCTCGCTCGCCGATGCGGTCGATCCTGTGCCGATGAAGGCGATGCGCGTCGGGGCGATCGACTGGCTGCCGGGCGCGAAGCGATGCTCGTCATTCTCCGCCGATTTGCTGGCGCGGAACAGCGTCTGCGAGAAAATCTGGCCGCTGCGCCCGGCGCCGAGCAGGTCGCCCATCAGATTGGCGGTCGAGACGAGCCCGCCGCCATTGTAGCGAAAGTCGATGACGATGTCGGTGACGCCCTGCGCGCGGAAATCGGCAAAGGCGGCGCGCAGCTGGTCGTCGGCGGAGCCGATGAAGGTGCGGAGGTTGAGATAGCCGTAATTGCGCCCGCCCTCGCTGATGATCCTGGCGCCATAGCGGTCGGACACCGGATCGAGCGCATAATCGGCCTTGGTCACCGTCACGTCGCGCGTGCCCGCGGCGTCGGCGATACGCAGCACGCGCGTGACGCCGGGATCGCTGGGGCCAAGCGCGCTGGTGATGCCCGCGGTCCCCTCCGCAGCGACGATCTCGGCTATGGTGCGCAGATTGCTGCTGGTCGTGCCGATCGCGATGATTGCCGTGCCGCGGTCGATTCCCGCGGCAAAGGCCGGGGCGCTCTCATAGGCCTCGGCGATCAGCAGGCGCTGGTTCGCGGCGTCATAGACCAGGCGCACGCCGAAACCCGCGCTCGATCCGCTGGAAAGAAAGGCATTCTCCTCGGCGATCGAAGTGATGTAGGTGAAGAAGCGATCCTTGTTCAGCGCGCGCGCGGGCGCGACGAGCGCGTCGATATAGGATTGGACGTCGCTGAAGCTGGCGGGATTGACCCCCGCCGCGACGTCGCCGGGGAACAGATACCATTCGTCGATAACCGCTCTGGCAAAGTTCTGCCGCGCGGCGAGCGCGCAATTCGCGGTCGGCGTCGGCGTCGGCGTGGGCGTGACCGTAACCGGCCCGCCGCTGCCAAGGCTCGAATCGCCACCCCCGCCACCGCACGACGCCAGCAGCAGCGCCGCCAGTGTCATCGCGGTGAGCGATTGCCTGGATTTCGTCATCGTCCCGTCTCTCCGCTTCGACCTGGCTGCCTGTTTACAGGGGATTATGCCGCATCACCGCGCCCCTTGAAACCCTGTGCGATCACATAAAGTTCGGGCGATCCCTTGCGGCTCGCCGGCGGCTTGGCGTGCTTGACCGTCGCGAAGTGGCGCTTGAGCTGCGTCAGCAGTTCACGGTCGGCGCCGCCCGCGAACACCTTGGCGACAAAGGCGCCGCCGGGCAGCAGATTCTGCACGGCGAAATCGGCCGCGGTTTCGGCCAGGCCGATCGTGCGCAGGTGATCGGTCTGCGGATGGCCTACGGTGTTCGCCGCCATGTCCGAAAGGACAAGGTCGGGAGCGCTGCCGAGCGCGGCGATCAAGGCATGGGGCGCCGCGTCGTCCATAAAATCCATTTCGAGGATCGCGACCCCCTCGATCGGCTCGCACGGCAAAAGGTCGATCCCTGCGACGCGCGCGCGCGGGTTCGTGTTGCGCACGACCTGCGACCAGCCGCCGGGTGTGATGCCGAGATCGACGACCGCGCGCGATTTTTTGAGGAAACCGAACTTCTCGTCGAGTTCAATCAGCTTATAGGCCGCGCGCGAGCGATAGCCTTCGGCCTGCGCGCGGCGGACATAGGGATCATTCAATTGCCGTTGCAGCCAGCGTGTCGACGACACGCTGCGCCTTTTTGCGGTCTTGACCCGCACATGCAGGCCGCCGCGACCGCCACCACTCTTGCCGCGCGCGCCGCTCATTTGCGATATTCGCGGCGGGTTACGGGAATGTCGCGCCCCTGCATCGCCAGCGTGCGCAAAATGCCCTCGCGGATGCCGCGGTCGGCGACGCCGACACGTGCCGCCGGCCAAAGGTCGATGATGCTTTCGAGGATCGCGCAGCCCGCGACGACCAGGTCGGCGCGCTCGCGGCCAATGCACGCGATTTCGGCGCGGTCCGCGATGCTCGCTTCGGCGAGGCGGCGGCTGATCGCGCGCATCGCCTCGCTGGGCACGACAAGGCCGTCGACCGCGCGGCGGTCGTATCGCGGCAGGTTCAGGAACACGCTGGCCAGCGTCGTCACCGTCCCGCTGGTGCCGAGCAGGCGCAGCGGCTGACCGGCAAAGGCCCCGGCGCGGTCGGCAAAGGCGGCAAAGGCCTGGCGCGTCACGTCGCGCATATGGGCATAGGCTGCCCGGCGTCCCTCCGTGCTGTCGTCGGGGAGCGGCGCATGTTCGGTCAGCGACACGACGCCCCACGGCACGCTGATCCAGTCGCGAATCTGGACGTCATGGTCCGACACCTCGACGCGCATCAGCTCGGTCGAGCCGCCGCCGATATCGAAGATCAGCGCGGGTCCGTCGCCAGGCTCCATCAGGTTATGGCAGCCGAGAACCGCGAGCCGGGCCTCTTCGGCGGCGGAGATGATGTCGAGCACGATCCCCGTTTCGCGGCGGACGCGCTCGGCCAGCTCGGCGCCGTTGCTCGCGCGGCGGCATGCTTCGGTCGCGACCGCGCGCGACAGCGAGACGTGGCGGCGGCGCAGCTTGTCGGCGCAGATCGCCAGCGCCGCGACGGTGCGGTCCATCGCGGCTTCGCTGATCCGTCCGCTATTGTGCAGCCCTTCGCCAAGGCGGACGATACGCGAAAAGGCGTCGATGACGACCAGCTCGCCGTCCTGCGGCCGGGCGATGAGCAGGCGGCAATTGTTGGTGCCGAGGTCGATTGCGGCATAGCTGCGCGGCCGCACGATCGGAATCGGTCGCCGGGGGGCGCTCGCCTTGTTCCGTCCTTTTGCCGCCGACCCGGGCCGCGGCGGTCGCCCTGATGGCGCTGCCATTTGCCGCATGGCTAGTATAACCTGTTCTGCTCACGCGCCCGCAGAACCGCGGGCGTGCACTTGTCGGCAAACCTAGGCGCGCACCGGGCCAATGGCAAGCGTCTCCTCCGGGGCGCCGCAGGCAGGCAAAACCCCGCCCGGCGCGAGGCCGGGGCGGGGCAAAGGAGGGACGGAAATTATTGGAGGTCGGGACTGCCTCTCGCGCGGCAGCCGTCATTCCCCGTCAGCGGCGGCAGCCGTCATTGCCTTTGTCGATCGCGCGGCCCGCGATGGCGCCAACGGCGCCGCCGATGATCGTGCCGACGGTCTTGTCGCCGCGCCCGGCGATTTCATGGCCGGCCAGGCCGCCCGCGATCGCGCCGATGATCGTGCCGCCGGTGCCCTTGTCGCACTGCCGATAATAACGGCGGTCGCCACGATAATAACGGCGGTCGTGGCGATAGTCGCGGCGGTCGTAGCGGCGATAGTCGCGATGGTCATAACGGCGGTCGTCGCGGTCATAGCCGCTGTAATAGCTCGAATAGCCGCCCTGGTCATAATAGCCGTTCTGCGCCGCGGCTGGTGTCGCCACGCCCAGCGTCACGGTGGACATCAGGGCGGCGATCGAGAGGGTCACCATCTTTTTCATCGTTATACTCCTGCTTTCGCGTTTGGCCCTTCGGGGCAGTGGTCGATGAAAGAGGTTCTGCCCGATTCGCATTGAGCGAAGCCTGAACGCGGCGGTCGGCTGGCGTTCAGCTTCGCCGTCGCGAAAGCCTTTCCTTTCGCGGTCCGGCGGCCTACGCCCCCGGCGATGCGCCGTCTGCTTGCCGCTGTCCTTGTTTTCGCTGCGCTTGGTCCGATGCCTGGCACGGCCGTGCGCTTTGCCGATGTCGACCTGTCGCAACGCGCCGTGGCGCGCCCGCTCGGCTTCGCTGCCGAAACCGCGGCGCCGATGCGCTTTGTGCGCGGCTGGCGCCTCGATAGTCCGAACAGCCGCTTCGGCGGGTTTTCCGCGCTGGCGCGGACGGAGCCGGGCCGCTTCCTGCTGGTCGGCGATAATGGCTATTGGACGCGTCTGACGTTCGATTCCCGCGGCGCGGTGTCGTCGGCGCGGATCGACGCGCTTCCCACAATCGACGGCCGCCCGGCGCGCAAGACGATGGCCGATGTCGAGGCGCTGGCCGTCCATCAGGCGGGCGGCACCGTCTGGCTCGCGCTGGAAGGGGTCAATCAGGTCTGGCGGCTCGATGCCGGGCTTGCGCGAATCGAATCGCGGCGCCGTCTGCCGCGCTGGCCCAGGAATCGCGGGGCCGAGGCCATGGTTCGGCTTGGTGACGGACGGACGATCCTTTTTTCCGAAGATGCCGACGACGATCCGCGCGGGCGCGAGGCGCTGCTCTATTCGGACGATCCGGCGGTGCCGGGAATGCCGCCGGTGCGCTTCTTCTATGACGCCGCCGGACGCGGTCTTGTCAGCGACGCGGCGCCGCTGCCCGACGGACGCATCCTGCTCGTCCACCGGCGGCTCGGTTTCGACCCCGTTTTCACGACGACCGTTTCCGTCCTCGATCCCGCCGACATCGCCCGCGACGGCGTCGTGCGCTCGCGGACGATCGGGCGTGTGCCGCGACCACTGGCCGAAAATTACGAGGGCGCGGCGGTATCGGTCGAGCGCGGCCGCACCTGGCTCTGGCTCGTCTCCGACGATAATTTCAACGTCTGGCAGCGCAGCCTGCTGCTCCAGTTCGAGCTCGTCGACCTGCCGCCCCGAAAAGCGCCACGCAGCAAAAAGGCCGCGCGGTAATCCGGCGGCCTCTTTGCGTCAGCAAAGCGGAAGCGTTCAGGCGGCCTTTTCGGCCAGCTTTTTCGCGACTTCCTTTTTGAGCTTGCGCGCATTCGCCGACAGCTGGTCGTCGCCGGCCTTCAGCAGCCAGTTGTCGAGGCCGCCATTATGCTCGACCGAACGCAGGCCGTGCGTCGACACGCGCAGCTTCACGCCCTTGCCCAGCGCGTCCGAGAGCAGCGTCACATTCTGCAGATTGGGCAGGAAGGTCCGCTTGGTCTTGTTGTTGGCGTGGCTGACATTGTGGCCAATCTGGCGGCCCTTGCCGGTCAGTTCGCAAATACGCGACATCGTTCTCGTCCTCACAAAATCTGGGCGGCGTGCCGGTGGGCGCCTGAAGCGCCACAGGGACCGGTTGGGCCGGGAAAGGCGCGCGCTTATCGGCTTGCAGGGGATTCGTCAAGCGATTAGCGGGGAAGCCATGGCGCAATTCCCGCTTCCCGAACCGATGCGCCGCGCGCTCGACCTCGCCCGCATCGCCGCCGAATGGGGCGAAGTGCCCGTCGGCGCGGTGATCGTCAAGGATGGCGCGATCATCGCCGAAGGTCACAACCGCCCGCGCGAATCGCACGATCCCACCGCGCACGCCGAAATCGTCGCGCTGCGCATGGCGGCGGCAAAGCTCGGGACCGACCGGCTGGGCGGCTGCGATCTCTATGTTACGCTGGAACCCTGCGCGATGTGTGCCGGCGCGATCGCGCACGCACGGATCGCGCGGCTCTATTATGGCGCTGACGATCCGAAGGGCGGCGCGGTCGTTCACGGCCCGCGCCTGTTCGCGCAATCGACGGTGCACCATCGACCGGAGATTTACGACGGCATCGGCGAAGGCGAAGCGGCGGCGCTGCTCCGGGATTTTTTCGCCGCGCGGCGGTGATTGCGGTGACGTCTGTTTCGGGGTGGGGAGCGGACCTTCCCTTATCCGTCATCCCGGCCTTCGCCGGGATGACGATTGAATAAAGGTCCGGAACCGGCCGAAACGCGGCATTTCAGTACGGCGTGGCTTCACCCGCCGAGCATCTCTTCGACCCATTCGGGCACCAGCCAGGTTGCGGGGCCGTGGCGCGCCTCGTCGAACCAGTGGCTGCCCTGGCTTGGTTCCATGTTGAGTTCGAGCGTGCGCGCGCCTGCCGCGCGTGCCTCGCGGACGAAGCCCGCGGCGGGATAGACCGCGCCCGACGTGCCGATCGACACGAACAGGTCGGCGCGATTGATGGCATGGTAAATCTCGTCCATCCGGTACGGCATCTCGCCGAACCAGACGACATCGGGACGCAGATAACCGGCGGCGCCGCACGCGGGACAGGCAGGCCGGTCGAGCAGCGGCGCGGTCCATGCGCTCCGCGTATCGCAACCGGTGCACCAGGCGTTCAGATGTTCGCCGTGCATGTGGATGAGCCGCCGCGCGCCCGCGCGTTCGTGCAGATCGTCGACATTCTGGGTGACGATCAGCAATTCGCCCGGCCATTCGGCATCGAGCCGCGCAAGCGCATGGTGCGCCGCATTGGGCTCTTTCGTCTGGATCGCCGCGCGCCGCATGTCGTAAAAGCGCAGCACGAGGTCGGGGTCGCGCGCGAAACCTTCGGGCGTGGCGACATCTTCGACGCGGTGCTGTTCCCACAGTCCGCCCGCGTCGCGAAACGTGTCGATGCCGCTTTCGGCCGAAACGCCGGCGCCGGTCAGGATGACGATATTCTGGATGGGGGGCACGCTAACTCCGTTCGTCCTGAGCTTGTCGAAGGACCGTTCTTCCTTCAAAGCGGCGGTTTAGCAAGGACGGCTCTTCGACAGGCTCGGGGCAAGCGGGGGTTTGGGTTTATGACCAGCATCGGCATCATCGGCAGCCAGGGACGCATGGGCGTTGCGCTCGCCGCGGCGATTTCCGAGGCGGGACAGCGCAGCTGCGGCGTCGACAAGGGCGGCAGTGTCGCGAAGCTCGCCGCAAGCGCCGACGTGCTCGTCGATTTCTCCTCGCCCACGGCGCTCGAAGCGACGCTCGACGCCTGCGTCGCGGCCGCCAAGCCGATCGTGATCGGCACGACCGGGCTCGAAGAGCGCCACCATTATCTGATCGACGACGCCGCGCGCGACATTGCGGTGCTCCAGACGGGCAACACCTCGCTCGGCGTCACGCTGCTCGCGCATCTGGTGCGCGAGGCGGCGGCGCGGCTCGACCCCGAATATGATATCGAGATCGTCGAGATGCACCACCGGAACAAGGTCGACGCACCGAGCGGCACCGCGCTGCTGCTGGGCGCGGCGGCGGCGGCGGGGCGCGGGATCAATCTTGCGACCTGTTCCGAACGCGGCCGCGATGGCCTCACCGGCGCGCGCGGGCATGGCAAGATCGGCTTTGCCAGCCTGCGCGGCGGGACGGTCGCGGGCGACCATGACGTGATCTTTGCAGGGCCGGAGGAGATGATCACCCTGTCGCACCGCGCCGAAAACCGCATGATCTTTGCCCGCGGCGCAGTGAAGGCGGCGCTGTGGCTGATCCATCAGAAGCCGGGGCGTTACACCATGCCGCAAGTATTGGGGCTGTGAGGCCCGGTGGTGGCGCCGGACCCGAACGGCCCGGCGCCCCCGACGGCTATTTGAACTTCAATTCGCGCAGCAGGAAGCTGCCCATGACGGTGCGATATTTGGCGCGGTCACCCGATTCCGCCGCCAGCTGCGTATCGGTACGCTTCATATAGTCGCGATAGGCCTGGTTGCGCCGTTCCTCCTCCGCGCCGTCGGGCATGCTGGCAAAGGTCACCGACAGATAAAGGTCGGGCTCGCCGGGGCGCGAGTTGAAATTGCTGTACACGGCATAATCGCTGATCCACCCTTGCGATTTCGCGAACTCCTGGGATTTTCGCCACTGATCGGCCAGAAAGGTGGCATATTGCATGCCGCCGCCGTCGGCGACGTCGATCATCGCCACTTCGGTGAAATTGCCGAGCGTGAACGGATAGTTCTGCGCCGATGCCCCCGTGGCGATTGCGCACGACGACAGGCCGGCCAAAATGGCCGTTTTCCACATTTTCAGCATTGTCTGGTCCTCCAACCCCGGCAGGGAGCCCCCTTGGTTCCCTTGCCCCGGTCCCCGGTGTCGACATCACGTCGGCGCCCAATACGGCGCGACTCGGCATCGAAGCGGCGAAAGGCTGCGCCCCTTGCGGTAAAGAGTCAAATGCGACGGCGTGGAAGTCGACCGGCAAAGGCGCTAGACCCTGTTTCAATCTCACTGAAACAGGGTCTAGGGATTGCGCGCGGCGCCCAGGCCGCGCGCCGGAGCCATGCGATGAAACGCAGCGACATCTTCGAATTCTACCGCCGCCTCGCCGAGCTCAACCCCAGCCCGGAGACCGAGCTGCAATTCGGCAATGTCTATCAGCTGCTCGTCGCGGTGGTGCTGTCGGCGCAGGCGACCGACGTCGGGGTGAACAAGGCGACGCGGCGGCTGTTCGAGGTGGTGAAGACGCCGCAGCAAATGGTCGAGCTGGGCGAAGAGGGGCTGAAACAGCATATCAGGACGATCGGGCTGTTCAACGCCAAGGCGAAGAATGTCATCGCGCTCAGCGAAATCCTGATCCGCGACCATGGCGGCGAAGTGCCCGCCGACCGCGATACGCTCACCCTGCTTCCCGGCGTCGGGCGCAAGACCGCCAATGTCGTGATGAACTGCGCCTTCGGGGCGGAAACCTTCGCGGTCGATACGCACATCTTCCGCGTCGGCAACCGCACCGGGCTGGCGCCGGGGAAAACGCCGCTGGCGGTCGAGAAAAGGCTGGAGAAGGACACGCCCGCGCCCTTTCGCGTCGGCGCGCATCACTGGCTGATCCTTCACGGGCGCTACATCTGCAAGGCGCGGACGCCCGAATGCTGGCGCTGTCCCGTCGCCGACCTTTGCCGGTACAAGCCGAAGACGCCGCCGCCGAAGGGAAAGGGCGGGGCGTAGGTTCGGCGCAGAAAGATATTCCGCGCACGGATATTGGCAAAAGAAAGGGCGCGAGAGTTTCTTCTCGCGCCCTTTTTCATACCCGCGAACGCCTTAGAAAGCGACTGTAAGCGTTCCGCTGACGGTGCGCGGCGCGCCGATCTGGGCGAACGGCGGCGATGAGCCCTGCGAGATCGACGTCGTATAACGGCCGACATAAAGCGTGTCGAACAGGTTGTAGACGTTGAGCTGGAAGAAGGTCTGGTCGTTAAGACCCAGGAATTCCAGGCCAAGACGCGCATCAAGATTGACGAGCCAATAGGCGTCCGTCTTCGCCGGGTACACCTCGTTCCCGCCGATCACGATCGGCAGGTTCGTGTCGTAAATATACCGACCACCCGTGCGCTTGGCTGTTACGCCGAGTTCGACCGGGCCCAGCGTGCCGCGGGCCGACCCACCAAAGGTATAGGCAGGAGCGCCCGATTCGCGCTTGCCGGCGGTCGGAATAAAGCTGTTGCCGCCCGACTGGACGTCGTCCTTGATTTCCGATTCGAGATACGAACCGAAGGCATAGAGTGCCAGCTCGGGAAGCGGCTGCCACGCAATACTGCCGTCGATGCCATATTTGTCGACGCGACCGAGGTTCCGATAAAGGTTGCGATCGGTGACCGGGTCATATGCCGAGGCAAGACGATTGTCATATTTGGTGAACCAGCCTGAAACCTGCGCCTGCACCTGTCCGGTGCGATAACGGACGCCGAGGTCGAAATTGTCGGTCGTTTCGGGTTCCGGACGCGCCGAAGGCGTATCCGGGGCGAAGAAGAAGGCATTGTACAGGGCGTCGGTGCCCGGGACCTGCAGACCCTTCGAATAATTGGCGAAGATCGAGAACTGGTTGCTCGCCCTGAACAGCAGCCCGACGTTCGGCAGGATGTCATCATACTTCAGAACGCGCTGCTGGGGTCCCTGGACGGTCGGATTGGCGGCGGCGTAGGTTGCATTGCGCGGGTCGCCTTGGCCGAAACAGTCGACAAATCCCGTATCGCTCGTCGTGAAGCAGAAATTGTTGAGGTCGCGCTTGAAGAAAGGTGCGCGGATGCCGAGTGTGGCAACGAGCGACCCATCCATGAATTCGCCGCGATACTCGCCCGATACCTGCGACAGAATCGCATAGGACAGGCGATCGCGCTTCTGAAGCACGGCGCCGGTTACGTCGGTGAGCGGATCGTTGATCGGGAAGACATCGACCGGCTCGCCGTTCAGGTGAAGGCTGCCGACCTGACCGGTCTGGCGATGCCGGGCGCGGTCATAGGTGAAGCCCACGCGGACGCTGTGCTCGTCGTTGATGTCCCAGCGCAGGTTGGCAATCACGCCATAGCGGTGCGTCTGCGTCTGGCTGGGCGCCGTCATGGTGACTTCGTCGAGCAGGTCGCCGTCGCCGTTCAAGTCCATCCCGAAATAGGGGCGACCGCCGATATAGCCCGACAGTCCGTTCTGCAGGCGCTCACGCGCATTGACCGTGCCGCCGCCATTGGCCTTCACATATTGATAGCTCGGGTCGACCGTCAGCACGACGCCTTCGGCGAGCGTGAAGCGCGATGCGCCGCGGATATTACCGGTGTTCGAGGGATTGTAGCGACGATCGAACTCGGTGCCGCAACCGTTGGTCAGGTCGGCGACGCCTGGCCGTGCGACGGTACTCACCGTGCACGGATAATTGATGTCATATTCGCGCTCGTCCTTCGCCTGCGGGAAACCCGACGGGACGGCACGATCGAAACGCAGCGGCAGCGAACCGAAGAAATTGTTCCGGTTCTCGTTATAATGGCCGGCGATCGAAACGAAGTCGCCATTGTCGCCGATGGGTTGCCAGACGCGCGCATTATATTGTTGCTTGTCGACAACGCCGTAATTGTTGAAGGGATTGTCGTTCGACGCGGTCGAAGCGGCAATAAAGGCGCGCGTGCCCCAGGGGGTGAAGACGCCGGTGTCGACCATGCCGAAAATGCGGAAGAATTTATACTCGCCGGCCGAGCCCGATAGGCGGACGCCGAATTCCTCGCCCGGCGTGCGCGTGCGATAGTTGACGGTCGAGCCCGTCGCCGCTGCGGTCGGGCTGTCGACATCGGTGGTGCCGAGGTTGACGTTGACCTGCTCGATCAGCTCGGGATCGAGCTGCTGGTTGGAATAAATGGCATAGTTGCCCGAATCGTTGAGCGGAACGCCGTCGAAGGTCAGGCTGATGCGATCTTCCGAAAAACCGCGAATCGAAAGCTGGCCGCCGGACGAGCCGTAGGCGTCATTGTTGGTGAAGACGACGCCGGGAACCAGGTTGATCGTGTCGAGAATGGTCTGGCCCGGGTTCTGGCGGGCGATGACTTCCTGGCCCAGGACGGACTTCGCTTTCGACGTGTCGGGCGACTGGATGCCGGCGACGTCGGTCGCGCGGGCACCGGTCACAACAATCTCGTCGTCGAAGTCGACCGAGCCTGTCGACTGGGCAAAGGCCGGGGTAGAAAGCAGCGCGACCGGAAGCAGCGCGACGCCGGCGGTGAGCGTTTGACGGAATTTCATGTCAGGATGTCCCCTTTTGATGCGATCGGCAGGCGCACGACAAGGGGCGCGCCAGAACCTGCGAGCGCCCCTGAAGCCCGCATGTGGCACGATTGTGACAGCAATTGTTACAGTGCAAGCGGCGAGCCGTACGCGCGGCACGCGGGAGTCGAAAAACCCCCGATTTTCGTCACGCGTCCGATCTTATCCACAGGCGTCGATGCGTTTTTCGCGGCAACTGTTGCTGCAATGCAACATCATGGTCGCGCGCATGCGGCCGCGCGCGACTCGGATCAGGCTGCGTCGCCCGCCGCTTCCTTCGCCTTGTCGGCATAAACGCGCACCGGATCCTTGCGGCCTTCGACGACATCCTTGTCGACGACGATCTCGACGACATCGGTGAGGTCGGGCAGGTCGAACATGGTGTCGAGCAGGATCGCCTCGACGATCGAGCGCAGTCCGCGCGCACCGGTCTTGCGTTCGATCGCCTTTTTGGCGACCGCGACCAGCGCGTCGTCGGTGAAGGTCAGCGCGACCTCCTCCAGGTCGAACAGCTTCTTATACTGCTTGACCAGCGCATTCTTGGGCTCGCCCAGAATCTTGACCAGCGCGTCGACGTCCAGATCCTCGAGCGTCGCGATGACCGGCAGGCGGCCGACGAATTCGGGGATCAGGCCGAACTTCAGCAGATCCTCCGGCTCGATCTGTTTCAGCACTTCGCCCGCGCGGCGCTCGTCGGGGCCGGCGACATGCGCGCCGAAACCGATCGACTTGCCCTGCAGGCGGTCGCCGATGATCTTTTCGAGGCCGGCGAAGGCGCCGCCCGCGATGAACAGGATGTTGGTCGTGTCGACCTGCAGGAACTCCTGCTGCGGATGCTTGCGCCCGCCCTGCGGCGGCACGCTCGCGGTCGTGCCCTCCATCAGCTTCAGGAGCGCCTGCTGCACGCCTTCGCCCGACACGTCGCGGGTGATCGAGGGATTTTCGGCCTTGCGGCTGATCTTGTCGATTTCGTCGATATAGACGATGCCGCGCTGCGCCTTTTCGACATTATAGTCGGATGATTGCAGCAGCTTGAGGATGATGTTCTCGACATCCTCGCCGACATAGCCCGCCTCGGTCAGCGTCGTCGCGTCGGCCATTGTGAAAGGCACGTCGAGGAAGCGCGCGAGCGTCTGCGCGAGCAAAGTCTTGCCGCTGCCGGTCGGGCCGACAAGCAGGATGTTCGACTTGGCAAGCTCTACATCCTCGCCGCGGCCGCTGTTCGCCAGCCGCTTGTAGTGATTGTGGACCGCGACCGACAGGACGCGCTTCGCCTTGTTCTGGCCGATCACATAGGCGTCGAGATGCTGGCAGATTTCGAGCGGCGTCGGCACCGCGCCATCCTTGCGCGCGGCGACCCCGCCCTTGATCTCTTCGCGGATGATGTCGTTGCACAGCTCGACGCATTCGTCGCAGATGAACACGGTCGGCCCGGCAATCAGCTTGCGGACTTCATGCTGCGACTTGCCGCAGAAGGAGCAGTAAAGAGTGCTCTTGCTGTCCGAGCCGCTCAATTTCGTCATAAATCATCCTTTGGCGGGCGCCAGAAGGGCGCTGCCATCCTTATCCTAGCCCCCGGCCACCCAATTACAATATGGCAATTGGGTGACATCGGTTCAATGTTCCGCCTAGCGCCAAGGCGCCAAGCGAGCGTCAAGAAACAGGGTTACTATTGTCCGTCACCCGGACTTGATCCAGGGTGACGAGGGTGTTGTGTCAGGGCGTCGGGCCTTCGCTCACATCCTTGGGCGCGTCGTCGCCGGGCAGGCCGGGGCGGCGGTCATAGACATGATCGACGATGCCGAACTCCTTGGCCTCGTCGGCTTCGAGGAAAGTGTCGCGGTCCATCGCCTTCTCAATGTCTTTCAGCGATTTGCCGGTATATTTGACATAAAGGTCGTTCATCCGCTTGCGGATGCGCAGGATTTCCTTGGCCTGGATTTCGATGTCCGACGCCATGCCGCGCGCGCCGCCCGACGGCTGGTGGACCATCACGCGCGCGTTGGTCAGCGCGACGCGCATTCCGGGCTCGCCGGCGGCGAGCAGGAAGCTGCCCATCGACGCCGCCTGGCCGATGCAGACGGTGCCGACGCGCGGGCGGATATATTGCATCGTGTCGTGGATCGCCATGCCCGCCGTGACGACGCCGCCCGGCGAGTTGATGTACATATAGATGTCCTTCTTCGGATTCTCCGATTCGAGGAACAGGAGCTGCGCGACGATCAGCGAGGCCATCTGATCCTCGACCTCGCCCGTCACAAAGACGATCCGTTCGCGCAGCAGGCGCGAGAAGATGTCGAAGCTGCGTTCGCCGCGGCTCGTCTGCTCGACGACGACGGGAACAAGGGCGGCGAGCGGGTCGATCATGCGAATGAATCCTTGTCGATTATCGGGTTGCCCGGCCGAGGACCGGCGGGTTGCCCCTCCGGCGCCCTACATCGGCGTCAAGCGGAGTTGTTTCAAGGGGGCAAAAAAAGGGGCGGGATGTCCCGCCCCGGCATGGTGTCGGTTCGTGGCGATCAGTCGCCTTCGCCCGGTTCGGGCGAGAAGAACTTCTCGAACTTGCCTTCGACGCCCTTATATTCGTCGGCGTCGGCGGGGCTGTCCTTCTTGACCGTGATGTTCGGCCATTCGGCGCTGAACTTGCTGTTCACTTCCAGCCATTTTTCGAGGCCGCTCTCGGTGTCGGGCAGGATCGCCTCGGCGGGGCATTCGGGTTCGCACACGCCGCAGTCGATGCATTCATTGGGGTTGATGACGAGCATATTCTCGCCCTCATAGAAACAGTCGACGGGGCACACCTCGACACAGTCCATATATTTGCACCGCACGCAGGCATCGGTGACGACATAGGTCATGGGCTTCCGGCTCCCTCAAGTGACGCCAAACGGTCGGTCACACACTCATATTGGCTCGCCTCTATGCCGCTGAAAGGCGGTGCGTCAACGCTAAGCGACAGTTGCGAATCACTCTCACTGGTTAGCGCGCCCCGCCGCCCCGGCGTGCAAAGCATTTCCATCATCGCCGATAGCCGCTGGCTCGGCATTGACGGCGAGCCGGACGTAGCAGCTCTGCGCTTCGGTCGCCGGGCCGCGGCGCAGCGGCAGCGAGACGAGGCGGATCACCTCGATCCGTTCGCCGACCGGCAGCACGAGCGTTGCGCCCGCATGGACGGCGCACGACGAACGCGAGACGCGACGCCCATCCAGCCGGATATGCCCCGCGGCGACCATCGCCTGCGCGACGCTGCGCGAGCGGGCGAAGCGCAGGAACCACAGCAGCTTGTCGAGCCGGATGCTGCCTGCGGCGCCGGGGCTGGCCATCCGTGCGTCAGTCCTTGCGCGCGTCGGCGAGCAGCGCGGCGAGACCCGCGAAGGGGCTGTTGGGCGACGGCCCGCGCCGGTCGGACCGGTCGCGCCGCAGCGGGTGCGGGGCGTCGGGCCGGGGCTGGCCGGGCTTGCCGCGTTTCGCCTTCGCCGCCTTGGCCGGCGCCCGCCGTGCGTCGCCGTTGACAGCGCCTTGCGGCGGGGCATCGGCACCGCTCCGCCGCTGCTTGCGCCGGGGCCGCTTGTCGGCAGCCTTGCGCAGCCCCGACCAGCGCCAGCGCTGCAAGGCCGGCTCACCTACGCTGCGGAAACCGAAACTGCCGAGCAGCGCGCGGCGCGTTTCCTCGTCGAGCCCGAGCGAGGTGGCGAGCGCAGGATCGATCACGAAGCCCGGCGGCGGCGCGCCGAGCGCTTCTTCGCCGACCTCGTCGTGATGATGGTCGCCGCCGCCAATCGGCGCGGTCGGCGGCGCCGCTGCCTGCATCCGCGCGGCATGCGCCTGTCGCGCGAGCTTTTCGGCCATGTCGATCCGCAGCCAGCCCGACGCGCAGCGGCGAAACCCCGCGGTGGTCAGCCCGGCCTGGCTGCCGCTCTTCTGGAGCACCGCGCCGTGCGGCGGCAGCGGCGGGATCGCGCTTCCCTGCTGCGCCGCGATCAGCGCCGCCCGCCAGCGCACCGCCTCGGGTTTGAGCAGCTGGGGATGAAAAATGTCGAGCGAGCCGATGGTGAGGCCCAGCTTGCGCAGCAGTGGCCGTTCGTCGGCGGTCAGCGCATTGAGCTGCTCCTCGACCACCGCGCGGCCGATCGTGCCGCTGTTGTCGGTGAGCGCGGCGAGCAGCGCGCGGACGCGCGGCGGGGTGAACAGGTCGCCCGCCGCCTCGCCCATCGCGGCAAGCGGCGCGGCGTGGCGCGCGAGCTGGCTGGCGACAAAGCGCTGGAGCCGATCGGCCATCGCCTGCACCTGTGCGGGTTCGAGCCGACGCAGCGACGGGTCGAGCTGGATCGTCGGCTGCACCAGCGTCGGGCCGCGGGCGAGCGTGGCGATCACATGGCCGTGCCAGGCGAGTCGCGGCGCGCTTCCCGCATCGGCGACGAGCGACAGCGCGGCGTCGTCGCCTTCGGCCAGCGCGGTGGCGCGGCGCGCCAGCTCGCCGCGCAAATGCTTTTCGGCCGCGGCAAGCAGCATCCGGTGATCGCTCGCCTTGGCTATCGGATCGACCTTGAACTGAAAGCCGTTGAGCGTCCCGATCGCCTCGCCATCGACCGCGACCGTGCCGTCGGCGCCGACCGCGACGGGCAGGCTGTTGCCGCGCTGCCCCGCGTCGCGCAGCAGCAGCGCGAGGCGCCGGTCGACGAAGCGTTGCGCGAGCGCGGAATGCAATGCGTCGGAAAGGCGCGATTCGAGCGCCTGCGTCGCCTCGGCCCAGCCCGCGCCGCCCGCGATCCAGTCGCCGCGCTGCGCGATGAAGCAAAGCGTGCGCACGGCGGCGATGCGGCTCGCGAGCTGGTCGATATCGCCCTCGACATCGTCGAGCCGCGCAAGCCGCCGCGCGAACCAGTCAGGGTCGATCATCCCGTCGCCGCTGGTGCGCCATTGCCAGAGCCTGAACACGGTGCGGCTGTGGTGCTCAGCGCCCAATTGCTCGAAATCGGGAAGGCCGCACACATCCCAGAGGCGCTGAACGGCGTCGAAATCGCTCCCGCGCGCGCGCACCTCCATGTCGCCCGCGAGATGTTTGAGCACGGCGAGGTCGACCGCTTCGGGCGCGGGACGCAGTCCCGGCTGCGTCGGCGGCTGCGCCAGGTCGGCGAGCAGCTGGTCGAGCGAGCCGAAGCGCGGATTGGGCTCGCGCCAGAACAGGCTCGGCACCGGCGGGAAATGATGCCCCTCGATCGCCGCGACTTCTTCGGGGGTGAAGCCGCCCTGCGGCAGTCCGACGGTGCCGAAGCTGCCGTCCTGCTGGTGACGCCCCGCGCGGCCCGCGATCTGAGCCATCTCGGCGACCGTCAGGCGGCGCAGGCGGCGGCCGTCGAACTTCTGCAAGGACGCAAAGGCCACATGGCGCACATCGAGGTTCAGCCCCATGCCGATCGCGTCGGTGGCGACGAGATAATCGACCTCGCCCGCCTCGAACATCGCGACCTGGGCGTTGCGGGTACGCGGCGAAAGCGCGCCCATGACGACGGCGGCGCCGCCCGAAAAGCGGCGCAGCATCTCGGCGATCGCATAGACTTCCTCGGCCGAGAAAGCGACGACCGCCGATCGTTTGGGAAGGCGCGACAGCTTCGACGATCCGGCATAGCTCAGGGTCGAAAAGCGCGGCCGGGTGATGATTTCGGCCTCCGGGACCAGATCGCGGACCAGCCCGCGAATGCTCGCCGATCCGAGAATCATCGTTTCCTCGCGCCCGCGCGCGCGCAGCAGCCGGTCGGTGAAGACGTGCCCGCGTTCCGGATCGGCGCCGAGCTGTGCTTCGTCGATGCCGACGAAGGCGACATCGCGCTCTACCGGCAGGGCTTCCATGGTGCCGAGCAGGTAGCGCGCCTGCGCCGGCATGATCCGTTCCTCGCCGGTGATCAGCGCAACTTCGGCGGCGCCCTTGATCGCCACGACGCGGTCATAGACCTCGCGCGCCAGCAATCGCAGCGGAAAGCCGATCATGCCGCTCGCATGGGCGGTCAGGCGCTCGACCGCCAAATGGGTTTTGCCGGTGTTGGTGGGGCCAAGGACAGCCTTGACCGGCTGGGAGAAGGAGGGCGTCATTGTCTTGGCTCCAAGCTGGCATGGGCGCGCGCGCGGCGCAACAGGCGATCGTCGAAGCGATCGCTTTCCCCTCCCCCTCGAAGGGGGAGGCCGCGAGCCCCGGATCAGGTCCGGGGCGCAGCGGAGGGCGCGCGGTTTCGGCCTGCCGCGACGGTACAAGGACGCGCCATCACCCCCATCCAGCTTCGCCTGCTCGCTTCGTGACAAGGCTATGTATCCTTCCCCGGCAAGGAGGAAGGGCGACCGGGACGCGTGCATAATATCCCGGTGGCATACCGGTCCGTCGCAACGCGGGACGCTGTTCGACCCATTAAATTGACTTTAACGACCTTTCTTTACACACGATCCTTCGATACTATCTTTCGGCAGCCAGTGCGAAGGGGGGCTGCCGGGCGGGGGTTGCATTTTGTTCCAGCGTCACGAACCCATCGCGGGGATGTCCGGCAATGCGGCCGCCCTGACGATGTCGCAGGCGATCCCGCTGCGGCGCGCGGCGTCCGATTCGCCCGACTCGCTGGGCTGGCGCGACCGTCTGGCGCAGCTCGACCTTGTTCCTGACCTTGGCAGCAACATCGGATCGGCCGAATGGTGGCGCGGACTGGCCACGCTCACCCTGCTCTGCGGAACCGCAATAGCGACCTTTCCGGGCGTCCGCCCGCTGACGGTGACGACCACCCCGGCGCTCGACGCCGCCGATTTCAACGAAGCGCGCGGCCAGATGATCGTCCCGCTGGCCTTCGGGGGTGATACGGGGCGCCACATGGCGGCGACCGATGCGGTCCGCCCGCTTGCCCAGACCCCCGAACGACCGCAGATCGAGCTCACCGCCACCCTGGGCCGTGGCGACAGTTTCGCGCGCGTGCTCGAACGTTCGGGCGTCGGCAGCGTCGAGGCACGGGCGATCGCCGACAAGGTGTCGGGGGCGGTGCCGCTCACCGACATCGCGCCGGGAACGCGCATCGACCTGATCCTCGGCCGCCGTGCGGCGCGCACCATGCCGCGCCCGGTCGACGCGCTGGCGATGCGCGCGCGCTTCGACCTGCGCATCGAAATGGAACGTGTCGGCGGCCAGTTGGTGCTGCGACCTATCCCGATCGCGGTCGATGCGACGCCGCTGCGTGTTCGCGGACGGGTTGGCGACAGCCTTTATCGCTCGGCGCGCGCCGCGGGGGCGCCGCCGCAAGCGATTCAGTCCTATCTGCGCGTCATCGGCCAGCAGATTTCGGTCGGCAGCGACATTCAGGCAAGCGACGAATATGACATCATCGTCGAGCACCGCCGTGCCGAAACGGGCGAAAGCGAAACCGGCAAGCTGCTTTATGCAGGGTTGATCCGCGGCGGCAGGCCCAAGGTTTCGATGCTTGAATGGCGGGCGGGCGGACGCTCGCAATGGTTCGAGGCGTCGGGCGTGGGGCAACAGCGTGGCGGCATGGCACGACCCACCAACGGCCGAATCACATCGACCTTCGGGATGCGCCGCCACCCGATCCTCGGCTATCGGCGGATGCACAGCGGTATAGACTTCGCCGGCGGCTATGGCGCGCCCATCTATGCCGTGACCGACGGCGTCGTGACGATGGCGGGGCGCAACGGCGGCTATGGCAATTATGTCCGGCTCAACCATGGCAATGGCCTCGGCACCGGCTATGGTCATATGAGCCGCATCGCGGTGCGGCCGGGCCAGCGCGTCAGCCGCGGTCAGGTGATCGGCTATATCGGCTCGACCGGCCTGTCGACCGGTCCGCACCTTCATTATGAGCTCTATCGCAACGGCCGCGCGGTCAATCCGTCGTCGGTAACCTTCGTGACCCGTGCGTTGCTCGAAGGGAAGGAACTTGCCGCCTTCCGCGCCCGCATCCGCGAACTGACCGCGATCGCGCCCGGCGCCGCGCTGGCGCCGATAGCGCCCAAGCAGGTCGAGGGGCCGAAGCTTGGCAGCCTCGCCGACGTGGCGTCGAAGCGGGCGGGTGAGGGTATTTGACCCTGAGACTGAACATCCCCTAATCCCGTTTGTGTCGAGCGAAGTCGAGACACCCATCGGCGTAGCGCCACCCCAATGGGCATCTCGACTTCGACCAAAGGTCGAAGTTTATCCTGAGCGCCTGCCAAGGCAGTCGAAGGGCTCGATGCGAACGGCAAAAGGGTTTGTCGGGCCTGCCAATATCCATTTGCCCTGCGCCGCCGCGCCGCTATGCACCCGGCATGACCCATGCCGCTTTTCCCGACCTGCGCCTGCGCCGCACCCGCCGCACCCGCTGGAGCCGTGCGATGGTGCGCGAAACGCATCTGTCGCCCGCGAACCTCATCTGGCCGCTGTTCGTGTGCGACGGCACCGGCGCCGAGGAGCCGGTCGCGAGCCTGCCCGGCGTGTCGCGCTGGTCAATCGACCGGCTTGTCGATCGTGCAAGGGAGGCCGCGGCCGCGGGCATTCCGTGCCTCGCGCTCTTTCCCTATACGCAGCCCGACCGGCGCGGCGAGGATGGCGGCGAGGCGCTCAATCCCGACAATCTCATGTGCCGCGCGACCGCCGCGATCAAGGATGCGCTCGGCGACGACATCGGCGTCCTCACCGACGTCGCGCTCGACCCCTATACCAGCCACGGGCAGGACGGGCTGGTCGATGACACGGGTTATGTGCTCAACGACGAAACGGTCGCGGTGCTGGTGGGGCAGGCGCTCAACCAGGCGCGCGCGGGCGCCGACATCATCGCGCCCAGCGACATGATGGACGGCCGCGTCGGCGCGATCCGCGAGGCGCTGGAGGCCGAAGGTTTCGGGCATGTCCAGATCATGAGCTATGCCGCCAAATATGCCTCGGCCTTCTATGGCCCGTTCCGCGATGCCGTGGGCTCGCGCGGCCTTTTGAAGGGCGACAAGAAGACGTACCAGATGGACCCCGCGAACAGCGAGGAAGCGCTGCGCGAGGTGGCGCAGGATCTGGCCGAAGGCGCCGACAGCGTGATGGTCAAGCCCGGCCTGCCCTATCTCGACATCGTGCGCGCGGTGAAGGAGCATTTCGCGGTGCCCGTCTACGCCTATCAGGTGTCGGGCGAATATGCGATGATCGAGGCGGCGGCCGCGGCGGGCGCGGGCGATCGCGATGCGCTGGTGCTCGAAACCCTGCTCGCCTTCCGCCGCGCCGGGGCGTCGGGGGTGCTCAGCTATCATGCGCTCCACGCGGCGCGGCTGCTCGGCGCCTGATGTCGTGACCAACACCGCATCGCCACGGCGCTGGCTGTTCGTGCTGACGATCCTCGTCGGCAGCTTCCTGCTTTTCCTCGTGCAGCCGATGGTCGCGCGGATGGTGCTGCCCAGGCTGGGCGGCGCCCCCGCCGTTTGGAACAGCGCGATGCTCGTCTATCAGGCGCTGCTGCTCGGCGGCTATGCCTATGCGCATTGGCTCGGGCGCTTCGCCGTGCGGCGGCAGGCGATGATCCATCTCGCGCTCTTTCTGGTCGCCGCGCTGTGGCTGCCCATCGGCATCGCCGTGATCGCGCCGCCGGGGCCGGGGCAGGAAGCGTTGTGGGTGCCGCTCCTGCTCTTCGCGTCGATCGGGCCGGTGTTTTTCGTGGTCTCGGCGCAGGCGCCGCTGATGCAGCGCTGGTTCGCCGCCGATCCGCAAGCGGGTGATCCCTATTATCTCTATGCCGCCTCGAACCTCGGCAGTTTCGCGGGGCTTCTCAGCTACCCGGCGCTCGTCGAGCCCAATATGCCGCTCGCGGTGCAAAGCTGGGGCTGGACCGGCGGCTATGCGCTGCTGCTGCTGCTCGTCGCCGGGGCGGCGGCGGCGCGTTGGCGCGGCGGCGCCGAAAGCCATGCCCCGGCGGAAACCGCCGAACCGCGCCCGACGCTCCGCCGCCAGCTTCACTGGCTGCTCATCGCGGCGGTGCCCTCGGGGCTGATGCTGTCGACGACGACGCACCTCACCACCGACATCGTCGCCATGCCCCTGCTCTGGGTGCTGCCGCTCGGCCTCTATCTGCTCAGCTTCGTCATCGCCTTTTCGCGCCTCGAACGGCCGACCGAGATCGTCACGCTGATCGCGCCGGTCATATTGCTCGCGATCGGCGGGCTGGGGCTGCTGAGTTCGGGCGGCGGGTCGATGACGGTCGCGCTGGCCAGCCTCGCGATGCTCTTCATCGTCGCGGTGGCGCTCCACGGCTATCTCTATTTCCTGCGCCCCGCGCCGCAGCATCTGACGCTCTTCTACCTTCTCATGTCGGCGGGCGGCGTGCTCGGCGGGCTGTTTGCGGCGCTCGTCGCGCCGCTGCTGTTCGACTGGGTGTATGAGCATCCGCTGCTGATCCTCGCAGCGGCGATGCTGCTGCCGCTGCCCGCCCTGCTCCCGTGGGACAAATGGCTGGGGCTGGAAGCAAGGACCGCAGGCGGCATCGCGGCGCTGCTCGTCGCGCTTGCCGCCTTTGCCGCCTGGCACATGGTCGACAACTGGGCGGGCCGTGCCGATGGCGACGTGGCGCCGTGGGGCATTGCGATCTTTGTCATCGGCATTCTCGTGACCGGCTGGCGCTGGGCCTATGTGGCGGTTCTCGCGCTGCTGATGATCGGCGTCGGCGGCTGGGACACGATCCAGGAAAGCTTCACCGGCGCGCGCGTGCGCAGCTATTTCGGCGTCTATACGGTCACCGACTATCCGCACGCCAACCAGCGCCGCCTCGCGCATGGCACGACGCTGCACGGGCTCCAGCGCACCGATGCCGCGCGCCGCCGCGACCCGACCACCTATTATGGCCCGCAATCGGGCGTGGGCCTGACGCTGGCGCAGGCCGAGGCGCTCGCGGGTCCGAACGCCGCGATCGGCATCGTCGGGCTGGGCGCGGGCACGCTCGCCTGCTACCGGCGGCCGGGGCAGGACTGGACGATCTTCGAGATCGACCCGGTGATGATCGACATCGCGCGCGACCCGGAAAAATTCACCTTCCTGTCCGATTGCGCGCCCGACGCGGCGATCGTGATCGGCGACGCGCGGCTTCAGCTCGCGAGCCAGCCGCCGGGGCGCTTCGACATCGTCGTCATCGACGCCTTTTCGTCCGACGCGATCCCGCTGCACCTGCTGACCAGCGAGGCGATCGGCATCTATGCGCGCGCGATGAAGCCGGGCGGCATATTGCTCGTCCATATCTCGAACCGCTTTTTCGGGCTTGAACCCGTGCTCGCGGCCGAGGCGAAGGCGCGCGGCTGGAGCGCGGCGATCCGCATGGACCCCGGCCCCGCGAGCGGCAGCGACTATGACGATCTGACCGCGTCGAACTGGGTCGCGCTGACCGCGACACCCGCCCGGATGCGGCAACTCACCGGCGGCGTCCGCCCACGTGATCAGGCCTTTGCCGAAGGCGCCTGGGTGCCGCTGGAGGCGCGCGCAGGGTTCGAACGCTGGACCGACGATTATGCCTCGACGCTGCCGGTCCTTATCTGGAAGAATATCATCGGAGGTCGCGACGAATGAACGATGTCAGCATCATCAGCGTCAATGGCAAGACGCCGCAGATCGACCCCAGCGCCTTCATCGCGCCCGGCTGCCGGATTATCGGTGACGTGACGATCGGACCCGACGTCAGCATCTGGTATAATTGCGTGCTGCGCGCCGACGTCAGCCGCATCGTCGTCGGCGCGCGGTCGAACATCCAGGACGGCAGCGTCGTTCACTGCGACGGCCCGATGCCACACCGGCCCGAGGGTTTTCCGACGATCATCGGCGAGGATGTGCTGATCGGCCATATGGCGATGGTGCATGGCTGCACGCTCGCCGACCGGGCGTTCGTCGGGCTGAAAGCGACGGTGATGAACGGGTGCCGTATCGGCAGCGACGCGATGCTGGCGGCGGGGGCGCTGCTCACCGAGAATAAGGAAATCCCCGATCGCGAACTCTGGGCCGGATCGCCCGCGCGGCGGGTGCGCGAGATCGACGAGAGCCAGGCCGCGGGGATGCAGCTGGGCGTCGCGCATTATGTGATGAACGGACGGCTGCACAAGGCGGCGATAGCGGCGATAGAAGAATGATCGTCGCCCCCGCCTTCGCGGGGGCGACGGACAAGAAAGGGCGCCCCGGTCTCCCGGAGCGCCCCCATTCAAAGCTATGCTTTCCGATCAGCTGAAATTCACCATCGCATAGAGCATCGGGATCGAAAGCAGGGTGTTGGTCCGCGAAAAGATCATCGCGGTCTTCGCTGCCTTGGCCTTCGTTGCGTCATCGGCTTCGACGATGCCCAGCGCCTTTTTCTGGTTCGGCCAGATCAGGAACCAGACGTTGAACGCCATGATGAGGCCCAGCCACATGCCGACGCCGATCAGCTTGTACGGATCCTGGAGCGCCAGCGCGGGCGCCAGATATTGGGCGTGGCCGGCGATGCCGATGCCCAGCAGAACGGTGAGCAGCGCCGCCCAGCGGAACCAGAAGAGCGCGGCGGGCGCGATATGTTTGCCGACCGCGGGTTTCAGTTCGGCCGGAATCTTGGGCATCGTCGGTATCTGGACGAAGTTGAAATAATAGAGCAGCCCGATCCACAACACGCCGAAAAACGTGTGCAGCCAGCGCATGATGGCATTGCCCGCGGCGACGCCATCCTCGAAATTCTGGCCGTTGAGGCCGAACATCACGACGATTGCAAGCAACAGCCCCGCGCCCAGGACGGCGTGCAGATTACCGAAAAATTTGTCCATGGCATTTCCCCCATTTTATCGCGGCGCCGCGTGCGACCCGGTGCCGGTGACGCAGCTATGCCAGCGACGGGGGGCGGCATCAACTTTTGTCGGTGGCCGCCTCCTCGGGCACCGCCAGCCCGTTCTTCAACATCACCGGCAACTGGCTGAGCGTGAAGAGGAAGGAAAGGGCGGTGACGCCCCACACCTTGATCGTCAGCCAGAGGTCAAAGCTCATCTGTCTCGCCTGGATAAGCTCGTACATCACATGATTGGCGATGCCGAGCGCGGCGAAAAAGAGGCCCCAGTTGCGCGACAGGAGCAGCCAGCCCCGCTCGGTCAGCCCTTCGAGCGCCGACTGGAGCAGATATTTGAGCATGGGTTTCCCGAACCACCAGCCCCCCAGCAGCATCGCGGCAAAAGCGCCATAGATGATCGTCGGCTTCATCACGATGAAGCGTTCGTCGTGAAACCAGATGGTCAGCGCGCCGAAACCGAGCACGAGGATGCTCGACATCCACAGCATCGGCGAAATCCTGCCGAGCTTCCACTTCGATACCGCCATCGCGATGACGATCGCGACCATGAAGGCCGCCGTGCCCTTGATCGCCGCGGTCGTCGCCGCGAACGCGCCCTCGCCCCCCGACGACAATTTATACGCGAGGAAAAAGACAAGCAGCGGCCCGAAATCGATCGCGAAACTGAGCCAGCCGTGCTTGGCGGGCGGCGGCGCCGGAACCGGCTCGGGGCCGCTGGGAAGCAGGTCGCTCATCTTATGTTTCCTGCAATGATGCCCGCGATCTCGTCGGCGTCGAAGGGGCGCAAATCCTCCATCGTCTCGCCGATGCCGATGGCGTGGATGGGAAGGCCGTGGCGCTCGGCCGCGGCGACGAGCACGCCGCCGCGCGCGGTGCCGTCGAGCTTGGTCATCACGAGCCCGGTGACTCCCGCGACCTCGCGGAACACGTCGATCTGCGCCAGCGCATTCTGCCCGGTCGTCGCGTCGAGCACCAGCACGACGTCGTGCGGCGCCGCGGGATTGAGGCGGCCGAGCACGCGCTTGATCTTGGCGAGCTCGTCCATCAGCTCGCGCTTGTTCTGAAGGCGCCCGGCGGTATCGACGATCAGCACGTCGATGCCCGTCGCGGTCGCCTGTTTGACCGCGTCGAACACGATTCCCGCGCTGTCGCCGCCTTCCGGCCCCGCCATGATCGGCACGCCCAGCCGTTCGGCCCAGACCTTCAATTGGCCGATCGCGGCGGCACGGAAGGTGTCGCCCGCGACCAGCATCACGCCATAATCCTGTTCCTGGAACAGATGCGCGAGCTTGGCGATGGTCGTCGTCTTGCCCGACCCGTTGACCCCGATTACCAGGATCACCTGCGGACGCGGAAAGGCGTCGATGTCGAGCGGCTCGGCCACCGGGCGCAGCACCGCGGCGATCTCGTCGGCGACGATCTTGCGCAATTCCTCGGTGCCGTTCGCGGCGACGTCGCGGCGCTCCGACAGGCGATCGCGAATGCGCGCCGCCATTGCGGGGCCAAGGTCGGCGGTGATCAGCGCTTCCTCGATCCGGTCGAGATCCGCCTCGTCGAGTCGCGCCTTGCCGGTGAGGCCCGCGAGATTCTCGCCGAGCCGTTCGGAGGTGCGGCGAAAGCCGCCGAGCAGTCTTTCGCTCCAGCTTTTGCCGGTCATGCGGCGATGTCCTTTGCTTGCGTGGGGGTGGCGACCATGCGATCGCCGTCGCGCGCCAGCAGGCGCACGTCGATGATGGCGCCGGGCGGAGCGGGCGCGACCAGTGCCAGCGATGCGAAGTTTTCGGCGTGGCCCGTGATACCGTCGCGCTCGACGAGCATCGACGCGGTGCGACCGACCTGCGCGTCGAGCCAGCTTTCGCGGCGCCGGGCATTGGCCTCGCGCAGCGCCGCGGCGCGTTCGCGCGCGACGGCGCGGCCGACCTGCGGCATCCGCGCGGCGGGCGTCCCGGCGCGCGGGCTGTAGGGAAAGATGTGGCCAAAGACGATGTCGCAATCGTCGATCAGCGCCAGCGAATTGGCGAACATCGCGTCGTCCTCGGTCGGAAAGCCCGCGATCAGGTCGGCGCCGATCGCGATTTCGAGGCGCGCGGCCTTCAGCCGTTCGATGAGGCGCACGGCATCGGCGCGGCGATGGCGGCGCTTCATCCGCGTCAGCACCATGTCGTCGCCCGCCTGCAACGACAGATGGACATGCGGCATCACGCGCGGCTCCCCGGTCAGCAGCGCGAACAGCGCATCGTCGATCCGGTCCGGGTCGAGCGAGGAAAGCCGCAGCCGCTCGACCGGCAGCGCGAGCAGGGCTTCGACCAGCGCTGCCAGGCTGGTCCCGCTGTCATCGCCATAGCTCGCCAGATCGACCCCGGTGAGGACGATCTCGCGCTGGCCGCGATCCAGCGCGGTGCGCGCGGCCTCGACGACCGCTTCGGTGGTCGCCGACCGCGCGGTGCCGCGCGCGAGCACCGTCGCGCAGAAGGTGCAGCTATGCGGGCAGCCGGTCTGGACGCCGAGGAAGGCGCGGGCGTGATCGGAGCCCGAGAGGGCGGGAGAATAAGCTCCCGTGTCCCCGCCTTCGGGGGGGGACAAGGAAGCGTAAGAATGGTAGCTCTCAACCACCCTCTTCGCATCGTTGCGTACCACCCGCGCGCCCATCGCGACAAAGCGTTCGGCCTCCAGCTCCGCCGCGCACCCCGTTACGACGACCTCGACGCCCGGCCGCTCGCGCAAGCTCCGCCGCACCGCCTGCCGCGCCTGGCGCACCGCTTCGCCGGTTACCGCGCAGCTGTTGAAGACG
Organism: Sphingopyxis sp. FD7; assembly: GCF_003609835.1. Taxonomy (NCBI): domain Bacteria; kingdom Pseudomonadati; phylum Pseudomonadota; class Alphaproteobacteria; order Sphingomonadales; family Sphingopyxidaceae; genus Sphingopyxis; species Sphingopyxis sp. FD7. The sequence continues at coordinate 3,499,578 of NZ_AP017898.1, forward strand.
ATCGTGTCGCGTGCGCCCGCGGCCTCTATCGCGGCGCGGATGGCCTCACCCTCGGCGATGTTGAGCCGGCAGCCGAAATTGACGACCTGAACGCGGTCGGCGGGGGTTGCGCTCATCCGAACTGCGCCCAATCGGTCTCGCCGTCGAACACCCGCGTCGCGGCGCCGCTCATCACGATCGGTTCGCCCGGCGCCCAGCGGATGACGAGGTCGCCGCCGGGCAGCGCAACGGTCACCGGTGACTGGACGAGGCCCGCCCGAACCGCCGCGACCGCGGTGGCGCAGGCGCCGGTGCCGCACGCCTGCGTCAAACCCACGCCGCGCTCCCATACGCGCAATTGCAGCTGGTTCTCGCCGTCGAGGCTCGCGACATTGACGTTGATGCGCTCGGGAAACAGGGGGTCGGTCTCGATCCGCGGGCCGAGTTCGTCGAGGCGTATCGCATCGGCCTCGGGCACGAAGAAGACGATGTGTGGATTGCCGACATTGACCGCGGCGCCATGCTCCAGCTCGTCCCACGCGACGGGCATGTCGCGGGTGTCCATCGGCATCGCAAGCGGGATATGTTCCCAGTCGAAGACGGGCTCGCCCAGCGTGACTTCGGCGCCGCCGTCGGCCGGGGTGACGCGCAGCATCCCGCCCAGCGTCTCGATCACCGCGGGCTTGCCGAGCAGCGTCGCAACGCAGCGCGTGGCATTGCCGCACGCCTCGACCTCGCCGCCGTCAGCGTTGAAGATGCGCATCTTTACGTCCGCACTGTTCGACGGTTCGAGCAGGATGAGCTGGTCGCAGCCGATGCCATGGCGCCGGTCGGCGATCGCATGCGCGCGCGCCGCCGTCATTTCGACGGGCGCCGCGCGCGCGTCGATGACGACAAAGTCGTTGCCGAGGCCGTGCATCTTTGTGAAGCGATCCGCCATAGTCCGCGCATGTAAGGGCGCGGGCGGGCGAAGTCTAGCGAGGCGCGGGCATTACGCCGTTTTGCGCAGCGGCTCTTTCTCGTCGGCGACAGGTCTGGCCGACGGCACGCCGACGCCGCGCAGCAGCCCGCGGTCGGCGAGCAGGCGGTCGGTGTCGGCGGCGGAGGCGGCGCGGCCGAAGTACCAGCCCTGCCCCTTGGCGCAGCCGAGCCGCGTCAGTTCGATCGCGGTCGCCTCATCCTCGACGCCTTCGGCGGTGATCGGCATCGCCAGGCTTTCGCCCAGCCGCACGATCGCGAGCACGATCGCCTGCGCATCGGGGCTGCCGCGCATCGCCGCGACGAAGCTGCGGTCGATCTTGATGCGGTCGAAGGGGAGCGCGCGCAGATGCGACAGCGAGCTGTAGCCGGTGCCGAAATCGTCGAGGGAGAGCGATACGCCCTGATTCTTGAGGCTGGTGACGATCGACCGCACGAGCGGCAGATTTTCGAACAGCGAGCTTTCGGTGATCTCGACCTCGAGCTGTGCCGCGGGAAAGCCCGTTTCGACGAGCAGCTTGGTGAGCTTCTGGCTGAACCAGGGGTCTTTCAGCTGTTGTGGCGCGATATTGACCGCAAGGATGATCGACGGATCCCAGCGCTTGGCGATCTCCATCGCGTCGCGGATGACGCGGAGCGACAATTCGCCGATCAGCCCGCTTTCCTCGGCGACCGGGATGAAGCGTTCGGGCGGGATCAGCCCATATTCGGGCGATTCCCAGCGCATCAGCATTTCAAAGCCGACGAGGCGGCCCGACGCGATGTCAACCTGTGGCTCGAAATGCGGTACGAATTCGCCGCGCGGCATGCCGTCGCGAATGCCCGTTTCGATCTGGTTGCGGACCTGCACCGCCATTTCCATGCCCTGTTCAAACCAGACATGGCGATTCCGCCCTTCGTCCTTGCCGTGATACATGGCGATGTCGGCCTGACGAACCATGGTTTCCATCGACACGCTGGCGTCGCTCGCGAGCGCAATGCCGAGCGACGCGCCGATGCGAATCGGTTGCGCGTCGTGCATGATCTTGTTGTCGAGCGCGGCGACCAGCTCGGCCGCCAGCGCGTCGATGTCGCTGCGCGCCGCGGGGTCGAAGGCGATCATCGCGACGAACTCGTCGCCGCCGAGCCGCGCCTTGGTGGCGCTGGGCGGCAGCACCGCGGCGATGCGTTCGGCCGCGACTTGCAGCACGCGGTCCCCCGCGGCGTGGCCGTGAATGTCGTTGACGGTCTTGAAATGATCGAGGTCGAGCAGGAACAGCGCGACATCGCGTTTGTCGGCAGCGGCTTCGGCGATCATCCGCTGGCCCGAAACGAGCAGCGCCCGGCGGTTGAGAAAGCCGGTGAGCGGATCGGTGTCGGCCAGATAGCGCGCGCGCTGCTCGGCCTCCGTGCGCTCGCGGATTTCGCGGTTAAGATCATTGTAGCGACGCCAGCCGAAGAGGATCAGCGCGATATTGAGCACCAGCGCGGTGGCCAGCACGCGATCGGGCCCGCCACCGATGCCGATCAGCGCTCGCACAACGGCCTGCATCACGTTGCCGCCCGTGCCGATGAACAACAGGATCGCGGCCACGACGATGCCACCGGTGATGATGTCGCGTTTGGCGCCTTCGCTGCGGTCCAGTGACTTTGGCGTCGAATACATATGAACTTGTCCCACCCTCGATCCATCTTATGCGGGCGAAGCGGTGAAATTTGGGTTAAGTGCGGCTCCATCCCTTCGTCTTGCCTTTGCGCGCTGCTTGCTGTAGGGCCGCGTCGTCCGGGTGCATCTTGCGCCGGGACATATCGACATCCGCGACGGAAATCTGTCCACGGATAGCCGCTGGTTGGCGAGGTTTCGCTCACCGGCGTCTTTTGCGTTGCGGTCGTCAGAAGGATTGAAAAGACGCATGTTCGACAGTCTGAGCAATCGGCTTGGCGATGTTTTCGGAAAGCTCCGCGGTCGCGGCGCGCTGACCGAAGCCGACGTGCGCGCGGCGATGCGCGAAGTGCGAATCGCCCTGCTCGAAGCCGACGTCGCGCTGCCCGTCGTGCGCAGCTTCGTCGACCAGGTCACCGAACTTGCGATCGGCCAGAATGTCCTGCGCTCGGTCACGCCGGGGCAACAGGTGGTCAAGATCGTCAGCGACGCGCTGACCGAAATGCTCGGCTCCGAAACCGCCGAGCTGGACCTGAATGTCGCCCCGCCCGCGGTCATCATGATGGTCGGCCTCCAGGGGTCGGGCAAGACCACCACGACCGCCAAGATCGCCAAGCGGCTGAAGGAAAAAGAGCGCAAGAAGGTGCTGATGGCGTCGCTCGACGTCAACCGCCCCGCCGCGCAGGAACAGCTCGCCGTCCTCGGCCGCCAGATCGACGTCGCGACCCTGCCGATCGTCGCGGGCCAGCAGCCGGTCGAGATCGCGCAACGCGCCATGCAGGCTGCAAAGCTCCAGGGTTTCGACGTCCTGATGCTCGACACGGCGGGCCGCCTCCACGTCGACCAGCAGCTGATGGACGAGATGCAGGCGGTGTCGCGCACGGCGAATCCCGTCGAAACCTTGCTCGTCGTCGACAGCCTGACGGGCCAGGACGCGGTGCAGGTTGCGCAGCGCTTCAGCGATCAGGTGCCGCTGACCGGGGTGGTGCTCACCCGCATGGACGGCGACGCGCGCGGCGGCGCCGCGCTGTCGATGCGCGCGGTCATCGGCAAACCGATCAAGTTCGCGGGCACGGGTGAGAAACTCGACGGGCTCGAATTGTTCCAGCCGGCGCGCATCGCGGGCCGCATCCTCGGCATGGGCGACGTCGTCAGCCTCGTCGAACGCGCCGCCGAAACGATCCAGGCCGAAGAGGCCGAGGCGATGGCGGCGAAGATGGCCAAGGGCCAGTTCGACCTCAACGACCTGCGGACCCAATTGAACCAGATGCGCCGCATGGGCGGCCTCGGCGCGCTCGCGGGGATGATCCCGGGGGTCAAGAAGGCGCAGGCGGCGATGGCCGCGGGCGGCGCCGACGACAAGATGCTCGTCCACTTCGATGCAATCATGGGGTCGATGACGCCGAAGGAGCGCGCGAAGCCCGAAATCATCAACGCCAGGCGCAAGATTCGCATCGCCAACGGGTCGGGAACGACGGTGCAACAGGTCAACAAGGTGCTGAAGATGCACCAGGAAATGTCGACCGCGATGAAGAAGATCCGCAAGATGGGCGGCCTCAAGGGCCTCGGCGCGCTGTTCGGGCGCGGCGGCGGCATTCCGGGGATGCCCGGCCTTGGCGGCGGCACAATGGGCGGCGGCGGGCTTGGCGGGCTGCCCGGTCTCGGCGGCGGAGCGATCCCGCCCGACCTCGCCAAGCTGATGAACAAGAAGAAATAATCCAGACAATCCTGTTTAGACTTAGAAGGAATTATTCATGGCTACTTCCATTCGCCTCGCACGCGGCGGTTCGAAAAAGCGTCCCTATTACAAGATCGTCGTCGCCGATTCGCGCTCCCCGCGCGATGGCCGCTTCATCGAGCGCATCGGCAGCTACAACCCGCTGCTCGCCAAGGACAATCCGGAGCGCGTGAAGCTCGACACCGAGCGCGCGAAGCACTGGATTTCGGTGGGTGCGCAGCCGACCGATCGCGTCGCCCGCTTCCTCGACGCCGCGGGTGTCAAGGAACGCGCAGCGCGCAACAACCCCAAAAAGGCCGAGCCCGGCGAGAAGGCCAGGGAACGCGCCGAAGAAAAGGCCGCGAAGCAGGCCGAGGCGGCAGAGGCGGCCGCCGCTGCTGCCGCTGCGCCGGCCGAAGAGGCGCCTGAAGCTGCTGCCGAATCGGATGCGACGGGTTCGGTGAAGAGCGAAGAAACCGCCGAGGCCGTCGCCGACGCGGTCGCCGACGAAGTCCCTGCCGACGCGACCGCCGAAGACGCGGCGGCGATCGCCGAGGAAGTCGCCGAAGGCGGCCCGGTCGCTCCCGAAGCCGAAGAAAAGGCCGAAGGCTGAACCCCTGTGACCGCCGACCGCCCCGTCACCCTGGCCGCGATTGCAGGCGCGCATGGGGTGCGGGGTGAGGTTCGGCTCAAATTGTTCGGCGAAGGCGCGGAGGCCCTCCGCGCCTTTTCCGTTTTTGACGCGGGTGGCCGCAAGCTCACGCTGAAATCGGTGCGTCCTGCCAATCAGGGCGCCGTTGCGACTTTTGCCGAAATCGCCGATCGCAGCGCTGCCGAAGCGCTGCGCGGCGCATTGCTCACCGTCCCGCGCTCGGCGCTGCCGCCATTGGGGCCGGGCGAATATTATCACCATGACCTGATCGGCCTGCCGTGCGTGTCGACCGACGGCACTCCGGTCGGCCATGTCGCCGCGATCGACAATTTCGGCGCTGGCGATATCCTCGACATCGAGAAGCCGGACGGCAGGCGTTTCATGGTGCCGATGACGGAACAGGCGGTGCCGACATGGGACGCAACCGGGGTGACGGTGAACGCGGCATTCATCGAATAATGGCGCGGTCGCCGCGTGGCCACCGGCGCCGCGGGCCCGCATCGACGCCGTCAAAACGCTCTTGGGGGGTGGCTGCCCTCGTTTCGCCGCACAATGCACTCCAATTGGCGGCGCGGCGCGTCAACGCTCTTGCTCCGCATCATCGGCTCGCGGAAAGGGCAAACCGATCACGCGGGGGCGGCTCATTGAAGGAGTAGGGTAATGAGTGCGGTTTCCAGAAGTCCGAAATTGCTGTTGCTGCTGACCATGCTGGTCGCGCCGACGACCGGCAGCCTCGCCGCGCAGGCGCAGGAGGAAGGCGCAGAGGACGGTGTCATGGCCACTGTCTATGGCGAGCGGATGCCCGACCCGTCGCAGATGGCGGAAGGGCCCGAACTCGAAGGCATCATCTCGGCGCGCAGCGGCAACCAGATCCAGATCACGACCGCCGACGGCGCGAAATCCGTGGTTATCGTCAACGAGAATACGCGCGTGAAATCCAGCGGCGGCTTCCTTGGTTTGAGCCGCAACAAGCTCGCGACCGACGCGCTGCTCAACGGCCTGCCGGTCAAGGTCGATACGCGGCAATGGGCAGGCGGCCTGTTCGCCAGCGAAGTCGACCTCAAGAGCAAGGATTTGCGCACCGCGTCGATGATCCACACCGGCACCGACCAGCGCTTCGCCGAACAGACCGCGGCGACCGAGGCGCTGCGCAGCCGTGTCGGCGACATCGATCAATATAATGTCAAAAGCACGACGAACGTGAACTTCGACGTCGGCAAGGCCGCGTTGTCGGCGCAGGCCAAGGCCGATCTTTGCGCGACGGCGACGGCGGCGGACGCGATGGACAATGCGCTGCTGCTCGTTGTCGGCTACACCGATTCAACCGGAAGCCAGGAGTTCAACCAGAGGCTCAGCGAAAAGCGCGCGGGAGCGGTGGTCAACCATCTGCAACAGGCGTGCGGCTGGAAGCCCTATCGGATGCTGACGCCCACCGGCATGGCCGAAGCCGATCCGGCCGCCGACAACAGCACCCCGGAAGGCAAGGCGCAGAACCGCCGTGTCGCGGTGAATGTGCTGGTCAGCAAGGGGCTCGACGGTCTGTAAGGCTGGCGGGGCGGCGCTTTGCAAGGGACAGCGCCGCCCCGCTTCGCGGCGGGCCTTGGAGGGACGACGCCCGCGATTCTCCGGTGTCGGGGTCAGGGGGTTGGCACCCCGATCCGCGCGCGCAGCTTGCGGTCGCGAAGGTCGCGCCGCCGCCGCAGCCGCGATACGGCGCCGGCGATCCCGGCAAGGCAGCGGTCGAGATCGGCGCATAGCGCATCGTGGCCGCTGTTCCAGTTCCGCATCCATATTTCATCCATCATTGTCTTGCTCCTGTCGGTTCGATGCAATGCAGATGCGCCTTTGCCCGCGCGACCGCCAACTAAAGCTTTGCTATCCATCATAAGGTCAGCTTATGGTGACGCATGAACCAAATCCCGCCCCTCGCTGCTGTGCGCAGCTTTGAAGCGGCCGGGCGCTTGCAGAACTTTTCGCGCGCGGCCCAGGAGCTGGGCATGACTCAGGCGGCGGTCAGTTATCAGATTCGTCAATTGGAGGACCGGCTCGGTCGCGCATTGTTCGTGCGCGAAAAGGGGCGCGTGCGCCTGTCCGAAACGGGTCAGCGGCTGCTCCCCGCGATCAGCAACGCCTTTGCGATGATGAACGACGCCTTCGCAGCGCTGGGCAGCGACGAGGCCGATGTGCTGACGATCAACGCGGTGACCAGCTTTGGCGGCACCTGGCTCAGCGCGCGCATCGGCGGGTTCCAGCTTCTGTACCCGGACCTTGCGGTGCGCATGTCGATGAGCAATGAACTGATCGATTTCGATGCCTCGAACGTCGATGTCGCGATCCGCATGGGGCGGGGCCAATGGCCGGGCTTGCGCAGCGATTTTCTGATGCGCCAGCATGTCGCGCCGCTTGCCTCGCCCGCTTTTCTCGAAAAACATCGCATTCGCGAACCCGCCGACCTGCTGCGCGTCGAGCGGCTGGCGCCCAACGACAGCTGGTGGGCCGATTGGTTTGCCGCCGCCGGGGTTGCGACGCCGCTCGCGCCGTCGCGCCGCGGGATCGAACTCGACAGCCAGCTTCAGGAAGCCAGCGCGGTGCAGGCGGGTTTCGGCGTCGCGATGATGACCCCGCTTTTCTGGCAGGCCGAGATCGCCGCGGGGCGCATGGTCCAGCCCTTCGACACGCTCCATATATCGGGGTCGGCGATGTGGCTCGTCCACCGCGAGAACCGCGTCGGGGTGCGCAAGATCGAGCGCTTTCGCGAATGGCTCCACGCCGAGCTGGCCAAGGATCGGCACCTGGTTCCCGACATATTGTGGGAGCCGCCGGAGTGAATCGCCTCGACACGGGTGCAAGCATTGTATATACATCGTGTATATACGGAGATGGATGGTGACCAAGGAATATCGCGCGAAGGTGTTTAAGTCGGGCAACTCGCTCGCGTTGCGTCTGCCCAAGGCGCTGGGGATCGAAGAGGGGACCGAGATGGTCGTGCGTGAAGAGCGGGGCGAGTTTCATTTTGGCCCGGCCGACAAATCCAAAGCAAAGATCGACGTCAGCGGCTTTTGGGGCAAAGCGCCGGGTCTGAAACTTGCGCCGCGGGAAGACTTCGAAGAACGCCCAAGCACGATCGCCGCGCGCAAAGCCGCTGAGGCAGCGAAGGCGAAAAAGAAAGAGTGACGCGCTATCTGATCGATGCCGATTGCGCGGTCTATGCGATGACCGCGCGCTTCGAGCCGCTGCGTGAGCGACTTACCGCTTGCGCTCCGGGCGACGTCGCCATTTCGACGATCAGTTTTGCCGAAGTTGCGCTGGGAACCGAAAATGGCAAGCCGCCGTCACCGGAGATTCTGGAAGCCTTTATTGCCGCCATCCCGCTCGTTGCCTTCGACGAAGCGGCGGCACGCGAATATGCACGGCTTCCATTCAAGCGGGCGCGTTTTGATCGCTTGCTCGCCGCCCATGCGTTGAGCCTCGGGGTAACGATTATTACGAATAACCAGGCCGACTTCGCCGATGTGCCGGGACTTCGGGTCGAAAATTGGACCCAGCCTTGACCTTCACCGCCGTCCCCCTCACCCTTTATCCCGACATGTTCCCCGGCCCCCTGGGGCACAGCATGGCGGGCCGCGCGCTCGATGCGGGAACGTGGCATTGCGCGCCGGTGCAGATCCGCGACTTTGCGACCGACAAGCATCGCACCGTCGACGATACGCCCGCGGGCGGCGGGGCGGGGATGGTGCTCAAGGCCGATGTTCTTGCCGCCGCGATCGACCATGCGGTGGCGGCGCATCCGGGCCTGCCCGTCCTTGCGATGACCCCGCGCGGCACCCCGATCACGCAGGCGCGCGTGCGCGACCTCGCCGCCGGTCCCGGCGCGATCATCCTCTGCGGCCGGTTCGAGGGTTTCGACGAGCGCATCTTCGACGCGCGGCCGATCGAACAGGTCTCGATGGGCGACATCATCCTGTCGGGCGGCGAGATGGCGGCGCTATTGCTGCTCGACGCTTGCATTCGGCTGCTTCCCGGCGTAATGGGCGCGGCTTCCAGCGGCGACGACGAATCGTTCGAGAACGGTTTGCTCGAATATCCGCACTATACCCGGCCCGTCACATGGGAAGGGCGCACGATCCCCGAAGTGCTGCGATCGGGGGATCATGCGAAGATCGCCGCCTGGCGGAAACACCAGGCGGAAGAGACAACACGGTTACGCAGGCCGGACCTTTGGGAGCGCCATGAGGGCGCTCGGGACCGACCTGCCTCTGGCGCGCGGCAAAAGAAGAAGGACCAGGGGCCATGAACCTCATCCAGACGATCGAAGCCGAAGAAATCGCCAAGGCTGGCAAAGACATTCCGACCTTCCGCCCCGGCGACACGCTGCGCGTCGGCGTGCGCGTGGTCGAAGGTGAACGTACCCGCGTCCAGAACTTCGAGGGCGTGTGCATCGCGCGCTCGAACAAGGGCATGGGGTCGAACTTCACCGTGCGCAAACTGTCGTTCGGCGAAGGCGTCGAGCGCGTCTTTCCGCTCTATTCGCCCAACATCGACAGCATTACCGTCGTCCGCAAGGGCGCCGTCCGCCGTGCGAAGCTTTACTATCTGCGCGGGCGCACTGGTAAATCGGCACGAATTGCGGAACGCCGCGATTACCGGTCGGAAGCCGGCGAAGGCTAAGGAGAGCTTCTCTCACCCAAAGCCGAAACAGCTTTCCAAAACGACCGGTTCGGCCAAGGGGCAGAACCGGTCGTTTTTCGTTTCACGGACAAGATAAAGGACAGTTTCATGGGTTACCGGATCGTCGTCGCGGGTGCGACGGGCAATGTCGGACGCGAAGTCCTCGCCATCCTCGCCGAGCGCGAATTTCCCTATGACGAACTGGCGGCGGTCGCATCGCCCCGCAGCCAGGGCGACACGATCGAGATCGGCGACAGCGGCAAGACCGTGAAATGCCAGAATATCGAGAATTTCGACTGGGCGGGCTGGGACATGGCGATCTTTGCGATCGGCAGCGACGCGACCGCCATTTACGCGCCCAAGGCGGCGGCGGCGGGCTGCGTCGTGATCGACAATTCGTCGCTCTATCGCATGGACCCCGACGTGCCGCTGATCGTGCCCGAGGTCAACCCCGACGCCATCGACGGCTACACGGCGAAAAACATCATCGCCAACCCCAATTGCTCGACCGCGCAGATGGTGGTCGCGCTGAAGCCGCTCCACGATGCCGCGACGATCACGCGCGTGGTCGTGTCGACCTATCAGTCGGTGTCGGGCGCGGGCAAGGCGGGCATGGACGAGTTGTGGAACCAGACGCGCCAGATCTTCGTCGGCGACGAAAAGGATGTGAACAAGTTCACCAAACAGATCGCCTTCAACGTCATCCCGCACATCGACAAGTTCCTCGACGACGGCTCGACCAAGGAAGAGTGGAAGATGGTCGTCGAGACCAAGAAGATCCTCGACCCCAAGGTCAAGGTGACCGCGACCTGCGTGCGCGTGCCCGTCTTCGTCGGCCATTCGGAAGCGATCAACATCGAGACCGAGAAGGAATTGTCGGCCGAGGATGCCCAGCGCATCCTGCGCGAAGCCCCCGGCGTCGTGCTCCACGACAGGCGCGAGGACGGCGGTTACATCACCCCCGTCGAATGCGTCGGCGATTTCGCGACTTTCGTGAGCCGCGTGCGCGAGGATCCGACGGTCGAGAATGGCCTCAACCTCTGGTGCGTCAGCGACAATCTCCGCAAGGGTGCGGCGCTGAACGCGGTGCAGATCGCCGAACTGCTGGGACGGCGGCATCTGAAGAAGGGCTGAGGGTAAGATGCTGGGCCCCTGCGAAGGCAGGGGCCCATCACCCAAGATTGCGGTATGCGTCGCCGTCTCTGTGAAAGGCGACGGCGGGAGATGGACCCCTGCCTCCGCAGGGGTGCAGTGGAGTCGGCGTATCTCGACTTTGCGCGATACGAACGGGTAGGATGTGGGCGTGCCGTCCGTGTCCGCCACCCCACCCGCGCAGCGCCGCCTGATTGGCCTGCTCCTCGCGCTGCTCCTCATCGCGCAGATCGATCAGCCCTATCCCGAGGTCGCGCTGCTCCAGCATATCCCGACGATGCTATTGATCGTCGCATCGCCGTGGCTGCTTCGCCGCTGGCCGCTGTCGACCGCGGCGGTCGCGTGCATCGCCCTCTTCCTCGCGCTCCACACGCTCGGCGGGCGCTTCGCCTACAGCAATGTGCCCTATGACGACTGGGCCCGCGCGCTGACCGGAGCGACATTGTCCGACACCTTTGGTTGGACGCGCAACCATTATGACCGGTTTGTCCATTTCGCCTTCGGCGCGCTGTCGGTGGTCCCGGTGGCCGAAGTCGCGCGCCGCCGGAGCGGGCTGGGCGCGCGCGGCGCCATGCTGGCGGTGCTCGGCTGGGTGCTTTCCGTCTCCGCGCTTTATGAGGTGTTCGAATGGCTGCTCACGCTCTTCGCGGCGGGCGAAACCGCCGACCGCTACAACGGGCAACAGGGCGACATGTGGGACGCGCAAAAGGATATGGCGCTGGCGGCGCTCGGCGCGGTCGCCGGGCTGGCGATCGGAGTGCGCCAGCAGGTGGGCCTCGGGACAGGTGGCCCCACCTGATGTTAAACGTCATCCCGGCCTTCGCCGGGATGACGGAAAAAAGGGGGGCGCTGACTCCACCCTCGCACTGCCGTCAAAGCGCGCGTTTCGGCGCGAACAGCCGGTCGAACCCGTCGGGCGTTCCTTCGATCTTTTCCAGATGCGGCCAGCGCAGCCCGCTGTGCCAGGCGATCTCGACCGTGCGATAACGCCCGCCGCGTTCGACGAGCAGGCGCACCGGCGTCTTGCCGTCGGCGGCGGCGCGGATCGCGGCCTCGATGCGCTCGCGGCTGTAGCTCATCCCATCGACCGCGACGATTCTGGTGCCGTTGACGATGTCGGCGCGGAACGCCGGGCCGTTCCACAGGATGCTGCCAGCGACGCCCTCCTTGTCGATCGTCAGGCCGAGCGAGTGGGTGAGATCGACATTTTTCCCCTGCGCCATCCGGTCGCGGTCATAGGCGTTCGGCGTGTCGCGCCAGACGAGGCGGTAGCCCGCGCGCTCGATCCCGCCGATGGGCGCCGGGCGGCCGGACGCCTGCATCCGGTCGCGCAGGAAACGCTCCCAGTCGTGGGGATGCACGGCGTTCAGCGCCGCGACGACATCGCCGAAATCATAGGTCGACTGCCCCCAATCACCCTCGCGCCCGCCGAAAAAGGCGCGCGCGAAATCATCGAGGCTTTTGCGGTTGTCGGTGGCGCCGCGGATCAGCATGTCGGCCTCCAGCCACATCAGCGACCCTTCGTTGTAATAATCCTCGGTCCGCGACCAGCTCGGAAAGGGCTTGGGCTTGCGCGCGGCGATGATCGGGTCGAGCGTCGTATCCTCGACCGAGCGCCAGCTGCGCCCCGGCTGGACGCTGTAATTGGCGGCATGGCTCGCCCATTCGCCGAGGATCGTCTCCTTCGCCTGCATTCCCGACCGCCCCGCCAGCACCAGATCCCAGAAGCTTGTCTGCCCTTCGTAAACCCACAGCAGATTGTCCTGCATCGGGGTGCGGTAATCGGGGGTCCATAATTTGTCGGGGCGGCGATATTTGCCGTTCCAGCTATGCACCAGCTCGTGCGGGAGCAGTCCGCGCTCCCAGTCATTCTCGTCCCATTTGGTGAAATAATCGACCGCGCGGCTGTTCTCGCTCGACCGATGATGCTCGAGCCCGATGCCGCCAAGTTCGTCGGTGAGCGCGAGCAGAAACTCGTAACGGTCGAAATGACGCACGCCGAACAGCGCGACCGCTTCCGATACCAGCGCCGCGTGGCGCGCGATATGGTCGGGGGTGGCGGCGAGATATTGCGGCTCGTCGGCGATGACGTTGAGCGTGACATTGTGGCCAAGATCCCATTTGCGGAAATGGGCTCCTGCGAACATCGGGCTGTCGACCAGCACCTCGTAACTGGTCGGCGCATAGCTGTAGCGATTACCGGAGGTCTTGAGCCCGTCGAGCGCCGCGACGCCGGTCCAGCCGTCGGGCAGCGTCACCTCCAGCTGCACCGGGATATTCCGCGTGAAATATCCGGCGGGATAGAGGCTGACCTGTTCCCATTGCAGATTCATCATCGCCGGGGTCACGACGACGCGGCCCTCGCTGCTGCGCGTCGGCGACAGGAAGTCGAACCCAACCTCGATGGTCTTCGCGCCCGCGGGTACGTCGATGTCGAAGGCGTAAACGTCGGTCGGCTGGCGGGTCCATGCGAGCGGCTTGCCGCCCGCCGATGCGGTGAACCCCGCCATCTCGGCGACCGCGCCGCGCGGCGCGTGCTTGCCGGGCAGCCATTCGGGATAGAGCAGGGTCAGCTTGCCCGCCTTTGCCACCGGAATCGTCTGGCGGACGCGGAAAATGCCGCGCGCAACATCGGTCGCATCGACGCGCAGCTGCATCGTCCCCGGATAGGGCTTGTCGGCGGGCAGCGGGATGGTGAGCGGCGGAACGACCGGCTGCGGACGGCTGTTCATGTCCTGCGCGGACGCGGCGGGGACAAGGGCGAGGGGCGCGGCAAGGAGTGCGGCGGCGACAAATGCTGCTGTTTTCATGGCGACATTCTTAGGCAGGAATGGAGGGGGAGGTCCAGCCTTCCTCCCTTCTCCCTCAAGGTGAGAAGGTTTGATGGCGGCTCTTTGCCTTTCATACAAAAACCATTAGACGCCGCCGCCATGAGCAAGGACAAACCCGCCAAAATCCCGACGCCGCAGCCGGTGCGCGGCACGCAGGACATGCTCGGCGATTTCGCCGACCGTTTCGCGCATGTCGTCGAGACATTCGAGCGCGTGCGCCGCCTCTATGGCTTCAGGCGGATCGAGGTGCCGGTGATCGAGCCGACCGCGGTGTTCGCGCGGTCCCTGGGTGAAACCACCGACGTCGTGTCGAAGGAAATGTATTCGTTCGACGATCGCGGCGGCGAATCGGTGACGCTGCGCCCCGAATTCACAGCGGGGATCGCACGCGCCTATATCACGAACGGCTGGCAGCAGTTCGCGCCGCTGAAGGTCGCGACGCACGGCCCGCTGTTCCGCTACGAGCGGCCGCAGAAGGGGCGTTATCGCCAGTTCCACCAGCTCGACGCCGAAGTGCTGGGCAGCGACAGCCCGCTCGCCGATGCCGAGCTGCTGGTGTTCGCCGACCAGCTGCTGAAGGAATTGGGGATCGCCGAGGGCGTGACCTTGACGCTCAACACGCTCGGCGACGCCGAAAGCCGCGACGCCTGGCGTGCGGCGCTGGTCGAGCATTTCATGGCGCATCGTGGCGATCTGTCCGAAGACAGCCTCGCGCGGCTCGACAAGAATCCGCTGCGGATATTGGACAGCAAAGACCCGCGCGACCGCCCGATCGCCGACAGCGCGCCCGACATCGACGCGTATCTGACGAGCGAAGCGCAGGATTTCTTCGGCGCCGTCACCGCGGGGCTCGACGCCGCGGAGGTCGCGTGGGAACGCAACGCGCGGCTGGTGCGCGGGCTCGACTATTATCGCCACACCGCGTTCGAGTTCGTCACCGACCGGCTGGGCGCGCAGGGCACGGTGCTCGGCGGCGGACGCTATGACGGGCTGATCGAAAATCTTGGCGGCCCGCCGACCCCGGCGGTCGGCTGGGCGGCGGGGATCGAGCGGCTGGCGATGTTGGTGGAAAGCGGTCCGGTCGAGCCGCTGATAGCGGTGATTCCCGATAACCCGACGCTCGAAGGCGATGCGATCAATATCGCCTATCGCTTGCGGCAACAGGGTTTCAGAACGACGATCGCTTACCGTGGCAAGGCGAAGCGTCAGGTTGAGATTGCCAGGAAGGTCGGCGCTGATGCGGCGCTCTATGTCAGGCCGCAGCCGGACGATGGTTCGTCCCGCTATCACCTTACCGAATTGAAGCCCGACCCCGACCGTGCATTCCTGGGCCGTGTGCTGCAGGCCATTGGGCCTGGCGTGGGGGGGGTGTCTGGTGGAGGTTCGGGATTCTGAGCGTCGGCGTAATATAACTCGTCACCCTGAACTTGTTTCAGGGTCCATGGGATAAGGGCGCGGCGTTGCGCCATGGATGCTGAAACAAGTTCAGCATGACGGCGGTTTCGGAATTGGCTCGGCAATTCGCCACGCTTCGGCCAAATCCTGCCAATCGGGATTGTCGGCCTCGATCAAGTTTATTTTCCATTCGCGATGCCAGCGCTTCAGCTGCTTCTCGCGGGCTATTGCACCATGCATGTCGTCGAAAAATTCGGCGTGGACGAGCCGGTGCACGCGGTATCGCATTGTAAATCCTGGCACCGCGCCAGAACGATGCTGCCAAACGCGCGCAGCCAAGTCTGATGTAACGCCGATATAAAGCGTGCCGCGCTTCTGGCTGGCAAGAATATAGGTGCAGGGTTGCCGCGACCGCATCTAGGCCTCTATGCGGCGCCGTGGATGCTGAAACAAGTTCAGCATGACGTGTTTGTACTGTTTTGGACAAGATGACCCAGGTTTCCCGAAAGCAGATCGAAGCCATCGTCGAACGCCATGCCGCGCTCCAGGCGCGCATGGCGACGGGCGATATGGCGCCCGCGGATTTCGTCGCGGCGTCGAAGGAGTTTGCCGAGCTCGAACCCGTCGCCACCGCTGCCCGCGAAGTCGTGCGGTTGCGCGGCGAACTCACCGCGCTCAAGGAAATGCTCGCCGATCCCGAAATGAAGGCGATGGCCGAGGAAGAAATCGCCGCGATCGAGGACGCGCTCCCCGCCGCCGAGCATGAGCTGGCGGTCAAGCTGCTCCCCAGGGACGTCGCCGACGAGCGCGCCGCGATGCTCGAAATCCGCGCCGGCACTGGCGGCGACGAGGCGGCGCTGTTCGCGGGCGATCTGCTGCGCATGTACAGCCGCTACGCCGACATACAGGGGTGGAAGGTCGAAATCATCTCGGCGAACGAGGCCGAGGTCGGCGGTTACAAGGAAGTCGTCGCGTCGGTGAAGGGGCAGGGGGTGTTCGCCAAGCTGAAGTTCGAAAGCGGCGTCCACCGCGTCCAGCGCGTTCCCGTCACCGAAAGCGGCGGGCGCATCCACACCAGCGCGGCGACCGTCGCGGTGCTGCCCGAGGCCGAGGAGGTCGATGTCGCGATCAACGACAGTGACCTCAAGATCGACATCTATCGCGCATCGGGGGCGGGCGGGCAGCATGTCAACACGACCGATTCGGCGATCCGCATCACGCATATCCCGACCGGCCTTGTCGTGATCCAGCAGGACCAGCGCAGCCAGCACAAGAATCGCGCCAAGGCGATGCAGGTGCTGCGCGCGCGGCTTTACGACCTCGAGCGCGAGAAGATCCACAGCGCCGAAGCGTCGGCGCGGCGGTCGATGGTCGGGTCGGGCGACCGGTCGGAGCGCATCCGCACCTATAATTTCCCGCAGGGACGCGTGACCGACCACCGCATCAACCTGACGCTCCATCGCCTGCCCGAAATCCTGGAGGGCGCGATGGACGAGCTGATCGACGCGCTGATCGCCGAGGATCAGGCGCAGCGGCTGGCGGGGCTGGGTGAGTGAGCCCCCTAATTCCGCTCGCATCGAGCGAAGTCGAGATGCCCATCGGGGCAGGCGCGATTTCGACGGGTGTCTCGACTTCGCTCGACACGAACGGGATTAGAGGTGGGTGAGGTGGGCAAGGCGCTGCGCGATGCGGCGCAGCGGCTCGCGGCGGTGTCGGATACGCCGCGGCTCGACGCCGAACTGCTGATGGCGCATGCGCTGGGGATCGAGCGGCAGGCGCTGCTGCTCGACCCGGCGCGCCACGATGTCCCGGCGGGCTTTGACGCGCTGGTCGCGCGGCGCATGGCGCATGAACCTGTCGCCTATATCCTCGGCTATCGCGATTTCTGGACGATCCGGCTGGCAATTGGCCCCGGCGTGCTGATCCCGCGACCCGACAGCGAAACGCTGATCGAGGCGGCGGTCGATCATTTCCGCGCTGCACCGCCGCAGACCATCCTCGACCTCGGCACCGGTCCCGGCACGCTGCTGTTCGCGGCGCTCGCCGAATGGCCGGACGCGCGCGGGCTGGGCGTCGACGCCAGCGACGTCGCGCTCGATTATGCGCGCGCCAATGCGGCCGCGCTGGGGATGGCGGATCGCGCCGCGCTGGTGAAGGGCGATTGGGCAGCGGGCGTCGCCAGCCGGTTCGACCTCATCCTCTGCAACCCGCCCTATATCGCCGACAGCGAAGCGTTAATGCCCGATGTCGCGGATCATGAACCCGCGGGCGCGCTGTTCGCGGGCGCCGATGGGTTGGGCGATTATCGCCGCATCATCCCCGATCTCCCGCGCCTCGTCGCGCCCGGCGGCGCGGCGATCCTTGAAATCGGTCACGCGCAACGCATATCGGTGAGCGAGCTGGCCCGCGCCGCGGGGTTTGCCGTCGCCTGCAAACAGGATCTCGCTGGCCGCGACCGGGCGCTTTTGCTGACCCGTGCCTGACCGGCGCACAAGAAATCGCTTGGTTTTGGCGGCAAAGCGCGGTAGGGGCGGCTCACAGGCCTGATCAGGGTCCCTTTGGCGGTGCGGCGCACCGATACTGGTCCGGCGGGTCTGCTTCCCAATTGCGATGCTCGTGCGGGACCGTGGGGTCCGGCGCAGGCGGTAAAGGGCAAGGCCGCGCACGAAGCGCGGACGCGACGCGCAAAGAGCGCAGTCGGCCAAAAGGGGTTGGCATAGCTATTAGCTTATCGACAGGATGTCTCAGTTGAACATGAACAACCGGCAGAGCGGTCGCCGTCGCGGCCGCAACAACAATAACAACAATAATCGGTCGCAGTCGGGTGGGCGCGGAGGCGTCGACCAGGCGAACCGCATCGACAGCCGGGCGCGCGGCAACGGCGCGCAGATGATCGAGAAATATCGCAACCTCGCGCGCGATGCTCAGCTCGCCGGCGACCGCGTCCTCACCGAATATTATCTCCAGTTCGCCGACCATTATTTCCGCGTCGTCAGCGATTTCCGCGCGCGCCAGGAAGAAAAGGCCGCGGCGAACGGACAGGAACGCAGCCACGACCGTGGCCGCGAGATTCGCGGGGTCGAGGATTTCGACGGCCATGACGACACCGATGGCGATGGCGACGGCGACAATGGCACCGACGATCAGAGCGATGAGCGGAACGACCGCGGTGATCGCAATGACCGGAACGACCGTGGCCAGCGCGACAATCGCGGCAACCGCGAACCGCGCGGCGATCAGGGGGACGACAGCCGCGGGAACCGGCCGTCATCGCGTGGCCGCTCGCGCAGCCGCGACGATGCCGACAGCGGCAACGAGCGCGACGAGCGCAGCGATGACGACGCGCACGATCAGAAGGCCGAAGCCGAGCGCGCCCCGCGCGCGGCGCGGCGCCCGACGCGTCGGCCGCGACAGAATGACAGCGGCGAGACCGCCGATGCCGGGATCGACACGGCGGTGCTGCCGCCCGCGATCGGGCGCGGCGAACGCCCCGCCGACGCCGACGGCGCCGACGAAGCGCCCGCAGCCAAGCCGCGCCGTACGCGCCGCACGCTGGCCGCGCGGAACACCGACGTCGAGGCGGCCGAATAGACTGGCCTTTCAGTGAGACATGCCATAGCCTCCCCGCGGGACCGTCGCGGGGAGGCTTTTTTATGCGCGCTTTGTCAGGGCTTTGGGCTCCGCTGATCCTTGGGGCCGGGCTGGCCGCGATGCCCGCGGGTGCGCAGGATCCGACGAGGGGCAATGCGCAGGGCGAGCTGGCCGTCACCATCTATAATGGTGGGCAGTCGCTGGTGCAGGACATCCGCCAGATCGCCTTCCCCGTCGGCCGGACGCGGCAGGAGTTTCCCGATGTGTCGGCGCAGATCCGGCCGCAGACGGTCGCCTTTGCCGCGGCGGACACCGCGATCGTCGAGCAGAACTTCGACTATGACCTGCTCTCGCCGAATGCCTTGATGCAAAAGGCGGTGGGCGAGACGGTGACGCTGCTGCGCACCAACCCCGCCACCGGCGCCGAAACGCGCGAGCGCGCGAAGGTGCTCGCGGTCAATGGCGGCGTCGTGCTGCAAATCGGGCAGCGGATCGAGATTCTGCGCGACGACGGGATGCCGGTGCGCGTCATCTTCGACAAGATTCCGCCGAACCTGCGCGCCAAGCCGACCCTGTCGATCACGCTCGACAGCGCGCGCGCGGGGACGCGGCCCGCGACGCTCTCTTACCTCACCAACGGGCTCGGCTGGGCGGCCGACTATGTCTCGCTCTATGACGAGAAAGCGGGGACGATCGACGTCCAGGGCTGGGTGACGCTCACCAACAACACCGGCACGACCTTTGACAATGCCAAGACGCTGCTCGTCGCGGGGACGCCGTCGGCGGGCGGTGCGGTCTCGCCGCGCTATCGCCCGCGGCCGCAGCCGCCCGGCAATCTGCGCCGCGCCGGCACCGAAACCGCGCCGCGCGAGCAGCTTGGCGATTATTATCTCTATCCGCTCGCCGAACGCACGACGATCGCCAACGCCCAGACGAAGCAGGTGAGCTTCCTCGACGTCAGCGGCGTTCCGGCGCAGAAAATCTACGAGTTCACTGTCGGCGGGTTCGACACGATGACCGAACCCGCCAGCGCCGCGAGCGTCATCAAGTTCAACACCAGCGCGAAAGGCGGTGGCCTCGGCGACGCGCTGCCCGCGGGAACGGTGCGTTTCTATCAGCGCGACCTTCGCGGCGACCCGCAGTTCATCGGCGAGAACAATATCGGCCACACGCCGATGGGCAGCGAGCTGGGTCTTGCGACGGGCCTCGCCTTCGACGTCAAGGTGCAGGCGACGGTGGTAAAGCGCGAACGCGTGTCGGCGCGCGTCACGCGCTCGTTCATGTCCTACACGCTGACCAATGCGCGCGCGCAGCCGGTGACACTCGACCTCATCCAGCGCGGGCTCGACTGGTATTGGGATGAAACGCGCATCCTAGATGAAAGCCGGAAGAGCCAGCGGCTCGACAGCGACGGGACGCGGTGGCGCGTCGAACTGCCCGCCAATGGCGAGGCGACGATCACCGCCACCTTTGAAACGCGCTATTGATTCGCGGGCGATGCGCCGCTGGCCGCTCCTGCTGACGATGCTCGCCGCATCCCCGGCGGCGGCGCAGCCGGTGGTCACGTCGCTGGCGCCCGAGAAGGTGTCGGTCAGTGTGTTCCGCGATCCCGGCCGCGACGAAGGCGGCGAAATCTCGCCGAACTGGCTGGAGGGCTTTGCGCTCATCTCCGAGATGCGCACCGTCGACCTGCCCGCGGGCGAGGTCGTGCTGCGCTTCGAGGGGGTCGCCGAAGGGATGATCGCGGTCAGCGCGATCGTCACCGGCCTGCCCGGCGGGGCGGCGCAGAAGAATCGCGACGCGGCCTTGCTGTCACCCGCCAGTCTGCTCGACGGCTCGCTCGGCAACCGCGTCCATCTTCGCCGTACCGACCGCGCGACGGGCCGGGTCACCGAAGAGGAGGCGATCATTCGCTCGGGGCCGGCGGGCGCGGTCGTGCTTCAGACTGCTGCGGGCTATGAAGCGCTGCGCTGCACGGGCATTCCCGAAACGATCCTCTACGACGGCGTACCGCCGGGGCTCACCGCCAGGCCGACCCTGTCGGTGACGACGCGCAGTCCGGTGGCGCAGCGCGCGACGGTGACGCTGACCTATCTATCGACCGGCTTCGACTGGGCGAGCAATTATGTCGCGCGCGTGCGCGATGATGGGAAGACGCTCGACCTCTTCGCCTGGCTGACCGTCGCCAACAGCAATGGCGAGAGTTTTGCGGACGCGGGGCTCGCGGCGATTGCGGGCATGCTCAACCAGGTCAGCGATTTCGAGGAGCTTGCCGATCGTCCGCGCCCGCCGCCGCTGCGCCTCAGCTGCTTTCCGACCGGCAGCGGCCGCTATGGCGCGCCGCCACCTGCCCCGCCGCCCGCGCCGCCGATGATGATGCCAGTTGCGGGGATGGAGGATATCGTCGTCACCGGATCGCGAATGCAGCGCGCCGAACTGATGTCGCCGGTGGCGGTCGTCGCGAGCCAGGAGGATCTCGGCGACCTCAAGCTCTATCGCGTGCCGATCCCCGTCACCGTCGCGGCGAACGGGCAGAAGCAGGTGGCGCTGCTTGTGAAGGACCGCGTGCCCTTTCGGACCATCTATCGGATGCGCACGGGCCTTGGTGACGAAGGCCGGGCGATGACGCCGGACATCGTGCTGCGAATGCAGAATAGGGAAGCCGACGGGCTTGGCGTGCCGCTGCCCAGCGGACAGGCGGCGGTGTTCGAGCGCGTCGGCGACCGCGAACTGCTCGTCGGCGAAGGCGCGATGCGCGACCATGCGATCGGCGAAAAGGTCGACCTGGTCATCGGGACAAGCGATCAGGTGCGGATCGACGTCGAAAATTACGGGCCGCCGAAGAATGGCAAGCATGATTACCGCGTGACGGTGAGCAATGCGAATCCACGTCCGGCCGATGTCGAGATCGGCTTTCTTGTCGACGACCATGAAGGGCTCGATTCGCGGATACGGAAATTGCCGCGCAGCGATGGCTTGCTGACTTGGACCGTCCGCGTTCCGGCGAACGGCAGCAAGACGTTCGACTACCGCGTGAAGGCGGACGAATAGAGCGTGGTCGCATTTATGAAATCGTCATCCCGGCGAAGGCCGGGATGACGGACTGAGGTAATTTGATGCTTCAAACCGGCGGCAGCGGGCGCGGGCGATGGTTTTCGTCGAGCGCGACGAAAGTGAAGAGCCCGCCCGTCACCTTTTCCTCGGTGCGCCCGCCGTCGCGCGTCGCTATCACCTCGATCCGGATCGCCATCGACGTGCGCCCGCGGCGCTCGAGATGCGCATAGACCGAGATGATGTCGCGCAGCAGGATCGGCGCGATGAACTCCATCGATTCGATCGCGACCGTCGCGACCGCGCCCTGCGCGATTCGCCCCGCGACGATGCCGCCCGCAATGTCCATCTGGCTCAGCACCCAGCCGCCGAAGATGTGGCCATTGGCGTTGATGTCGGCAGGGCGCGGGACGACGCGCAGGATCGGGTCGCGCGGGGCGACCGTGGGTGTGGCTTCGGTCATGGTTTCCAATCCGGGTCGTTTTCGAACGGGTCTTCGATCGATTCGTCATGCCCGCTGCCGCTCGACAGGAACACCAGGCCCATCAGCGCCGCGCCGAGCATCACCGACAGACCGACGCCCGCGGCCGTCGCGATGATCATGTGGATCGTCAGCGCATCGCCCATCGAAAAGCGCAGCCAGCCGAGCGCGCCGACGACGGCGGCGAGCGAGACGAGCGCCATGCCCTTCATCAATCGGCGATAGCGTGCCCAGGCGACGTTCGATGTGTCGCGATTGTCGAGCGGGGAGCGTTTGGCCATGCGGGCCTCCATGGACCAAGCCGTCGCCACCGCCAAGCGCGATCGCCGCGGTGGGACGTTTCGTCCATCACCCGAATCATGATAAGCTGTCGCCGCAACGGCGATAAGGACGGGAGCGGCACCTATGACGATCGGGGCGATTCTTCGAGGGCGGAGCGGGACTGTGATTTCGGCGCGGCCCGACGACACGGTGCGCGCGGTCGCCGACCTGCTCGCGCAGAACCGGATCGGTGCGGTGCCCGTGGTCGACGGTGACGCCGTCGTCGGCATTTTTTCCGAACGCGACATCGTGCGCCTTATTTCCTCTTATGGTCCCGACGCGCTCGACCGGCGAATCGACGATGTGATGACCAAGTCGCCCGTCACCTGCGAACCGAATATGGCGGTGATCGCGGCGCTGTCGCAGATGACGCAGAAGCGGATTCGCCACCTGCCGGTGGTCGAGGGCGGCAAGATGGTCGGCTTTGTGTCGATCGGCGACCTCGTCAAATATCGAATCGACCGG